>JADFSH010000036.1 GCA_022560875.1 Planctomycetota bacterium | reverse complement strand
CATTGGCGAACGTCGATATCAAGACGCTCACCCGCCCCCTGGGAATTCTTCTCACCTATGACGAGGAGTTGGGGACGCTGGGGGCGCAGTATTTCGCGCGACACTGGCCCAAGGATCGGCGCTTGCCCAAAAATGCCCTCATCGGCGAGCCGACATCGCTCAAGGCGGTGCGGATGCACAAGGGGCATCTCTCCCTCCGCATCACTATCCGCGGCACATCCGCCCACAGCGGCTCGCCTCATCTCGGAGTCAACGCAATCGAGCCCGCGGGTGACCTCATCACCACCCTCATTGAACTGCAAAAACAGTTCGGCAAGGTTCGGCTGGAGTCAAGTCAGCATTTTCCGGATGTTCCCTATCCGGTGCTCAGTGTGACCACGATCCGGGGGGGAAGCGCAATCAACATCGTGCCGGATGTCTGCGTGCTGGAGGTGAGCATACGTTTGCTGCCGGGTCAGCGCGGTTCCGAGGTCATTCCCGGGGTGCGCAGCGCCATCGAACAGACCCTTGCGGGACGGGAGCATGCCATTGAGCAACTGAATGAAAGTCCGCCGATGCTCCTGAGTGAAGATGCGAACGTGTATCGGGAACTGTGCGGCATCATCGGCCAGACCGAAACGTATGGCGAAACCTATGCCAGCGATGCGGGACCGTTTCAGGACGGACTGGGGATGGAATGCGTGCTGTACGGCCCTGGCACGATCAGCGTCGCCCACAAACCCAACGAGTTTCTGCCTATTGATGAGTTTATGAAGGCGGCGGAGGTTGTGGAGAAGCTTATCCAGCGACTTTGCATGGCGTAAGAGCAACATGAGCGAATCACAGATCATCGAGGCGGATCTTGTCTGGACGGGAACATCGTTCGAGCGGGATGTGCGTATTGCCGTCAATGAAGATGGTGTGATTGCATCGGTGGGGAAGGTCGATGGCGCGACGACAAGACGCCTGGAGAGAAAAGCTCTGCTGCCGGGTTTCGTCAACGCCCACAGTCACGCCTTTCAGAGGGGCTTGCGCGGTTTGGGCGAGACGTTTCCGAAAGGGGAGGGGAGCTTCTGGACATGGCGCGAGGCGATGTACGATCTGGTGGAGCGGATCGATGCGGAGATCATCTATGAGTTGTCCAAGCAGGCATTCTCGGAAATGCTTGCGTGCGGCATAACCACTGTGGGGGAGTTTCACTACCTGCATCACGATCAGTCCAAGGCCGGATACACTTTTGATGAGGTGGTGTTGAAGGCGGCGGCGGATGCCGGCATTCGTATCGCCCTGCTCAACGTCTTTTATAAAACCGGCGGCATCAGAAAACCCCTCGGACGGGGACAGGACCGTTTCGCCACGCCATCGCTGGAGGCGTACTGGGATCAGATGGACATGCTCGCCGAGTTGATCGATCCCGCAACGCAGTCGTTGGGGGTGGTGGCGCATTCGATTCGGGCGGTGCCGCTGGATGATCTGGTTGCGCTGCACGAGGAGGCGTGCAAACGGGGGATGGTCTTTCACATGCACGTGGAGGAGCAGCCCCAGGAAATTATCGAGTGCATCGAGGCGTATCACAAGCCGCCGATGGCCCTGCTCAATGAGCGGCTGGAGATCAGCCCCTTCCTTACCGCGGTGCATTGCACGCACACGGCGGACAAGGACATGGACGAATTCCTCGCATCCGGGGGCAACGTCTGCATCTGTCCGCTTACGGAGGCGAACCTGGGGGACGGTCTGGCGAACGTCCCCCGCCTCCTGCGAAACGACGGCAGAATCTGCCTCGGCACCGACTCCAACTCGCGCTTGTGCTTCACCGAGGAAATGCGTCTGCTGGAATACGGCCAGCGTCTGCGTTTGCAGAAGAGGGGGGTGTGCGTTGACGGGCAGGGCAACGTGGGGACGAAGCTGCTGGAGATGGCCACGAGCAACGGGGCACGATCGCTGGGACTGAAGGTGGGAAAGATCGCCAAAGGCCATCACGCCGATTTTGCAACCATCGACCTAGACGCGGCTGCGCTGAAAGGCTGGACGGAAACCACCCTCCTCGACACTCTTATCCTCGGCACCGGCAACGAAGCGATCGCTGAAACCTGCGTCGGAGGATCCTGACCAGCGGATCAGCTCTTCGTCGGGTTCGCGGTGCGGGGGGCCTGGAAACTCAAGGCGAAGCCCCCCAAAGAACGCATAAACCAGCCGAATCGACCCGCACGATTTCCTGAAGACCCAACTTTATAAAGGGTTGACTACGGCCATATTTGAAGTATCTTTAGGTATAAAATCACCTCCTGAGACGTTTTCTGATTGGGGGTGAGATGAGAAAAGGGTACGCTTCATGTTTGTCCTTACTCTGATCCGATCTGCCTCTCGTCTCTCCACATTACTGGTGGTACTGGGCATTCTGACCGTCTCCGCCCCCATTCAGGGGCAGGTTCTCTCTGCCGAGGATGACCAGACCATTCTGACGCGACTCGGTCTGGCCCGTTATGACATTCAGGAACTGGCTATTCCGGTTAGGCCAGTCAGCGCTTTCACCATTTCCTTGAAACTGGATGGCGAAATCGTCGAACTCGATCTCGCCCCTTATTCCGTCAGATCAGACGGATTCCGGGTGCGCACCCGGGATGCCCGCGGCCAGATGCATCCCTTTCCCCTTCCCGCCCCGACCACCTATCGCGGTCGGTTGCGACAGCAAGCCGGCAGCATTGCCGCCGCGTCCATCATCAACGGTCAACTACGGGCGCGAATCATGGATGGGGATTCTGTTCTGGTCATCCAACCCCTGGATGAAGTTCTCCCGAATGCCGAGCCCAACCAGTATGTATTGTTTCATCGCATCGATGAGATCGCCCTCGACTTCAGATGCGGCACGGATCTACTGCCCCTGCGCGACCAGGCCGTGGTAGGGCAGAAAAATTTTTCCGTCTCTTCTCATTGCCCCAGTATCGCAGAAATCGCATTCGATGCGGATGTTGAGTTTTTCATGCTCAACGGAAGCGATGTTACCATCACCGTGGCCGACATCGAATCGATTGTCAACGCCATGAACGTCATCTACATCCGTGATGTTCTCATCATCCACACCATTACCGAAATCGTGGTGCAGACGGCTGAACCTGACCTGCTCGACTCCACGGACCCGGGCGTCCTGCTGAACGAGTTCCGGACCCTGTGGAACACGGAACATTCCCCCGGCTCGGCGGATCCCATCGCCCGTGACATTGCCCATCTGATGACGGGCAAGAACCTCAATGGGAGCATCATCGGCAACGCATTCGGCGGGGTTATTTGCGACAATCTCAGCACCGGTTTCGGCTACGGCTTGTCCGAGTCGCTGTTTTCAGCCAATTTCGATCGCCGGGTCGCCCTCACCGCGCACGAAGTTGGACACAACTGGAATGCCCTGCATTGCAACAGCGATCCCGACTGCGCCGTCATGTGCTCCAGCATTGGTGGATGCTCCACGAATGTCGATCTATTCGGTTCTACCTCCATAACCGACATTACCGCATTCCGGAATTCCTCGCAGTGCCTCAGCACCCTCTCACCTCCCCTCGGTCCGGATTGCAACTTCAACTGCATTGAGGACTTTGATGATATTCTCATCGGCATCAGCCAGGACTGCACGCTCAACGGCGTCCCCGACGAGTGCGACATCGCCAACGGAAGCGAATTCGACTGCAACCTCAACGGGATCCCCGACTCCTGCGAGCCTGATTGTAATACCAACGGCATCGCCGACGAGTGCGACATCTCCAGCGGGATCGAGCTCGACTGCAACCTGAACGCGATCCCCGACTCCTGCGAGCCTGATTGCAATGGCAACGGCATCCCCGACGATTGCGATGTGAACGTGTCCTACTTTGCTGATTCCGGAACACTCTCACCCATCGACTCGAGTACGGATGCGACCTTCCTCTTTGTGGCCCCGCCCCCGCGAATCGGCGTTGTCACGTTTGATTTCACCGCCAGCGCCGATCTGACCACCGCCATCAAATCCATTGAAGTTTTTCTCAATGGGCTCTCACTCGGCGAGGTTTTCAAATTCCCGGGAGTCGCATGCACCATTCCCCCCGACTTTGATCAGATCAGTATGTTGCGGGCAGACTTTGATGCCATCGTCGGTTTGGGTGATGCCGACATTCTCATGACCGCAAGCCTCTCCGATCCCCTCGTGTGCGGGCCGGCAAGCTTTGTGACCGTCACAATGTCATTCTCCGCCCTGAGCCCGTTTGACCTGAATGTCAACGGTATCGTAGACTCCTGCGAGTGCCCCGCCGACTGTGCCGCCGTCCCCGACGGCAACGTCAATGTCACCGACCTCCTCGCACTGCTCGCCAACTGGGGAGGCTCGCCCACCCTCTGCGACATGGCCCCCCCCGGTGGAGATGGCGCCGTCAATGTCACCGACCTTCTCGCACTCCTCGCCGCCTGGGGATCGTGCCCTTAGCCGTAACTCAAGCCTCTCCAGCAGGGGCATTCATCAACGTCCGCTGACACGATTGGCGTGATGACAAGTCGAAGGGAGGGTGCTTCTCTTTCGACCGTCGTGATCGCCGCGGCATGGTCAATGGTGCGTCGGAAGTGTCCGGCAAAGGCATCGCCATTCATTATCCGCCGATCGTGTGACTTTGTAACAACTATTGCTCCCGAACCCGCTGGCTTCAGATGCTGCGAAACCCACTTGTCGTCAGTAGCTATTCTGTGGTTCAAGATGGAGTGTTGACAAGATTATTAGATCCACTGACTTGCCCGTGGAATCGATCCAAGATCGATCCGCACCCGAGGATGCTTGACACAAAATGAGGGCGCGGCAGAAGCTTTTGGGGCCGCGACGGCTGAACTGAGGCTGGCTCACGGCATCAACGGGATCGTGCTTTGGTCAAAGCTTTCGAGCTTTTCGGGGCCGGGGAATAGTCATCTCGGTCCAGGACGTTGATGCGGATCTCGCCGCTGTTGCAGCGGATTTCGGGGACATACATCGCGTGGCCGAGCACGGGGAGGGCGTGGAACTTGCCGGGGGTTTCGGCGCGAAGTTCGTAGGTCATCTGCCAGACCCCTTCGGGGAGCCGGTCGATGAACATCGCCACCTTGCGATCGCGCAGTTCCTGATGCAGCCGGCTCTGGCGTCCGGTGTAGTCCTTCCATTCCAGGCCCGCCTGACCGGGGGGGGCGGGGGCTCCGTTGGCGGGCATCTGTCGGTCCTTGCCGAACAGCCGCTGGGCCGCGGATGCCTTGAGCTGGCGGGCGTACATCGCCTCGCCGCTCTTGAGCTGCACCGCCTCGAACCCCGCCGGCTTGAGGTCCTCAAAGATCAGGTACTCGTAATTGTTCTTTGTCTCCACGCTCAGCACGACCTCGATGCGTTCGCCGGAGCGGACATAATCGCCATCGGTGAGCAGGATGCGGTCATAGACATACCCCTTGAGCAGGGTGGGCCGGGGGGTGAGCCGGTAATAATCACGCCGCACGAAAATCTCATTGCCCGCGGCCGGGATCGGCTCCTCATGGCTGAAATACGTCGCTTCGGCGGAGAAGTAAATCGGCCCGGTGCCGCGCTTGCGGACGATGTGAATCGTGTTGTCTCCATCACGGATGAGGCTCGGATCGATCTCGAAACGGCTGGGGGCGGCCAGCACCTCTTCCGCCGTGAGATGTCTGGTGGCGATCAAGCGGCCATTGACGGTAAGCTCATACTCGATGCCGCCGTCAAGTTCGCCGCTTACGGCCAGGTAATCGTTGAGGGCGAGCACCACGATGGCGGTGTCGCGGGTGTTGGACCACTGGCTGCCCCGCCGGTTCTTGATCAGCCAGTTGGTGACCGGCTCGATGAGCTTGTTGTCGGGGTCGATGGCGAGCATCGCGCGAAGGGCGAAGGCGGTGGCTTCCACCCCGCCATCCGACCAGCGCCAGTAGATGCCGTCCTGTCCCCAGTGGGCGGTGCCGATGACGGCCCGGTTGCGCTGCTGCTTGCCCCGCACCACGATTGAGGTATCCGGGGTGCGATCGCGGATCACGCCGTTTTCGAGATTGCGAACGAGGGTTTGGGCCTGCTTGTCGAACCCGTATTGGTGCGCGCTGAGGGCGAAAAGAGCACGGGTATAAGCGTTGAGGCGACTCCGGTTCTTCCAGAGGTTCTGGAAGGCAACCCGCTGGTAGGCGGTCGGCGCATCGCGTTCGATCAGCCGGTGATAGGCCGAGAGGGCATGGAGAATCCAGGCCTGTCGGTCGTAACTGGTTTCATCCTTGACGATTTCATGGTTGAGATAGTTTGCCGCGCGGCTCATGACATCGCCCGCCACGTCGATATCCGCCTGCTTCGCCAGGGTCAGCCCCCAGAGAACGTATGAAGTCATGAAGCGGTCGCTGTCGCCCCTTTTCCACCAGCCCCAGCCGCCGTCGGCATGCTGGAAATCATAAAGTCGGGCGAGGCTCTTGTTGGTCATGTCGTCGAGCTTCGTGAGATCGCGTTTACCCTTGGGATGCGTTTTGTCCAGGTGATCGCGTTCGATGCCCCCAAAGACTTTGTTCATCGCCTCAGCGGGGTCGATCCCCCGGTCGCGAAGGGTCTTGGCGACGATCGCGGCGGGGAGGAAGCGGCTCATGGTCTGCTCCGTGCAGCCATAGGGATAATCAATCAGGTAAGGCAAAGCGTCGAGCATCGTCACCGCCATGCTGGGGGTGATCTGCACCGAAAGGCTCGTCGAGCCATCCTTGCGCGCCCCCGGCAGGTGGATAGTTACCGTGACGTCGTCGCCTCTCACCTTGCCGGACTTGGCGATGAACTTCTCGATGCCATGCTCGTGGACGGGGTAGCTCTTGACCATGCCGTCCGTGTATTTATCGTTGCGGGCCGAAAGGGTGATCTTCGCTTCGCCCGGGGTTTCGACCATGGCGACCCAGTCCAGACGCATTTCGCCGTGGGCGGGGATCACGATGGGACCGAGTTCAGCCTTGACCATGCGGCCATTCTTCATCATGCCCGTGATGGTGAGTCCCAGGATGTCGAGGGCGGGCTGCACGGTCATGGCGTCGTTGGTGTTGTTGTTGAACACCCCGGAAATCGTGACCTGGTCGCCCACCACGAAGAACCGCGGGGCCTGCAAGCGGGCGATGAGCGGCTTGCGGGTGCGGATCGTGACCGACGCGATGCCGAACTGACTGGTGGCAGTGGCGACGCGGGCGGTGGCCTTCCAGGTCGTCAGCGAGTCGGCGTACTTGGCCGAGATCGTGGCCTTGCCGTTCTCATCGGTGTGGATGTCGGGCAGCCAGAGAAGGGTGGAGCGGAAGTCGGTGCGGACTTTGATCTCCTGTCCGGGCTGCATGTCCTTTTCTTCTTCGACTCGCATACCGAACCCTTGATCATCGCTGACTTTCATGGCAGACTGGGCCATACCGCCTCTGGCGGACATTGATTTCGACGCTACGGGAGCTTCCGCCATATCGGCAAATATTCCCCCTCCCCCTCTCCCTCCTACGTAGCCATATGCCCTCGCGGCCATATCTACAGGACCATTCGACTTCTTAATACCATTCAGATCGAGGCGATTCATGCTCGCCAGCTTTTCATTCTTGACGTCGATCAACTGCTCGTTTTCATTTTCCGCCAGCTTCGCGTAAGGCTTCTGATTGAAGGTCGAAGTCATTCCCACCGCGTTGACCTGGCGGTTGCTGAAGAAGAACTGTCGCGGATCACCGGCGTAGTCCTGCTGGATGTAGAACACAGATGCGTCGATCAACCCCATCGCGATCTCTGCGGCGACGGGATTGCCCTCGTGATCTTTCGCGGTGATCGTAAACGTCCCTTCCTCGCCGGGCTGATACTGCTCCCGATCGGATTCAATCGTCACGTCAAGGAAATGCTCCACCGGCGGAACGACGATCTGTTCCATGTCCCGATGGATCTGTCCGTCGCTGACCATCATCGCCCCGAGATAGACATTGGGCACGTGGCGCTGGTCGATGGGAACTGAGATCAGCTTGACATTGCCCGACATTCGCACGAGCTGGTAGCTGTAGAGGTCCATGCCTTCCACCGTGAAGAGCACGAACTTGTTGTTGCCGAGGGTTGAGATCATGACCGGGGCGTTCTGCCCGGCCCGGAAGGTGTCCTTGTCCACGATGATGTCGAGACTGCCGGAGCGATAGCCAAGCTGGGTCGTGGCGTCGGAGCAGACCCACACCATGGTCTGGGCGGTGATGGGCATGCTGCCCGGCGAGTCCTTGTCCTCGCTGCGCCAATTGATCCGGTAATAACCGTCGCGCGGGGCGGTGAAGACAAACACCGCTTCGCCCTGGTCGTCCGTGCAGACGGTGCGGGTGATGATTTCTTCCGTGGTGTAACCCCGATGCTTGAGTCGCCAGGGCTTGGCGAGAGGCTGATCTGGAGGCAGGGGGGGCGGGAAGGTGCCCGACCGCTTGAGCTTGGTCAGGAGATCACCCGTCACTTCCTTGTCATAGGGGTCGAGCCAGATTTCCACCCATTCATCACGGGAGACGGTCACGATGCCGCATGTTTCCACGGGATTGCTGTTGGCATCCAGGGCCTTGAAGTCGATTTCGATTCGCTCGTGAGGGCGATGAATGTTGTGGCGGGCCACGGGATAGACGTAGTACCTTTGGCGGGTGACCCGCACGGTGTCGCTGGCGACGATCTCGCGTCGGGAGGAATCGGTGACCCGGGCCTCGATCCGGTATTGCATATCCTGTTGCGAGCCGGGAGGAGTGTCGAAACTAAGCGTGGCCGCACCGGTTTCATCCGTGCGGATCGTCTCCTGCTTGATGACCTGTCCGGAACCCCAGTATTGATAGGGATTCGTGGTCTGATAGCACCAGGGAAAATCGCGGGGCGGGGACCACCACTGATAAAACGGGGTCTGATACACGATTACTTCCACGTTGGCGTTGGCGACCGGTCCGCCGAAGTAGTAGTTTGCCTGGATGGTGATCTCCACGGTTTCACCGAGACGGAAGGCTTTCTTCGTGCCGTTCTCTTCCGGGGTGGAGATGGCAACCTTGAATTCCGGGAGCTTGTATTCCTCAAGTCGGAACAGGGTCTGGGTTCCCACGGTTTCCGTGCGAGGATTATCCGTATGCAGGACGATGCGATATTCTCCCAGGGGCTGGGTGTCGTCGAGTTCGATCTCTCCCCAGATGCTGCCGAAGGCGTTGAGGGTGAGGGTGCCCGATTCCACTTCGCTGCCCCGCGGGTCGCTGATGGTGTATTTCACCGCTTGCCCGACGGGGGTGGTATAGCCCTTCGGGGTGCGCAGACGAACCAGAGCCTTCCACTGAACGGTCTCCCCCGGTCGATAAGCGGGCCGATCGGTGAAGACATACGATCGCCATTCCCGCTGGGTCCGTGGGTTTGCATACATAGTGGTCAGGGCAAAGGCCTGACGCCGGCCGATCTTGGCCGCGATGAAGTACGAGTACCGATGATTGCTGGCGACGCCATCGAAACTTTCGGCATCAAACACGCACATGCCGTCTGCGTCGGTGAAGGCTTGGGCGGTGGATGTGATCCAGCGGCTTTTTCGGTAGGCGGCCCGCGAGACGCGAACCAGAGCTTCGGAAAGGGGCGAGCCGTCCATCGCATCGCAGACATACGCCAATATCTGATCGCCGGAAGTCTTGATGACGATGGAAGCGTCGGACACGAGTATCAGTTCCCGGGCCCGGCTCTTGCCTCCGGTCGCTTCGATGATATAGGCGCCGGGGGTCAGCCTGACTTCGTATTGCTCAACCGATTGGCCCGGCTCGTGATCACCCTGGTCCGTGGTCTGGTGAACCCAGGAATCCACCCGCTCGGCAACGGTGAGATCAATTGTGTTAATCCAGTTCGAGCTATCGCGATTGTTGGTGCTACCGAGCCGGACATCACGCGTGAGATCGACCTGGTAGAGGGCAAGGTCGATACGCTTCAGGTTTCGCCAATTCAGGTAATACTGTATTTCCGAGCCGGGTAGGAAGATGTTGGAGACGCCCACGGAGAGCGTAGGACTGGTGATCGACTTGATCTGCTGTCGGGCGTTGTCGAAGTAACGGGTTTCACCCCGGCGGAACTCGCTGAGAATGCGGCGATAGAGCTTCACCGCCCCCACGTAGTCATATTCGCGTGTCCACTGGCCGTTGGCCTGCATGGTGACGCGACCGTTGTTGCTCAGCCATTGGGCATACGAGTAGAGGGTGTCGTCGTACCACTGAGTGGCCTTGCCCTGCTCCAGCACGGTCTCGAAAAGATCGGCCACTCGTTGTTGCTGTCGCCTATCGCCATAGGATCGATACGTCATGGCCAGCAGAAAACTCGCGCGGGCGCGATCAGGTTTCGAGACGGAAATCTTCAAGGCGTTTTCGAGGATGTCCCGCGGCACATAACTGGAGCCGTAGTAATATTCGATGTTCTGCCAGGGAGGCATGCTCATGTCCCAGACGATGGCGAGATAGCGATCCCGGGCCTGGTCGAGGTCGCCGGAGCCGGCCCAATGATCGAGGGCCAGTTGGTAATGGGGCCAGGCGCCGCCCCAGTTCTGGGATCGCGGCCGGGTCCAGAAGTAATCCCCCAGCGATTCGTGGGCCTCAACCCAGATAAGATCACGATCCTCTTCACGCTTGACGGCATCAATGATGCTTTCAAGCTCGGTGCGCGCCTGTTCCTCGATCGTGGTATCCGGATTGTTGGTGGCGACCTGCGATCGCCATTGGGTGTCGGCGAGGCGGAAGGCAACCCAGCGCTTTTCCGATTCGGGAACCCCGGCCGTCTGCGCCTGGGCATAGACCTGATGGGCGAGCGCGTAGGAATCTTCCGCATAGAAACGCTCGGCTTGTTCCTTCAGAGCGGCATAGCCCTCGGTTCGCTGCGACTTTGCTTCGAGGGGCAGGCTGGCTGACAGCAAAAATATGACAGTGAGCAACGATCGAGTGGTAGTTGTGTGCATGGTGATCTCGCGTGGAAGGACGTCAGTTTCGTCAACGCGGCAATCGCTTGCCGGATCCACTGATCTAACGATCAAGTGGCGTTTCTCTTAATTCCTCTCGACAGATTTAGATGGGGGGTTGGTTCAGAACCAGCCAAAAATGAATGGAAATATCGGCTCCGAGGCCCAAGCCAACAGCCAGTGGTCAGGAGGGCGGGTTTCTCTTGAAAATGATGCAACCAGAGACAATAATATAGGTTCAATCAAACGATTGATTGAATGCGATATCGGACCTATAAAGGCTTATTATGGCCTCAAACGCAAACCAAACTCGCAACGCCCTCCTGGATGCGGCGGAAAGGCTCTTCAGCACCAGAGGATATGCAGCGGTCGGCATCCGTGAGATTGCCGAAGCCGCCGATGCCAACATTGCCTCCATCAAGTACCACTTCGGCTCCAAGAACGAACTCTATCTGGAGACGGTGCGGCGGGTCATGGACAACAATGGGGGAGAACTCGCCTGGGGACTGCTGGAAAAACCGGTCAGGGATGCGAACGAAGCGGCAATGCTGCTGGTCCTGTTCGTTCGTTCTTTTCTCAAAGTTCTTATTCCCGCCCAGAGCACGATTGAATCGTGCAGCAGCCTCATTTTCCGCGAAGCCCTGATGCCCAGCGAAGCGATCGACGCGGTGGTGAAGGATTACATCGTGCCGAACAACAAACTTCTGGTGGATCTGCTGCAGGTCCTGAAGCCGGATGCAGACGAATTGCAGATTGAACAATTCGTTTCCAGCTTTCTGGGACAGATTCTTCACATCCGCATCTTCCGGCCCTTTATCGAACGGTTGCGGGGCGTGGAGCTTGCGGAATCCCGATCACTTGATCGCATTGCTCATCACATCGCGGAATTTTCCCTGCGCGGCATGGGGTTCGATGACGCCTTCATCGCGCAGGCGTTTGAGGCGGCTGATAGCTGCGACGAAGCGACGATGGCGAAGGAAGGAACGGTATGACCGTCAGTTTTCAATCCCGACCCGGAATAATTGCCTTGGTAATGTTGCTCTTGCTGTCAGGGTCGGATTCCATCATGGCCCAGGGCATGCCTCCCTCGGCAGTGCGGGTTGATGAGGTCAGGCTCGAAAACGTGCAGGAGATGCGTCGCGTCACCGGCAATCTCCGGGCCGTGGCCCGCTCCCGGGTGGCGACGCTCGAAGAGGGCCGGGTCATCAGCTATCCGATTACCGAAGGTCAGTTTGTGAAAAAGGGCGCGGTGCTGGCGAAGCTCGATTCCAGGCGACTCGAACTGGAGTTGCTTCAGATCGAATCGGAGAAACACGTCGCCCAGGCCGTCCTCCGGGAACGTGACGCCGAGGTTGAACTGGAACAGCATGATCTTGATCTCCTGCAGAAGCTGGATGAACGGGGGGCGAGCAATCCCAAGGAACTCGCCGACGCCATCTCCCAGCTCAAGTCTACCGAAGCCCGACGCGACCAGGCTCAGCGACAACTCGAGGTTATCAATGTCCGGGGCGACCTGCTCCGCACCCGCCTTGACGACACCATCATCAGGGCGCCCTTCGACGGCGTCATCATCTCCCGGCATACCGAAGTGGGGGAGTGGATAAGTGAAGGGGGCACGATCGTCGAGCTGCTTACCATCGGGGTGTATGACGCCTGGCTCGACATTCCCCAGAAGTTTGCCAATGCGATCATCGGCAAGGACGTGAAGCTCGGCGTTTCCATCGAGGCGATCAACCGCACCTTCGAGCCGTCGGTGCCCCGGGTGATCCGGCAGGTCGATCCGAAGGCGCGATCGTTTTCGGCGGTGGTTCGTCTTGAGGATACCGAGAACGTACTCGTCCCCGGCATGTCGGTGACGGGCTGGGCCCCGACGGGAGCGACCGGCGAGCATCTGACCATCGCCAAGGATGCCTTGATGAAGAATCCCACCGGATACCACGTCTATGTCGTGCGGAAGGGCAGAGACGGAGGGCTTGTCGCCCTGCCCGCCACGGTATTCATCACGTTTGATATCGGGCAACGACTGGCCGTCACCAGCCGGCAGCTTGCGCCCGGAGACCGAATCGTGGTGGAGGGCAACGAGCGACTGTTTCCCACCGCCCCCGTGTCCATCGCCACCTCGACGCCGCAGAAGGTGACCAGTCGATGAACCTGCTGAGTCTGTTCATCCGACAGCCGGTGACGGTCACCGTAGGCGTGATTCTCACGATTCTCGCGGGCATCATCGCATTTGCCCGCATTCCCATCCAACTGACGCCCAACGTCGAGGACACCATTATCACCGTGAGCACCTTCTGGGAAGGCGCCAGCCCCGAAGAGATTGAACAGGAGATCATCGACAAGCAGGAAGAGCGTCTCATCGGCATTCCCAGCCTGCGCGAAATCACCAGCTCCTCCACTCAGAGTTCCGGATCAATTCGCCTGGAGTTCGCGGTGGGGACGCACAAGTCCGACGCCATGCGCGAAGTGAATCTCAAGCTCAGCGAAGTCTCAGACTATCCGGAGAATGTCGATGAGCCGGTGATCTCGGCAAGCGATCGTCAGTCCCGCGATTACATCGCCTGGCTGATGATCAACTCGACGGATGAGAGCTTCGATGTCCGCACCCTGCGAGATTTCGTGATGGACCGGATCGAGCCGCAGTTGGAGCGGGTGCCGGGGGTCTCGGAAATCAATGTCGTGGGCGGTCGCGAGCGCGAGGTCCAGATCCAGATCGATCCCGAGTTGCTCGCCCAATATCGGATTACGTCGGGGGAGTTCGTCAGCCGCATCCGGAGCGCGAATCGCAACATCTCGGCGGGGGCGCTGGCGGATGGCAAACTCGATATACGTCTGCGCACCATCGGGCAGTTCGAATCCCTCGAAACCATCAGGAACACGATCATCGCCAACCCCGATGCGGGACCGGTGTTGGTGCGCGACGTGGCGGATGTGGTGATGACCTACAAGGAGGCGACGGGGTTCGTCCGCTCGAAAGGCGAAACGGTGATCGCCATCAACGCCCAGCGCGAGATCGGATCCAACGTCATCGAGGTGATGGAGGGGTTGCGGGCGGAAGTCGTCAAGCTCAATCGCCCCGGCGGACTGCTGGATGTCAAAGCCCGACAGCTCGGGCTGGATGGCAAACTCGTCCTGCGTAATGTCTTCGATCAGACCAAGTACATCAACGATGCCCTCACTTTGGTGCAGAACAACATCTGGATCGGGGGCGGGCTGGCGATGTTCGTTCTGGTCCTGTTTCTCCGATCCATACGCTCAGTGGGGATCATCACCCTGGCTATTCCAATTTCGGTCATTGGCGCCGTGGTGGTGATGGTGTTCTTGGGACGAAGCATCAACGTCATCAGCCTTGCGGGGATGGCTTTCGCCGTGGGCATGGTCGTGGATAACGCGATCGTCGTGCTGGAAAATATCTTCCGCCATCTGGAGATGGGCAAGCCCGCGCCCCAGGCGGCGTATGACGGGGTCCGGGAAGTCTGGGGCGCAGTGCTGGCCTCGACCCTGACCACGATCGCGGTGTTCATTCCCATTCTTCTCATCGAGGAGGAGGCGGGACAACTTTTCCGCGACATCGCCCTGGCGATATGCGCGGCGGTCTTTCTGAGTCTGATTGTTTCGGTATCGGTGATACCGACCGCCGCGGCGCGAATCTTGAAGACCAGGGGCGAGGGGGGGAACAACAAGAACTGGGAAGAGGCAATGGCCGCCCGGCATCCGCTGATCAGTTGGATCATTTTTCCCATCGGGCTGCTGGCGGCGATTGATCGTTTCGCCCGCGCCGGGCCGGGATACCTTTCACGATTCATCTACTGGTCGTGCGGGAGCACTATCGCACGACTGGCGGTCGTGATCTTCCTCACCTCCGTTTCGATCGTCGGCAGCCTCAGCCTCATGCCTCCGGCGGATTACCTGCCCACGGGAAATCGCAATCTTGTCTTCGGGATGCTGGTGCCCCCGCCCGGTTACAACATCCGGCAGAACAACGTGATCGCCGATCGCATCGAGGCGACGATCAGACCGTTCTGGGAGGCGGGTGATCTCAAAGACGATCCCGTCGCGTATGAAGCGGCGGTGTCTCAACTCCCCAAGGTGCCGCTGGTTGATATGATGGGAAAAGTGGAGGGCGAACCCGTCCTGCCTCCCACGATCGACAATTATTTCTTTGTCAGTTTCGGCAGCTTCATGTTTCAGGGCGCAGTCAGCGATGACCCCAAGCGGGTGGTCGATCTGGTTCCTTTGCTCCAGCATGCCGCCCGCAGCGAAGTCACGCCGGGGGTCTTTTCTTTCACGCGTCAGATGGCGTTGTTTCGTCTTGGCGGGTCGAGCGGTTCGGCGGTGAAGGTTGAGTTCGTGGGGCCTGATCTGGATGAAATAGCCGCTGCCGCGACCATCGCCAAGAATGAACTGCGCAGGCGCGGCTATCACGATGTGCAGTCAAACCCGGGGAATTTCGACATCCCCGGTCCGGAGCTTCACATCATTCCCGATCTGATGCGTTTAAGTGAACTGGGGATGACCACCACCGATCTCGGGCTTGCGGTCCAGGCCAGCGGCGACGGTGCGATCATCGGTGAATATCGCGAGGGCGGGCAGTCCATTGACCTGAAGGTCATCTCAAAGTATTCGGTCGATCAGAGCACTACCACCGGGCTGGCCGATCTTCCCATCGCCACGCCCACCGGACATCTTGTGCCGTTGGACAGTGTGGCGAGCATTCAGCGGGTGACCCGTCCCCAGCAGATCAGCCGGGTGGGGCGGCAACGAGCAGTGACGCTGGAAGTCACGGCCAAGGAGAAGCCTCTGGAGGATGTGATCAGCGATGTTGATGCGATCCTTGCCTCCATGCGCGAGCAAGGCCAGCTTCCGCCAAGTATCGAAACTCGCTACTCGGGCACGGCCAGCAAGCTTCGATCCGTGCAGAACGCCTTGCTGGGCGACGGCTCATTTGTGGGGACGCTCGGAAGTTCGCTGTTCCTCTCGCTGATCGTTGTCTACCTGCTGATGTGTGTGCTGTTCCAGAGTTTCCTGCAGCCGCTGGTGATCATGTTCAGCGTACCCTTGGCGACCCTGGGGGGATTCGGGGCACTGTACATTGTGTTCCTCTGGAGCGAGGCGGATCGGTACCTTCCCTCGCAAAAGCTCGATGTGCTGACCATGCTCGGATTTATCCTTCTTATCGGGGTCGTGGTGAACAATGCCATTCTCATCGTCCATCAGGCCCTGAATTTCATGCGCGGCGGGGGGGATATCGCAGGCGGCTTCGAGGGCGAGATGACACCGCGCCGGGCGATTGCCGAATCCGTGCGCACCCGGGTGAGGCCGATCTTCATGAGCATGCTGACTTCGGTGGGAGGGATGCTTCCCCTGGTGCTGGCTCCGGGGGCGGGATCGGAACTGTATCGAGGCTTGGGCAGCGTGGTAGTGGGGGGGCTGCTCGTCTCGACTATATTTACGCTGCTATTGGTGCCAATGTTGCTGAGTCTGGTCTTCGATCTCTCCGCGAAATTTTCGGTCGAAGAATCGTCACCGATTCCAGAGTCTCTCACCCCTGCCGGGGGCCTGGCTGCGACCGCCCGTCGCAAGTAATCATTCCAACTTTACCGTGTCATGGATTCGCGGACATGGGTGCGCCAATCGCAGGGAGCGATCTGGCTTTGTTTTCAGGCAATTTTGCAATCTTGAAGAGAAATTGCCTCCGGTCACCGGACAAAAACGATTGTCAGACCATTGCCACGTGAGCGACCCACGCTATGCTGTTGATCCCCCACTCTGAATCTCAGGTTCACCAGGAGTCTCTCGCATGTCTCAAGCCGACGTTCCCATACCGCAGAATAGGGGTTGTGGGGTCTCCGATAGCGTTGACGCTGGATGGACTCAGCCGACGTCGTTGGATCGGAGGACTCGATAAATGGGCAGGAGCAGTACGCATCAGCACGATGTGCTGATCATTGGCGGCGGGGGAGCGGGGCTGCGGGCGGCGATCGCGATCGCCCAGGAGAACCCGGATCTTTCCGTGGCGTGCGTGTCCAAGGTCTATCCCATGCGCAGCCATACCGTGGCGGCGGAGGGCGGGGCGGCCGCGGTCATCAAGCCCAATGACAGTTTCGAGAACCATATCTACGACACCGTCAGCGGTTCCGACTGGCTCGGGGACCAGGATGCCATCGAGCTGTTCGTCAAGGAAGCCCCCAAGGAGTTGATTCAGCTTGAGCACTGGGGCTGTCCCTGGAATCGAGAGGCGGACGGCTCCGTCTCGGTGCGCCCGTTCGGCGGGATGGGTACCGAACGCACGTGGTTTGCCTCCGACAAGACCGGCTTTCACATGCTGCACTCGTTGTTTCAGACGACGCTGAAGTATGACAACATCACCCGCTACGATGAGCATTTCGCCAGCAAGCTGCTGGTGGATGACGGTCGCTGCTGCGGCTGTGCGGCCATAGAACTGCGGACCGGGCAGATGAGGGCGATCCTCGGCAAAGCGATCATCATGTGTACCGGCGGGGCGGGACGCGTGTTTCCCTTCACCACCAACGGGGCGATCAAGAACGGCGACGGCATGTCCATGGCCTATCGCGAGGGGGTCGCCCTGAAGGACATGGAGTTCATTCAGTACCACCCGACCGGACTGCCCGGCACCGGCATCCTCATCACCGAAGCCTCGCGCGGCGAAGGCGGCATCCTCGTCAACAAGCACGGCTATCGATATCTCCAGGATTACGACCTGGGTCAGCCGCTCGACATCCATGATCCCGAGCATCCCCGGAAACGCACCATGGAACTCGGCCCCCGCGACAAGCTCAGCCAGGTGTTCATCAAGGAGATGCAGAAGGGAAACACCATCGATTCCAAGTACGGCCCCGTGGTGCATCTCGACCTGCGTCATCTCGGGGAGGCGAAGATCAACAAGAATCTTCCCTTCGTCCGCGAGCTGGCCAAGAACTATGCCGGTATTGACCCGGTCTATGAACCGATTCCGGTGCGCCCGGTCCTGCACTACTTCATGGGGGGGATCGACACTGATCTGGATGGGGCCACGAGCTTGCGGGGGTTGTATGCCGCAGGCGAGTGCGCGTGCGTGTCGATCAACGGGGCGAATCGACTCGGCTCCAATTCGCTGACGGAGCTGCTGGTGTTTGGCGCACGCGCGGGAGCCAGTGCGGCACGTTTCGCGATGGACAATCCCGACTTCAATGTCGCTTCCCTCGAAGCTCAGGCGGAGGATGAATCCAAACGAATCCGGCGTGACTATATCGAGACCGGAACCACCCCCGGAACCTCCTCCGGCGATGGCGGGAGCGAACGCATCGCCACCCTGCGGAACGAGATGCACGAGGCCATGGAAGGCGGGACCGGTATCTTTCGCGATGAGAAATCACTCACCGACACCTGCCAGAAGATCGCCGAGCTGCGTGATCGTTTCAAAATTGTCAGGATCGACGATCACACCAACAGTTTCAACACCGATCTGACCGCGGCCCTTGAGTTGGGGTTCATGCTGGACGTTGCGGAAGCCATCGCCCACTCGGCGCTTGAGCGCAAGGAGTCGCGGGGTTCACACCAGCGTCTGGACTTCACCAATCGCGATGATGAAAACTACCTCAAGCATTCGCTGGCGTTCTGGCAGGACGACGACGCCCCGCCCCGCATTGAGTATAAAC
This sequence comes from Planctomycetota bacterium, assembly GCA_022560875.1. GTDB lineage: Bacteria > Planctomycetota > Phycisphaerae > Phycisphaerales > SM1A02 > JADFSH01. The sequence goes on along the minus strand of JADFSH010000036.1, from coordinate 6,376 downwards.
CCGTCACCATCACCAAATGGCCGCCCGGCAAGCGAACCTACGGAAAGGGATCCGGTCTTACCAAGCAAGAGAACGAAACCACCTGACCTGGACCACTTATGCCTGACGAGAAAACCATCACCCTGGAAATCTTTCGATACCATCCGGAAAGTGACGCCGGACCTCGATTCCAGTCCTACGACGTGCCCTACAACGAGGACTGGGTCGTGCTGGATGCGATCAACTGGATCAAGGATACCGTCGATGGCACGCTGACTTATCGGTGGAGTTGTCGCATGGGGGTGTGTGGCAGTTGCGGCATGATGATCAACGACGAACCCAAGCTCTCCTGCGCCGTGTTCCTGAAGGAGTATTATCCCAATCCGATCAAAGTGGAGCCGCTGGTCAACTTTCCCGTCGAACGCGACCTGGTGATTGATATGGACGGCTTCATGGAGAAACTGCAATCGATCAAACCCTACATCATTCGTGATGACGTCAACGACACGTCGCAGGGGGAGTACAAGCAGTCGCCCGCCGAGCTGGCTCATTACAAGCAGTACACGATGTGCATCAATTGCATGTTGTGCTATTCGGCGTGCCCGGTAGTGGGCAGTGAGCCGGACTTTCTCGGCCCGGCGGCCCTGGCTCTCGGTCATCGGTACAACAAGGATTCACGCGACCAGGGATTCGACCAGCGTATGGAAAAAATGATGGAGCACGAGGCGGTCTGGGGCTGCACGTTCGTCGGCGAATGTTCGGTGGTCTGTCCCAAGAATGTCGATCCTGCCGGGGCCATCCAGCAAGCCAAGGCCAGCGCCGCCCAGGAATACTTCAAGGGCTTCATCATGCCCAGGGGGGCCGGCAAATGACCGGAAAATATCACCGACCCCACAAGTGGAACTGGTTCCTCAGCAAGCCGGCCTACATGCTCTTTATGATCAGGGAACTGACGGCGGTGTTCATCGGGGCCTACCTCATTCTGCTGCTGATCATGCTGGCAAAACTCGGCGGGGGAGAGGCTATGTTCAGCGAATGGCTTGTCGTGCTGAGAAGCCCGCTCTGGATGGGGTTGCACTTCATCGCCCTGGTGGCGTCGCTGTGGCATTCGATCACATGGTTCAATCTGACGCCCAGGGCCATGCCGTTCTTCATCGGGGAGAAACGACTTGCCGATCCTCTGGTCGCCACCGCGATGGGTTACGGCCCCTGGCTGGTCATCAGCCTTGTCATTCTGTGGGGGGTGCTGCGATGAGCAAATCGAACGAGGCATTCTGGTGGTCGTTATTTTCCGCAGGAGGTGTGATGAGCGCGCTGTTTCTTCCCGCGATCATTCTCGTCACCGGGTTCCTGTTGCCCACGACTGACTCCGACCTCGCCGCCGAACGCTACGAGCATGTTTCCGCCGTCGTCGGGTGGTGGCCGGTGAGCATCGTTCTCCTCGGGGTCATGAGCCTCAGTATGTTCCATTGCGTCCATCGCATTCGCCACGTTCTCATGGACTTCGGCCTGCGCCGTTTCGACCTCCTGCTCATGATCGTATGCTACGGCGGGGCGTTCGCCGGCACTCTGGCAGCCGCGATCCTGCTGTGGAAGTTATAAAAATTTATTGGGATTTCATGCTTCCCCGGCGGTCGATTGGTTCCAGCAGCGATGCGCGGAGATAATCGCGGTTCATCTGAGAGATGAAGCTGATGCTGATTTCCTTGGGGCAGGCCGCCTCGCACTCGGCGTAGTTGCGACAGCCGCCAAAGCCTTCCTTCTCCATCTGCTCGACCATCCGGATCACGCGGGTGTAGCGTTCGGGTTGTCCCTGTGGCAGCAGACCCAGGTGGGAAACTTTGGCCGCGGTGTAGAGCATGGCCGCGCTGTTGGGGCAGGCGGCGACACACGCCCCGCAGCCGATACAGGTCGCCGCATCCAGCGCGAGTTCCGCGACCTCGGGCTCGATCGGCGTGGCGTTCGGATCGGGCTTGGGGCCGGCGTGAGTCGTTATGTAGCCGCCCGCCTGCATGATGCGGTCGAATGCGCTGCGATCAACCACGAGATCGCGGATCACCGGGAAGGCCTCGGCCCGCCAGGGTTCGATGGTGATCTCCGACCCGTCTTTGAAGTGACGCATGTAAAGCTGGCAGGTGGCCGCGCCTTTCCGGCCCGTGTGGCTGGCCATTGATGACCAGGGAGCACATGCCGCAGACGCCCTCCCGACAGTCGGAATCGAAAGCGACGGGTTCCTCGTCGCGCTCGATGAGTTGCTCATTGAGGAGATCCATCATTTCCAGAAACGACATGTCGGGACTGACCCCGTCGATCTCGTAGCGGACCAATTGCCGCAGCGCCTTGGCGTCAGCCTGTCTCCAGATATGAAGCGTGAACTTCATGCCTTGTAGTCTCTCCGGGCGAGGGGAAGTGTTTCATAATAAAGCGGCTCCTTGTGGAGCGTGGGCGTTTGATCCTGGCCGTTGTATTCCCAGACCGAAACGTGCGCGTAGTTCTCATCGTCGCGCCTGGCCTCGCCTTCGGTCGTCTGGTATTCATCTCGAAAGTGGCAGCCGCATGATTCTTCACGGGTCAGGGCGTCGTTGCACATCAATTCCGCAAATTCCAGAAAGTCTGCCACCCGGCCCGCGTGCTCCAGGGCCTGGTTCATTTCAGCATCTTTACCCATAACCTTGACGTCGTTCCAAAACGATTCGCGTATCTCGGGAATGGTCTGCAAGGCTTTCCGGAGGCCGGCCTCATTACGGGAAATACCGCAGTGGTCGGTCATGAGTCTTCCGAGTTCCCGATGATAAGACTCGACCGAGCGCGAACCGTTGGTCGAGAGCAATCGGTTGACCTGTGTCTTGATCGCCTGCTCGGCCTCCTTGAATGCGGGATGGTCCGTATCCACATCGCCGTAGGGATGACGACTGAGATAGTCGCCGATCGTCACCGGCAGAATGAAATACCCGTCGGCCAGGCACTGCATCAGCGAACTCGCCCCGAGCCGGTTGGCGCCGTGATCCGAGAAATTCGCCTCGCCAATCGCGAACAGGCCCGGCAGTGTGGTCATAAGGTTGTAGTCCACCCAGAGGCCGCCCATGGTGTAGTGGGGGGCGGGGTAGATACGCATCGGAGTTTCTTTTGGGTTGTCGTTTGTAATGCGCTCATACATTTCGAAGAGATTGCCGTACCGGGCTTCGATCACATCGAGACCGTGAAGCTTGATGGCGTCTTTAAAATCAAGGTAAACACCGTGACCGGTCGGTCCGATGCCGAGCCCCTGGTCGCAGACATCCTTGGCATTCCGCGATGCCACATCGCGGGGGACGAGATTTCCGAAACGGGGATAACGCTCTTCGAGGTAGTAGTACCGTTCATTTTCGGGAATATCCCGCGGCTGCCTGGTCTCCCCCTTGCTCCGGGGTATCCAGATGCGCCCGTCGTTGCGCAGCGATTCACTCATGAGGGTGAGCTTGGACTGATGCTCGCCCGCGGCGGGAATGCACGTCGGATGGATCTGACAGAAGCAGGGGTTGGCGAATCCCGCGCCCTTTTTGTGGGCCCGCCAGGTCGCCGTCACGTTGCACCCCTTGGCGTTGGTTGAGAGATAATAGACGTTGGAGTACCCGCCGGTGGCCAGCACCACCGCTTCCCCCGCGAACGAGTAAATGTCACCGGTCGTCAGGTCACGTACGACAATCCCCCTCATGCGGCCGTCCACTTCGACAATGTCCAGCAGCTCGGTCCGCGTGTGCATCTGGACGTTGCCTTCGTGAATCTGCTGGGCCAGGGCGGAATTCGCCCCGAGCAGCAGTTGCTGTCCGGTCTCGCCTCGACAGTAGAAGGTGCGCTCGACGAGCACGCCGCCGAAGGAGCGGTTCGCCAGCAGCCCGCCGTACTCTCGGGCGAAGGGGACTCCCTGGGCGGTCGCCTGGTCGATGATTCTCGTGCTCAATTCGGCCAGTCGGAAGACGTTGGCCTCCCGCGAACGAAAATCGCCGCCTTTCTGGGTATCGTAAAAAAGCCGAAAGACCGAATCGCCGTCATTCTGGTAATCCTTGGCCGCGTTGATGCCTCCCTGGGCGGCAATGCTGTGGGCGCGCCGGGGACTGTCCTGAAAACAGAAACACTCGACCTTGTAACCCATGGCGGCCAGGGACGAGGCGGCGGCGGCTCCGGCCAGGCCCGTGCCGACCACGATGACCGTGTAGCGGGGTCGATTGCGGGGGCCGACCAGGCGGATGTGATCGAGGTGGGTTGTCCACTTCTCCTCGATGCGACCGGGCGGAATTTTAGCTTCCAGTTCCATCGCGTCAGTGACCTCCCGCCAACTCGTCGATAGGGGTGCTTACCTGGGTCGGGGCCGGCAGGAACCTGAATTGAATAAGCACCGGAACGGAGCAGAACCCAAGCACGAGGATGATCGCAGACGCCGCGGCCATACGAAGCAATCCGCGATTGCGATCGGGATTATCAAGACCCAGCGTCTGAAACAGACTCCACACTCCGTGATAGACATGCAGGCCCAGCACCCCCATCGCCAGGACATAGAAGAATGCGATATACCACTCGCTGAAGGCGTAATAAAGGTTTGCGTAAACCGTTTTCGGAACAATCGGGGTGATGTCGATCGTTCCCGTGGTGAATTGCAGTATGTGCAGGACGATGAAGACGAGCAGGAGTATGCCGCTGACGAGCATGGACCGCGCGGTAATCGTGGTTTGAACGTAGACCTTGCGGGTATATGGTATGGGGCGGGCGGCATAGTTCTGCAAGGTCAGCTGCGCGACGATCACGAGGTGGAGCACCAGGGCGATCAAGAGGATGATCCGCGCGCCCCACAAGGCGAAAGTCTCGGGCAGAATCGGCGCCCCCATGGTTCGCAGGAAATGGGCGTAGGTGTCGATATGCGGTATGCCCTCGGCATCGTTGCCCGTCAAAGTCTTGAGGTTGCCGATCATGTGCATGACGACAAAGCCGAAGAGCATGATCCCCGTGACGGCCACGATGGCCTTCTTGCCAAGTGTGCTGCGGTAAAGCGTCGTAAGACGACTCATGCTGCTCCTCTGCCAGTTGATCGGCACTCTGGTGTATATGCTCCGCAGAGTACATCTCAACCGGCCAAGTGTACAACTTGTCCTGTTCAAATCGCCCGGACTCGGGGGAGTGGTTATAATTTCACGCCGTGTTTGAACTTGAGCGCATCTCGAAGGAATCAGTTCCCGCCGCCCTGGAAAAGGCCGAGCGTTATCGATTGCTGAACGAGCCGTTGCAGGCCGAGAGCATCTGTCTCGACATACTGGAAGTTGATAGCGAGAATCAGAAGGCGCTGGTCATTCTCCTGCTGGCCCTTTCCGACCAGTTCACCAGCGGCAACCCGTCCGAGTTGGCGCAGGCCCGCGAGTTGCTGCCGCGTCTTCACGATGCCTATGAAAGGGATTACTACGCGGGCATCATCTCCGAGCGGCGGGCGACTGCCCTCGTCGAGCAGGGAGGCGGCCAACGGGGGTACGCCGCGTACAACCTCTACCGGGAGGCGATGGACTGGTACGAGAAAGCCCGCAAGTTGGCCCCTTCCGACGTGGACGATTCAATCCTGCGCTGGAACACCTGCGTCCGCCTCATCGACAAGCACCCCCACGTGCGTCCGGCCCCGGATGATCCGACGGAGTTGATGCTGGAGTAGTGAATCTTCGAGGTGGATCTTCCTATGTACTACTCTTCCAACCCCCGGAAACGGCAACCGCTCGAAGAACACATTGACGATGCCGGTGTAGGGCCGGTTGAACCGGCCGCGAAGGGGCACCAAACTGAATCACCACCGCGAGGAAGCTGCCTAACATGGGCGTGCACCTGACGGCCGGCTTCGCGACAGGCAGCTAATGCCAGTCGTTGGTCAGCGAAGGGAATGTGTCATTTCATGGACGAGGATAGACAAAAAATTACTATCTATACCGACGGTGCCGCAGAACCGAATCCCGGCCCCGGAGGTTATGGCGTTGTATTGCTCATGGGACAACACCGCAAAGAACTGTCCTGCGGCTATGAACTGACGACCAACAACCGAATGGAATTGCTTGCAGTAATCGTCAGTCTCGAAGTTCTGACCAAGCCTTGCAGCGTCACCGTCCACAGTGATTCCCGTTATGTCGTCGATTCCGTTGTAAACGGTGCTGTATTTCGTTGGCGTGACAAAGATTGGTGGCGCACTAAGACTCACAAGGCAAAAAACGCCGACTTGTGGCAGCGATTTCTCAACGTATACGAACAGCATGCTGTTGAGCTAAAGTGGGTTCCCGGGCACACCGGGATACCTGAAAACGAAAGATGTGATCAATTGGCCGTTGAGGCTACTTATTCCTGTAACCCTTTATACGACACCGGTTATGAATGGTCCATTAAGCTTGAAGGT
>JADFSH010000176.1 GCA_022560875.1 Planctomycetota bacterium | reverse complement strand
GTCCGAGCCGTAGATGTTATCCGCAAGGATGAGTCCGCCCGGCGCGATCAGCGGCCGCACCAGCTTCCAGTAGTCGCAATACTCCAGCTTGATCGCATCAAGAAAAACCACGTCAACGCTGCCGGGGGCAATCTCTTTGACCAATTGCGGCAGCACATCAAGTCCCTTGCCGCATCTGATCTCGACGCGATCGGCCACTCCCGCACGCTCGAATTGCGTTTGGGCGAAATCAGCGTGCAGGTCTTCCGCTTCGATGGTGATGAGCCTGCCGCCTTCTGACAAGCCCCGAGCGATCCAGATGCCGGAGTAGCCGCCCAGGGTGCCGACTTCGATCGCCAGTTTGCCGCGGGTCATGGACGTGAGGATCATGAGCAGGCGCCCCGCTTCCGCACACACGGCAATGTCCGGCAGCCCCTTCGCCACCGCCTCGGTCATCAGTCCCGCCAGATGCGCATCCTCAGTCCCGAAAACCTCCTGCGAATACGCACTCATGTACTCCCATAGCCGCGGCGTCATTTCCATGTAGGGTATTGTAGAGCAACTAGAGCACAGGAACCCAGGAGACCCTCACCTAGCCTCTCCCAGAGGGAGAGGAACAATGCCAAGACTTTTCTCCGCGCCCTCCGCGTCTCAGCGGTGAACTCTTTTCTTAGTCTGCGGAGATCACGTTGGGCCCGGCGCCGGCCTTTTTTTCGTAGTGCCCGTCCCCGGCCCGTTCGTATTTCGTGAAGCCCAGCTTATCGAGGTTTTTGTTGCTCATCATCCCGCCGCCCTTGCCCACTTCGGACCATTTCCCCGCTATGTTCGGGGCGGTGATGAGGCGCTTCACCGGCGCGCCGGTCTCGGGATGCTCGGTGAGGGCATCCTCGGACATCGTCTGGACGACCTCGAAGATCTCCCCTTCGGAATCGTCCTCGGTAATGACTTGATACACATAGGTGGGCATGGCGATGAATCCTAGACCCCACGGAAGCCCTGAGTTCGATTATTGATTCATCGGCCATCTTCCGGGGGCTCTGGACCCCGATAGGGAACCCCGACGGCATCCATTATGTCCTGGTACTCAGGATCGTTGCGAATCTCATCCATCCGCATGTCCGAGCCTAAAAAGGGCATGCACTCGGACTGGTACTCATACGCCATGTGGAGATACTCGAAGGCCTCGCTCCGTCGGCCAAGGGCCAGGAAAACCGTCGCGATCTCGAAGGGGCAGGTGTAACGGGCCAAGGTGAGTTCCAGCAGATCCTCCAGCATGACTGTGGCCTTCTCGGTCTGGCCAGCCATGGCATAGACGGTCGCCTTCATGACCAGGGCCATCGGCATGTCGCTTTCAAGCCGCACGGCTTCATCCACGGCGGCGATCGCCTCCTCCATTCGTCCCGCCCAGGCCAGGGACAGCCCATACCAGGCATGCGTGATCCAATAACCGTCATCGAGATCGAACGCAATTTCCGCAAACTCAATCGCCACGTCGAGGCGTCGGGCGTTGAAAGGTACGTAGCTGTATTGATCGTTCACGAGCACCGTGGCGGGATCGAGCTGCATCGCAGTGCGCAATTGCTCGATGGCGAGATCAAACTCGCCGATGGAGGCGTTATAGGTGGCCAGTCCAAGATAGGCTTCGGCGGAGTTCGGATTCAACTCCAGCCCGCGCCGAAAGGATTTTTCCGAGGCATCCCAGTCCCAGTCAAAATGCAGTTGCACCATGCCCAGAACCGTCCAGGCCTCGGACAGTGTGTCATCAATTTCGATGGCCTTGAGGGCCGCATCTCTCGCCTCGGGCATGTATTCCATTGGCGGCCTGAGCGCCATCAATATCATGGAACTGAGGGCCCGGGCCTTGCCCGCGTAAGCCTGGGCGTAGTCCGGATCGATCTCGATGGCCCGGTCGAAGAACTCGATCGCTTTTTCGGCGGCCTCCTGGTTAGGCTTGATCAGCTTGTGCAGCCCCTTGAAGTACGCCTCGCGGGCTTTCGGATCGTGGATTTGTTCCTTGGCCAGACGCATCTGATCCTGGGGTGTCAGCTTCAACTTGATCGCATCAACGATATCCTCGGAAACTTTTCGTTGGAGGGCGTCGATGCGACTCCACTTGCCTTCGTATGATTCGCTCCAAAAGCTCTCGCCGTCTTCACCATGCAGCAGTCGAACGTCGATTTGCACCTGATCGCCCGCCCGCATCACGCTGGCCCGCACCAGCAGGTTCACCGCCAGATCGCGGGCGATTGTTACCACACTGCGCTGCGAGTCGGCGATCTTGTAGGTGGCGTCAAACGACTTGACGTGAATCGCCTCGACCTTGTCCAGTTCCTCCACCAGCGATCGGGTCATGCCGATGGCGAGGAAATCCTGATCCGAATCGCCCGAGACGTTTCTAAAAGGCAGCACTGCCAGGGTGTGGTGACCGTACCGGGTGTAGAAATCCTGGAGTTCGTCCTGGGCGACTTGCAGCCGTGCCTGTTCCTGCTCGAGTTCGACTTGATGGACGACGGCTTCCTTTCTGGCTTGGTTCGCCTGCACTGCAAAGATCACCGCCACCGCCAGACCGGCCAGCACCGAAACGCTCACCGCCAGGACCGCCAGGACCGCCACCCGATTGCGATGAATCATTTTTCGCAACCGGTATGTCGAGCTCGGCGGCCCCGCCTCCACCGGTTCATCGGCGAGATAGCGTTTGACATCCCTGGCCAACCCGTTGGCGGTCTCGTAACGCCGGGTCCGGTCCTTTTCGAGAGCTTTCATCACGATCCAGTCGAGTTCGCCCTTGATCCGTTTTCTGAGAGGGTTCACATCGATCTTGCGGCAACGGGCCACATCCTTGCCGCGCTCCCCCATTGAACTGAGTCGCGTACTCGGTTTGGGGGGATCCTCCTCTCGAATTATCCTCTGAATATCGAGATACGGAGCGGAGCGCAGCCGCTGAGAATCGAACGGCGTGTCTCCGGTGAGCAGTTCGTAGAGCAACACGCCCAGCGAATAAATGTCCGTACGCGTATCGACATCCAGTCCGGTCATCTCCGCCTGTTCGGGTGACATGTATTCCGGGGTGCCGAGGAACTGTCCCTGCATCGTATGAATCGTGGAATCGGTCAGACGCTGGTGCAGGGCCTTGGCCACCCCGAAGTCAATCACCTTGACCGTCGGCTTTTCTCCCTTGGCGGTCACCAGGACATTCGTCGGTTTGATGTCGCGGTGAATAATGCCTTTCTGGTGGGCGTGCTGCACCGCTGAACAGGCCTGCATGAAAAGCTCAAGTCGCTCATCAACCGACAAACGTTGCTTGTCGCAATAATCCGTGATCGACTCGCCGGGCACATGTTCCATGACGAAATAAGGACGCCCCGATTCCGTCATCCCCGCATCGAAGACCTTGGCCACGTTGGCGTGTTCCATCATGGCCAGGGCCTGACGCTCGGCCTCGAACCGGGCCAGCACCTCCTTGGTGTCCATGCCCAGCTTGATGATTTTCAGGGCCACGGTGCGGGCCACCGGCTCTGTCTGCTCGGCCAGATAGACGATGGCAAATCCGCCTTCCCCGATCTGTTCGCGGATGACGTATCGATCTATCCGGTCGCCGGGGCTCAGGTCGGCGATTGACGCTGGTGTTTCATCACCACGGGGAATAGTCGGTTCATCAGACAGTGCAGAATCCCTTCTCGAAGGATGGATGAGCATACCCAGTCATGCCCGGCCGTGATTGATGGATCGATTATACACGCTACTTTCAGTGAAAATTCCCGATTTACGCCAATGGCCCTGAATATCATCATTCGCGTAGAGCCTCGCAGCCCTCCGATCGAGAGCGAGTTCTCTTGCGGAAACGATCACTAACATTGCGCCTTCAATACCCCGCCGGACGCCCGCCACCCCGGGGATCGCTGGCGGCGTGAACGCCGTCGGAGGCAACCTGGATGAGTTGGGCAACCCCGATACTCCCCGTGCGATCCGTCTCATGACCGAAAGCGCGCAAGGCGCTGATCGTCTGAAGTTGATTCCAGCGATTCTCGAAGTAGAGTTTCTCCGGCATCCACTGGTGATGAATCCGGGCCGCGTCGATCGCTTCCCCCGGAGTCATGTCAAACAGCAGGCAATTAAGCAGGATCTGGGTGGTGGCGGTGATGATGCGCGGCCCGCCCGCCGCTCCGGCCACCAGACGCACCTTGCCATCGGCCACCACGATCGTCGGCGACATGCTGCTCAGGGGACGCTTGCCGGGTTGGGGGAGATTCTTGTCGGACTGCAGAAGACCGTACGCATTAGGTTTGCCGGGAATCGTCGTGAAATCATCCATCTCGTTATTCAGCGCGAACCCGAACCCCGGCACCACGACCATCGAGCCGAAGGTCATGTTGATTGTCTCGGTGCAGGCGACCGCCATGCCGCTGGCATCGATCACCGACAGATGGCTCGTCCCCCCGTCATCGGGCATCGGGGTGACCGAGCCGTAAGCCAAGCGATCCTGCGTCCGGATCATGGAGATCGATTCGGTGAGACCTTTTATATACGCAGCACTGGTCAGTCGCTCGATCGGCACCTCGACGAACGCGCTGTCGGCAAGCCATTCCGCGCGATCGGCGAACGCATGTTTCATCGCCTCGGTCAGGAGATGCACGTAGGCGGGGTTGGTCGGGGACAGATCATCGATGTCATCCAGGCGACGATCGAGAATGCCCAGGATCTGCAGCATCGCTACCCCCCCACTGCTGGGCGGCGGCATCGAGATGACCTCATACCCACGGAAAGTTCCGATCAGCGGCTCCACGACGCGCGGCTTGTACGCCTTCAGGTCGTCCATGGTGATCGGCCCGCCATGCCGCTCCATCACGCCCGAGATCGCCACAGCGATCTCGCCCCGATAGAACGCGTCGGCGCCGTGTTGCGCAATCAATCGCAGAGTCCGGGCTTGATCGGGATTCTTTACAATATCTCCGACTTGAACCTTCCCCTTCAAAGCCAGATGCTGGTAGTAGTACTCGGAGGTGGCGCGAATCTCCGGATTGCTCTCACGACGCGTCTTGAGACTGCGCAACGCGCCAACCAGTTGTGGGTTGGCGGCGAAGCCTTCTGACGCCGCTCGAATCGCCGGGGCAAGCACCGTGACCCGGTCCAGCGTGCCGTAATGTTCCAATGCATAAAGCAAACCCGCGACCGTGCCCGGCACGCCGGAGGCATGCACGCCAAAGCGGCTTGCGTCTTCACTCCCCAGCTTGACGTAGTAATCACGATCGACCGCCCCGGACGCAACCTCTCGATAATTAAGCGCAACCGCCGGCGTCTCGTCATTGCTCGGGTCGTAGATGACCATGAACCCCCCGCCCCCGATGCCGCACGACATGGGCTGGACGACGGACAGGCAGAAGCTGGTGGCGACCGCGGCATCGACCGCGTTGCCGCCCTTTTCGAGCATCTCCAATCCCGCTTGCGAAGCGACGGGATGACTCGCCGCCACCGCGGCATGGTCGTACCGCGCGGAATAACTCGAATCCGGCTTGCTTTCCTGCCCCTGACTCGTGGCGCATAAGAACAATGTGCCGGAAAGTATCGTCGCCAGTGTTTCTCGCAAGATATTGTTCATCGTGTTTCCCTTAGAGGTGATACCAGTCATGGTAACGTCTCTCCACCGATTCTGCGCACCACTTTTTCACCTTGTTGCGAGGTGATCAATTCGTATGCCGCTCGAATGTCACCAATGCGATTCGCCCCCGCCTCACGCTCAATGATAAAGTTGACGGGGGGGAC
>JADFSH010000175.1 GCA_022560875.1 Planctomycetota bacterium | reverse complement strand
GAACTCTGCGCAGATCTCACCTGTGTGTCCTCCTCCACCGATGCTGATTGCAACTTGCACGATACGGTTTCGTGGTGCACCACCTTTGGTCAGGACTACTACATTCTGGTCCACGGCAACATCGTCTCCGGAGATCCCTTCGTCTCAGAAGGGTTCTTCATCCTTGACGTCACGACCGATGCAACGTCTTGCGCCACCGCCCTTTCCTGCGGCGTCCCGAGGCCGTTTAACGACAAGTGCGCGGATGCGTTTGTGCTTGTTCCCGGTGAACTCGAAGAGACCCCTCCGGGTTCGGGCATTTTTGTTTCGACCGTGAATACCCCGACGATCCCGGATTCGGAGCCGAGGCACAACAACATCAACGCGCTCACAGATGGACCAGTCCCCGCCCCGGGATGCACGTTCATCACTCAAGATGTCTGGTACACCTACAAGCCCAACTTCACGAGTAGTGTTGTGTTGGACACCTGCTTTTTCCTTGGCAGTCCCGTGAATGTGGATACCGCCATCGAGATCTATCTCGCGGCCAGTGCGGATTGCCCGCCGGTTGACGTTACTGGCTTCGTTGAATGCCAGAATAACTCGGCGGGTTGCCCTGGCGGCTCCCAGTTCACCACTCCCATCATCGTTTTCGCCGGTCAGGAAATCCTGATCCGACTCGGTGCCAACGGCGGCGACAAGGAAGGGTTCTACACGCTGCGGGTCGCAGCGACAGCGCTTGAATCTCAGTGTCCTGACCCGCTCCTTTGGGATCCATGCCCGGCCGGTGGCGTCCGGGAAGGTGGCGGCAATGGTGAATTGCTGTTGGCCTCCCCACCTTACACCACTCTCGACATCTCTGCCGTGACCGGCGCGTTCGCGGTTGGCGATGAGGTGACGGGTGCGGCATCGACCGAAACCGGCGACATCATCGCCCTGCAGACCATCGGCGGCGTTGACATCCTGATGCTCGACAATGTCTCGGGCGCGTTCACGCTCGGTGAAACCATTACGGTTGGCGACCCCTTGGACCCCGGTTTCCCAGATGCTTCGGCCACGGCGGATGCCGTGACCAATTTCGTCGATACCGGCGACATCACCAATGGTGGCTGCAACATGTGCGCACCCGGCCAGTTGTTCGAAACCCTCGTTCTCGATCTCGCCACCGATACCGACCCTGACCCTGAGGACAAAGTCATATGTGGTCAGATTTCCACGTACGTGGCGGATGCCGATCTGGATTGCGACGCTGGTCTGGACGGATTCGCGTACCAACTGCGTGATACGGACTGGTACGAAATCGTGGTTCCGAGTTTTATTGATGAGTTGAATATTCCACGCCTGGCGGAATTGACCATCACCTTCACATCTGAATTCTCGGGCAGCTTTGGTTTTACTGATAACGTCTGCGGAGCGACGCCTGGGGATGTCGTGCCCTTCGTGGCATCGGGCCTCAATGGTGGTCTCTGCACGGATGTCGAGTTTACCGCGAACCTGGAGGGCGGCACCTACTACTTTGTGGTGACGGCGTTCAGCCTTAGCGGTATTGAAGTCGGAGGAACCCATGAGGGCCATGATTACGTTCTCAAACTTGCTCCTATCGCGATGGGTCCTCCCTTCCCCACGGTCAATAATGAATGCGTGGATGCGATTTCCGTTTTAGCCAACAGTACCACGGTCGCTGACCAACGAGGCGGAGCGAATCAGAATACCTCTGACGTTACCGGCTTTGGTTGCCCGTTCGTCGCTGCTTCGAGGCACTTCGCCTCGATCTGGTACAAGTTCGTTGCGACTGAAACCACGGCGGAAGTAAATACCTGTACCATATATGAATTCAATGGATTCACTGGAGGTGAAGACTCGAGCCTGATGGTATTCTCGGCAGCAGAACCCGTCAACCCGTGCAGCAACCTCGTGCTAGCTGATTGCAGTGAGGATTCGTGCGCTCCATTCCTGTCGAATACCAGATCTTTTGCAACGGTAATTGGAGAGTCTTACTACATCTCGCTGGGTGCCTGGAACGTCGGCGAAATAGATGTCTATAATTTAGACGTCATAAGTCCTGCTCCGTAATCTGATCCCAGACTCTTATCTCATGCGATTTCACCCCCGGCCGACCTCGGCCGGGGGTTTTCTTTTTTGGTTGGGTGCAATCGCAAGCGCATCCCGATCACGACTTCATGCCGCGTCGCGCTCCTGGCCCCGGATCGTCACCTGGTTCCGGCCCGCCCGCTTGGAGGCATACATGGCCCGGTCCGCCAGCTTCAGCGCGGCCTCCTGATCGACGGAGCCGGGACGGCTCACGATGGCGATTCCCATGCTGAGCGTCGGTTGTTCCGAGCCCGGATGATCCCACGGCATCTGTCGGAACAATTCCTGCAGCCGCTGGGCCACCAGCTCGGCTCCGTAGGTCGTCTGCCTCTTCATGAGCACGATGAACTCATCGCCACCTGCGCGCACGGCACAATCATCCGTTCGGAGACTCGATCCCAGAAGATGGCCGAGAAAAGACAGGCATTGATCCCCGACATCGTGGCCGAGACGATCGTTGATCTGCTTGAAATGGTCCACGTCAATCACCAGAATTCCCAGGCCCGGGAGGCACTTTCCGTTCTCGTCAAGCAGTCGTTCAAACGCCTCATTCAGGACACGACGATTCCCGAGTCCGGTGAGGAGATCGGTTCTGGATTCCTGTTTGAGCTTTGCCGTCTCCTGACGTGTTTGTTTGAGAATCTGCTGTCCGAGTTTTCGCTGAACCGCCCCGGCCTCGATGCGATCGGGTATCGTGGAGGCGAGCATGTCATGGACGGCGCGGCTGAGTTCGCCGAGATGATCTTTGCGCTCCGGCAGAAATCCTCGCAAGGGTGGCCGCTCCCTGTCTGAGCCGTACCGTTGGATATTCCAGGTGAGACGACGGACCACCTTGACGTCTCGTTCGTGACTCCCCGCTTCCGGCCAGCCCGCGAGCAGCATAATCGCAAACCAGCCTCCGAAAATGGCGGTCAGCAGAGCGAAAAACGGAGATGATGCATCGGGAACCCACAGGATGGACAGCGTTGCCGTGATCGTCACGCCGACCAGTGCGGCGAACGCCCATCGACGCACGATGTTAGGTTTCGTGCTCGTCACTTGCCCTGGCTTGTGATCGGTTTCCAGCATCTGGGTTGCGAGAGATATCTGACGCGGCAATAGGCATTACATGTCGTGTGATATCTTGAATCGACCGTCAACCCTCGATTCTTGGGTTTCGTTGTCACAGCGGCACTCGATCAGTGGGATTGCGCGGCGGATAATGTGCGATGATGGGTTATGGGGCGTTCCCGATGTCAACCATGCCCCCGGATACAAACCCCCCGGATACAAGTCGTCGATTTCGTATCCGTTCGTTGCCGAGCTGTCCGCACGCCGCCATCACCGACCGTCCCATGATTTGACGCCGGGTGACAAACTGGCCGCAGGCCGCGAAGTGTTCGGTGAAGCTTTTCATTCCCTCCTCGGTGGTGGCCGGCCAGGGGGAGTCTCGTCGGGGGTTATAGGCGATGACGTTGACCGTACATGGCAATGGCTTGAGATACTTGCACAGTTCCCGGGCGTGACGGGGTTCGTCGTTGACCCCGGGGATGAGCACGTATTCAATCAGCACCCGACGATGACGGTTTTTCGTCCACTCGAGCATGGCCTTCATCAACTCACCCATCGGTTCAGCGCGATTCAAGGGCATGATGTCTGAGCGGATGGCATCGTTGGGGGCGTTGATCGAGACGGCGAGACGCAGACTGCCGAGGCCGTCGGTGTCGGCGAATCGGGTGAATCTGTGAATGCCCTCGATGCGACCGACGGTGGAGACCGTGATTCGCGACGGGGCGATGGCCGGTCCATTGGCGTCGGTAAAAATACGAATCGCTCCCAGCACCGAATCGAGGTTGTCCATCGGTTCGCCCATTCCCATGAAGACGATGTTGTCGATGGCAGTCTCAAGCTCGAAGCGGGCGGCAAACCACTGGCCGACAATCCGGGCGACGGAGAGATTTTTCATCAGACCCATCCGGGCGGTCTCGCAGAATGTGCAGCCCATCGCACAACCAATCTGCGAGGAAACGCACAACGTGTTGCGCCGGCGTCCTGAGCGACTGGTATAGGGAAGGATTACGGTTTCCGTCTCAAGCCCATCCTCGATCCTCTGGGTGAACTTGGTGGTGACTCCCTCATTGACGCACTCCGAGATCGTCGCTGATTTGAGGGTGATCCAGTCCGGCGTGGCGGTCCCCCGGCGGAAGAATTCCCGGTAATGCGCCAATGCCGCCGGTCGCTTCTCGCCGAACTGACTCGCTATCGCGATGAATTCAGCCGCCGTGAGGCTGAGCAAATCGATATGTTCTACGCGGAGCATGACACTATGGTAGCTCGGGGGACTGTCGGGGGGGTTGGCCGGGGGGGTGTCGCTTCTTCCGGATCAAATAGATATTGCGACAATAAACGGTCCATCCCACGGACTGTCCGAGCACGCCGACCGGCTCGCCCCGCAGCGCGAAATAGCAGCACAGCAACGTCGCCCCGGCCAGGCTCAGCCACCAGAACAACATCGGAATATGCGATTCGCCGCGCTTCTCGCTGGCGTACCACTGAATGATCCAGCGACAGAAAAAGAGCGTCTGGGCAATCACTCCGAAGGCGACCAGCCACATCTCCCAGGGCTCATTGATCTTGGCCCAATGGAGAAATCCCTCGAGCATGGAAGTGGAGCGGCCTGACATTCCTGTCGAGGCCATTATGAGAGCAAAGACAGCGTTCATCGCAGTGCCTCTTCTTTTCGGAGGGGAAGAACTTCAATATTGTCTGAAGGTTTTTGATCTCGGGAGTCGCCGGCTTCAATCACCTGGGCCGCGATCCGGCATCGGCGATTCCTCATCCAGCGCACCGCGAAGCAGTCAATCAGTCCCGGCAGGGCGCGGGACAGGTTGCCGTATTTGGTTTTTCCCGCCCGGCGCGGCCGGTGATCGACGGCAATCTCGATGACCTTGTATCCCATCTGTCGGGCGGTGATGGGAATGAATCGGTGCATCCCCCGGTACTCCAGGGGCAGGGCCAGCGCAACGTCCCGCTTCATGATTCTGAGCGAGCAACCGGTGTCGCGAATGGTGTCGCCGAGGATCATCCACCGAAAGACCCGCCCGATGACCGAACTGATTCGCTTGAGGAAACCATCCCCGCGGTTTCGTGATCGATCCCCCTGAACGAGATCGGCATCGTGTGTTGTCATCGCCTCGAGCAGGCGCGGGATGTCTGCGGGATCGTTCTGAAGATCCGCATCCAGGGTGGCGATCAGAGTGCCGCAGGCGTGGTGAATGCCCGCCCAGAACGCCATCGATTGTCCGTTCGCCCGTCCGTTTTTTCGGGGGGTAAACCGGGGGGGGAGATGAAGCACGCGAAGTCGCGGTTCATCGCCCTGAAGATCCTTGAGTATGTCAAGGGTTCCGTCATCCGAAGCGTCATCCACAATGATGAATTCGTATTCCAGGTCCAATGCCGATAAGGCGGTCGTGAGCTGCATCACTAATTCGGAGATATTTTCCCGCTCGTTGTGCGCCGGGGCGATGACCGACAGAACGATTTTCACACCAGGATGAGGCATGGCTCCATGCTACCAGATCAGATTGTGATTTCGAATTGACCCGAGCAAAATGCTGTTCGCGCAACTTTGCCTGGCAGGGAAGAACCTCCTTGCATACGATCGCCCGATGAATCGTCCCCTGACCACTGCCGCGAC
>JADFSH010000174.1 GCA_022560875.1 Planctomycetota bacterium | reverse complement strand
GATATCGCCCCCCGGAGCCGCGCACCATCGAGCCCCAGAAGCCGAGCTGTTCCAGTCTCTACAGCCCGGTCGAGTTCATCCAGGACACATCGTTTCTCATCGTTGCCGAACGCACCAACGCCAACGGGTCGCGAAAGTTCAAGCGTCTGCTCGACGAGGAAGACTGGGATGGACTGGTTTCCATGGCCCGGGAGGAAGTCAAGGGTGGTTCGCACCTGATGGATGTGTGCGTCGATTTCGTCGGTCGCGATGGCGTGAAAGATATGAGCGAGGTCATCTCGCGTTTTGTCCGCCAGGTCAATGCCCCGATCATGCTCGACTCGACCGATCCCAAGGTGATCGAAGCCGGACTCAAACTCTCCGGCGGCAAGTGCATCGTCAACTCGATCAATCTGGAGGATGGCGAAAAACGTTTCGATGACATCTGCCCCCTGCTCAAGCGTTTCGGGGCCGCCTGCATCGCCCTGACCATTGATGAGGATCCCCAGGCGGGGATGGCGAAAACCGCCGACCGGAAAATCGAAATCGCCGCCCGGATGCACGATCTGTTTACCAACAAGTGGGGGCTTGATGAACGCGATCTGCTTTTCGATCCGCTTACCTTCACCATCGCCACCGGGACCGAGGACGACCGGAAGCTGGGGCTGGAAACGCTGGAAGGCATCCGCCTGATTCACGATCGCTTCCCCGAGTGCGGCATCCTGCTGGGGCTTTCCAACATCAGCTTCGGCCTGCGCCCGCCGACGCGGGCGGTGATCAACAGTGTGTTCCTGCACGAGGCGCTGAAGCGCGGGCTGACCGCCGCGATCGTTCACGCGAGCAAGATCCTCCCCCGCAACAAGATCGATGATGAGAAATGGCAGGCGGCCGAGTGGGTCATCTTCGACAAACGCGGGGCTGATAGGCCCGAAGGCAAGCCCGAGGACTTCGATCCGCTGCTGCACATCATCGGTCTGTTTCCGGAAGGCGAGGACAAGGTCGAGCAGATTGATATCGAGACCCTGACCGTGGAGGAGAAGCTCCAACATCACATCATCGATGGCGAGCAGCAGAATCTTGAAAAGCATCTTGATGAGGCCCTGGAAACATATTCGCCTCTCGAAATCATCAATGACCACCTGCTGGCCGGCATGAAGGTCGTGGGGGAACTGTTCGGCAGCGGCCAGATGCAGCTTCCCTTCGTGCTTCAGTCCGCGGAAGTGATGAAGAAGGCGGTCAGCTATCTTGAGCCGCACATGGAGAAGCTCGGCGAGCAGTCGGGACCGAAGGCGAGGATCGTTCTCGCCACCGTGGCCGGCGATGTGCATGACATCGGCAAGAACCTGGTGGACATCATTCTCTCGAATAATGGTTATGCGGTGACGAACCTCGGCATCAAACAGCCCATCGGGCAGATCGTCGAGGCGCTCAAGGAAGTCGGCGCCGATGCGATCGGCATGTCGGGGCTGCTGGTGAAATCCGTGGGGGTGATGGAGGAGAACCTCCGCGAGCTGAATGCGATGGGGGTGAGCGTGCCGGTCCTGCTGGGCGGGGCGGCATTGACCAGGCATTATGCCGAATCGCATCTGCGCGCGGTGTACCATGGATCGCTCTACTATGGCAAGGACGCTTTTGAAGGCATGAGGATCTGCGAACATCTCGCGGCGAATAATCTCGAAGCCCTTGACCATGAAATTGCCGAGCGATTGCAGAAGCGGGAAGAGACCGAGCAGAAGGTTAGTGCGAAGCGGAAGAAGGAAGCGGCCGTTTCCGGATCCGGAAAAACCACCGCCGCCACCGCCACCAAAGTCAAGACCCTCCGCGAAACCACCGTACCCACGCCTCCATTCTGGGGCGACAAGATGGTCGAGCAGCTCGATCTGGATGAGATCTATCCCTACATCAACACCATCGCCCTGTTCCGGGGGCAGTGGGGGTTCAAGAAGGGTTCGATGTCGAAGGAGGCCCATCAGTCGAACCTGCGCGAGGTGGTCGAGCCGATCTTCGAGCGATTGAAAACCCAGTGCAAGGATGAAAAGATCCTGCGGCCCCAGGTCGTCTATGGTTTCTGGCCCTGCAATTCCCAGGGTGATGACCTGATCATCTACGATGCTCAAGATCATGACCGGGAAATCGAACGGTTCACATTCCCGAGGCAGACCAAGCGTGACCGGCGTTGTCTCAGTGATTTTTTCCGCCCGGTCGAGTCCGGCACAAGAGACGTCGTCGCCTTCCATTGCGTCACCATGGGCATCGAGGTCAGTCATCGGGCCAAGCAGCTTTTCGAGCGCAACGAATACACCGAATACCTCTACCTGCACGGCATGGGGGTCGAGACCGCCGAGGCCCTGGCCGAACTCTGGCACAAACGCATCCGGGCCGAGCTGGGCATCGGCAATGACGACTCGCCGAAGATCCGCGAACTGTTCACCCAGAACTATCGCGGCAGTCGCTACAGCTTCGGCTACCCGGCGTGTCCGGACCTGAGCGATCAGGAACCGCTCTTCCGCCTCCTCAAGCCGCAACGCATCGGCTGCGTGCTCACGGAGAACTGGCTGATCGACCCCGAGCAATCCACCAGCGCGATCGTGGTGCATCATCCGCAGGCGAAGTATTTTTCGATCTAGGCACTTGGTATTGGGCACTTGGCACTAGGCACTTGGCATTAGTGGGGCATCTTCTTCCACTCACGGCGGATGGGCATCGTCGAGAAGTTTTCCGTTGTCAGGTTTTCGTTGTCGGTTTTCGGTACTCGGTATTCCAGTAGGCGTTCTCCTTGTGTCAGATGATGTGATGCCGGTGGCATAGGCGTCTCGCCGGTGCGAGTATCTCCCGGTGGTACCCGCCGCGTGCGGGTGCGATAGGGTTCGGTGCCATGGTCTGAGGTCTTCCCGAAGGCCATGCCGACCTGCGCATCATGAGTTATTTCCACTTCCCTCACGTCTTCCCGCGTGGCCTGCGGCTCCGCCTTAGACCACCCCGCCAGCTCAACAGGCCCGCTCGCTTGCGCTCGGGGCTCGTAGGGCTCGTCTTCGTATTTCTCCTCCCCCAACTGTTCCAGAAACGCCAATACCTTCTCCTCGCCGAGCGGGCTGAGCGTAGTAGTGGCGGGCGGGGGAGACTGCGAGCGTGTAGATATCGGGCCGCTGGACGAGGACTCCCCATAACGAAGCAGATCCACACACGCCTTCCGCATGACTTCCGAGGCGCGAACTTCATCCGCACTCGCCGCGGGCACTTCCTCCGTCAACTCCGCCAGGCGAACGAGTGCCTCACGTTTGAGTCGCCCCAGCATCATCTCCCGCTCAATCGCGTGAAGCTGAGCCACCTGATGAAGCTGCCTGAGATTGTCGGGCGTAGTGACAATCCGGGCCAGTTCGAGAATCGACATTTTCGATTCCCGACATATCGCCTCGACCGAGTGCCGCCCCTCCGCAATCAGTTCAAGCGGGTCGCTTGTTCCCCTCTCCCTTGAGGGAGAGGGGTTAGGGGAGAGGGTGGGGCAGACATCAGATGAGAGTGTGGGGGATAGGCCGGGAGAGGGGTTCGGCGATCCAGATTGGATCAAGCTTGAGTGCATAGGCATTTCAACCCCGGTGCAGTGACCGGGGCTCCAAAAACACTGTCCATCTATAAAGGGACCAAAGACCACGTTTGCGCGCGCACCCGCGTTACCGGCAGGCGTAAACCCTTGTGGCATAGTTAGATAAAAGTTTTATATTTCTCTGAATTTGCAGTACTCGCGGCCACGATTGCGCGCGCAACGGCGCAGCGCAGGCACCTGGCATCTTCTCCCAACGAGCCGCGACCGTCAGGGAGCGATTCCACCTGAAACGAACCAAGACACGCTTACTGACATGCGCGGCTCGTCAAGAGCAAACCACCCGACTCCCGCCACCTCTTTTCCCCCTATTGCCTATTGCCTATTGCCTACTGCCTTCTTCTGCTACCATCCCCACACTCTCCCGGCGGCGACGGGGCCACCGCTGAGATTGACGTAATCAAAGTCGCCCCGAACTGGGAGGACGTTATGTCATCACCCCCTCACGACCCCCCCGGGATCCCCGTACCCAGCCGGCGTTGTTCATGGCCAAGGGCCGCGACAAACGCGACGGCTCCGTCCGCGTCGGAATCCTGAAAACCGTGTTCCTCATTTCATTGGTTTTCCCATTGTTGCCGCGGTGGTTGTGTGGTGGATGTTTTTCTTGAGGGAGTAGTCGGTTAAGCCTATCGATCTATCATTCTTCCGCCTGTAGAAGATACCTTCTATCCTTTTATTTCTCAAGTGGCTGCATTTTCACATGATTCGTTCCTTTATATCTTCATCGTGGCGAGTGCGAGCATCGCGATTGGCTAGCCTGCTGACAGTCGGGGCGCTTGTAAATCTCGCTTTTTGCTGGACGATAGCTTTCTGGGTGCCCGTGACGGAGTGTAATTATCGTGGAGATAGTATAGAAATTATTGGAGAGAATGTCTGGAGGATTAGCTACTACAAGACGCTAGGGAAGGAGCATGTTACAGCGTACTATTTGGGATTGGTTGATTCGATACCAATAGAATGGATGAATTCTGGTGATCGTGGAAATTATTCCGGTGATGTGCCGGCGAGAATATTGCGATTCTCACTACAACGTATTTCATCGCGATCCACTGACGCGAATCTGGAGAAGATAGTATTTGAATCTCAAGGATTCCCCTGCTTGTCATTTCGAGGTGAGTATACTGTGCCGAGAGTGTTTGGCAGTGGACCGGATGTGGAACCAACGAATTGTATTGCATTAATTGGTGATGACGAAATTCATTATTTTTCCGTTGACGCAGAATACAGAATTCTGTGCTTTGCTCCGATTAGTTTTGGCATGCTACTCAACACCGCCGCAGGAGCCACCTTGGTTGGTGTGATACTTTGGTTCTATCTATGGCTGAGGCAGTTAATGCTACGGAGAATCTGTCTCGCGGTGGGGATTGGGGTGGTATTGATTATGACGATGCTATCACCGGTTTCGGTTATGTTGGCAGGAATTTGGTGCTTTGGAACAGAGGACACAGTGTCGTATGAATCTGAGTGGGGGCAATCAGTAGATGATCGAAGCGGATTAGAATGGAATATAATTATGCGTCGCGGAAAGGGAGGCGTGACAATCTTGTCCTACTGGGAGCCTCATAAAATTATGGGTTTCATGAGTTCTCCACCTACAACTACGGCTGAGGCGCTAGTTCCAGAGTGGTTATTTGATCATGTAAAACCGGTTGGAGATCGTGGCGGTGTTGAAGTTGGCCTCTGGGGTTGGCCGCACCCGTGTATCTGGTCTGTTCAATCAATACCTTTTTCCGACACTAATCTTGCCGATGATTGTGTTGGGCGTGGCTCGATACCGACAAGAATGGCACTATACCCTGGGATTGTAAATTACATATGGTTTGTACTCATATGGAGTGTGGTCTTTGTGTTGTCTTATGGATTATTCGTTGTAAAGATTTGCTCGCGAAAAAAAAGGGGATGTTGTCTTTGTTGCGGTTATGATCTCCGTGAGCATCGGGCAGGTGATTGTTGTCCTGAGTGTTCACAAGTCTGGGTGTAGCTGGAAGAACGGAAATCGTCAGTTTCATCTTGCTTTCATCGGCTCATCCCATCAATGATCTTCCTTGCAATCCGTCAACGTCACCAGCAATGTCTTCGTCTTGAGATCGAAGTCAAGGCCGAAGTAGAGTCGCCAGGTCGTGCCGGTCTTCATGGAGGGTTCGTCGATGTATCGGGGCGGAGACGCTTTGCCGGTCATTCTTTGTTTTCGAGCTCCTCCAGCGCTTCGGCGA
>JADFSH010000035.1 GCA_022560875.1 Planctomycetota bacterium | reverse complement strand
CAAAATGCAGGTGAACTCAAGCGTTATACGCTCGAGACAGCTTTTGCTTGCCTCGTATTTACTAAACTAGTTCGATAAGTTATGCCCAACAGATAGGAGACATTAGGGGAAGAAAACGGGACTGGTTTGCTCTGTAGAAAACCTCCGATGTTAGGCGCCTGTACGGGTTGCGCGATTGGGTGTTTGCCGTTACACAATGCAGGATGAGTCTGACCAGCAAGTCGCCACGGACGGTGCTGCTGATCGCAATGGACGTCGCGCGGCAAGCCCTGCCCGCTTACGCCCATCGATGCAGCCCGAAGAAGTTCACCCAACACCAACTCTTCGCCTGCCTCGTGCTCAAGGGGTTCTGCCGCACTGACTATCGTGGCATCGTTGTGATGCTCAGCGAGTGGTCGGATCTGCGTGAAGTGATCGGTCTGAAGGTGGTGCCGCACTTCACCACCCTGCAGAAAGCCGCCGCGCGTCTGCTGCTTCGGAGTGAGGCGAATCGCCTGCTTGAAGCGACCTTGACTTGCGCCGATGAACGTTCATCGTCGCGTGCGGTGACGAAGCTCGCCGCGATTGACAGCAGTGGATTCGAGACGCGTCACATCAGCAGCTACTTCGTAAAAAGACGCGATCGAGACTTCAAATCAAGGGGTATCTGGCAGACCACGACGTATCGGCCATATCCCAAGCTCGGCCTGGTCTGCGATTGCGAGACGCATCTTGTGATCGCGGCACTTCCAGGACGCGGCCCCGGGGCGGACATCACGCATCTGGATCAGGTGATGGTGGAGGGGTTCTGCCGGCGAAGCATTGACACGCTATTGGCCGATGCGGGATACGACGCGGAGTGGGCGCATGAATTCCTGCGTCATGATCTGGGTATTCACAGCATCATTCCCGCCGGCATCGGTCGGCCCACGGCTCGCCCCCCGAGCGGGTTCTATCGTCGCCGGATGAAGCAGCAGTTCCCGAATGAGATTTACGGACAGCGATGGCAGGTAGAGACGGTGTTCAGCATGATCAAGCGGCGGCTCGGGGCTGCGCTCAATGCCAAGACGTATTGGAGCCAGTGCCGCGCGTTGATGCTCAAGGTCATCACCCACAACATCATGATCATCTGTTATGTACTTTGGGGTTTTCTACAGAGCAAACCAGTCCCGTTTTCTTTCCCTTGCTCTGGCAGACATACAGCAAGACGCGTCTTAAGGGACGCAACAGACGTCCGGTGACTGCGCAACGCAATCGTCGAATCGTACTACACCCAGTCAGTCAGACCCGCCGCGTAACTGGTCCATCGGCGGGGTCGGGTCAGCGATCAGGCTTCACGTATACGTTGGTCTTCTGCTGACCGAACATACCCAGGTTGCCACGACCCTTAATTTCCTCGATGGCGCTTTCGGCCATGACGATGGCCTTGTGGGCTGCCTTTTCGGGGGTCACCTTGTCCACGGCCACCGCACCTCCGAAGCCCGCCAGTGCGCCAACCATCAGACGCAAGAGAAGCTCCATCTCATCCGAAGAATGGTCATGCATGATGCCACTCCTTTCCAGCCCGCCCCGTGTTGGTGCGGGACGGAGTCATTATATCCGACATTTCCCATATGACACTGCCCGCCCCCCCGGCGGACCATACGAGTGCCAGTACACCGTTTTCGCCGCGCCGTCCAAAGCCAAACGGCCTGTCTGCGCCCGAGATTGGGCGAGGATGACCGAGCCGTGGCTCCAAGACACCGCCTGATGGCCCAGTCCGCGCGCTTCGGGTAACCAGGGGCAGTCACGATTAGAATGATAGTAATTACAACGCCGGAGGATCTGAGGTGAGTTGAAAAGAAGAATGATGGTAGCAGGTGGTAGGTGGCGGGTGGCGGGGATTGGAATCCTATGCAATTCGGCGGGCGGGCTCAGACCATGGCACCGGCAGGGGTGTGTGAAAACCGTACGTCAGGGTTTTTCGTCTTCCGGTTTCTCTAGCACTTCCTCTGCCGCCGGCTTGGGCTTGAGCGGCTTGGGGTAGCCGCCGATCTGGCGGTGGATGTAGTCGGGGGCCCGGACAATAAGCGCACCATCGAAATACTTTATGGTGGCGTACTCGCCGCCATTGTTGATCCAGGCAGCAGGCTCTATCTGGGTGATGATCGCCTCGATGATCTCCTGGGCCTTGGCCTGTTTGGCTTCCTGCGGCGACTGCGAGTAGGGGTAAAGCGAACCGCCCCCCGGTCTCCCGGGAGTAATAGTGCCGCCGGCACCACCACCCACTCCACTTCCGTAGGGAAGGCCATAGGGTAAGTAGCCGTGACGATAGGCATCCACCAGATCGAGAGATGGGGCATCGGTGAAGCGCGGAGCTTCAAAAAGCAGATCTTCAATCGGATAGACGCGGACGACACGGGCTGAGCGTCTGCTCAGGCGATCAATCGTGCCGACTTCGAGGAAGCCACGTCGAAACTGCCATGTCACGGGTTCGAGATTGCCGCACTGTTCCAGCACGAGTTCCAGCACCGCCAGGGCGGGCGTCTCCTCGACACTGAGGGTGATCGGAGTGTCGGGGTCGATGCCGCGTCCAGGCGAACTTCGATCATCGCTGTACCTGCCGATGATGTTGATCTGAAGCTCCTCGGCAAGATGTTTGAAAACGTCACGCGCGGGGGAATCTTCATAGCTGACCGTGATGTCTGAATAGAGCAGGACCCCGAGCATGTAAGGCACACTGGTCTTGTCGATTTTTTTCTCGTTCTGTTTCGCCGGCTGGTTGCGGACCTGATTGATCCGGTCGGCAAGGGTTTGGGAGCGAGCCGGGCTGGCGAGGGCCAGGCTCAGGAAGATGCAGACGAGTGAAACTGGTTTCATGGCAGTGTCCGTTTGTTGGCCTCCAAGTATAGGGACACGCGAGACCCGTATCTGCTTGCATGAATTCGGGGAATTGATCGGGGGGGGAATCCAAGGAGGGATCTCAGAAACCGTTGATCACGTAGGGGTTCGAGGATCGCTCGGCACCGATGGTGGTGGTGGGGCCGTGGCCGGGGTAGATCGTCATGTCGTCGGGCAGGCTCATCAGCACTTCACTGATGGTGTGCCGCAGGGCATCCGCATTGCTGGTGGGGAAGTCGAATCGCCCGATGCTGCCGGCAAAGAGGGTGTCGCCCACGATGGCTTGATTTGAGTCATCGTGGACAAAGAGGATCCCGCCCGGACTATGGCCGGGGGCATGGACGACCCGCCAGGAAGTGCCATTGAGGTCGAGATTTTCGCCACCCTTGAGGATGCGGTCGGGTTCGGAGCAGGTCACGGGCTGGCCGATCATGCCGGAAAGATTGAGCATGGGGTCGGAGCAGAAACCGCATTCGGCCTCATGGACGTAAATCGGCAGGGTACCGGCGGTTCCGGGGGGGGTTCCGGGGGGACCGGGGGGACCGAAGCGGCTCAGGGCGAGATCCACCCCCGCCATGTGGTCGGAATGGCAATGAGTGAGCAGGAGGGCGATGGGTTTCAGGCCGTCCTTTTCGATGGAATCGAGCAGGGGCTGGGGGCTGTAGCCGCAATCGACGATCCAGCAATCCTGCGAATCCGGGGTGGTGACGATAAAACAGTTGGTTTGGTAGTCCCCAAGGGTGAAGATGGTGATTTTCGGGGTTGTCATTTCGCAAATCCGGGGTTTCAGGTTCGGGGTCAACAAGCTACTCTGAAGGGGTGTGTGAATATAGCAGGGGGGAGCGTAGGAGAGTGATATGTTGATTCGACGCGCCGACCAAATCAGCGGCGTCCCTATGAAAATGGAGGGAGCCAGCGGGGTGGAGATGCGCATGATGGTAGGGCGCGATGACGGTGCGCCAAACTTCGCCATGCGTCATTTCACCGTCGAGCCAGGCGGTCATTCCCCCCGTCACCAGCACAACTATGAGCATGAGGTGTATGTGCTGGAAGGCGACGCCCGGGTTGAGCATGATGGCGAA
The DNA here is from genome assembly GCA_022560875.1 of Planctomycetota bacterium. Taxonomy (GTDB): domain Bacteria; phylum Planctomycetota; class Phycisphaerae; order Phycisphaerales; family SM1A02; genus JADFSH01. The sequence goes on along the minus strand of JADFSH010000035.1, from coordinate 21,332 downwards.
ATTCATGATATCTCAGCCGGCGACATCGTATTTATCGAGCCGAATGTACTGCATCAATTCACCAATATCGGGCAGAGTGACTTCAAGTTTCTTTGTCTTGTCCCCGTATCCTTCGACTGCGGCTCGGACGAGCCGGCACGGACCCCGGGGAGCTAGATGCTGACAAGGATTCGACATGACCAGTCGTGATGATCGAGCAATGGATGTGCTTCAGATAGCCGCCTATCTCGTGCCGCTTTTCATGGCGGCCGCGATGCTTTGCGTGGGAATTTTCTATTACGCCCAGATGTGGGGAGTGTTGCTTCTGCTGACCGGCTTTTTCGGTCTGTTTGCGGTCGGTTTGGGAAAATGGCAGGAATCTCCGGTGCTGGGAACGTACAGCTTTCTCATGGTTGTCTGCGTGGGCCTCATTGTGATTGGCCTGAGCATCACGGGTAACCCCTGGTCTTATGTGCTGATTTCGGGAGGGGCGATGATTTTTCTCGTGGCCGGAGTCGTGGCTTCGCTATCACTGCAGCTCAATCGGCTCCTTGGCGACGGCTTCGGCAATGCAGATGCACAATTGATGCAATCGCAGCGAATGCTCGAGTTGATGGGAAAAATTTACGAGGCGTCCATCATCTCCGATGCCTCCAAACGCACCCTCTTCAAGGAAAACGAACTGGCATTACTTCGGCGCAAGATCGACGACTTGATCGCCGGGGGTGAATACGATGCCGCACTTGCTCTCTGCGACGCCATCGAGAAGAACTTTGAATCTTCCGATGAAGCGGATTCCTTCCGGCATCACATTCTTCGCAACCGTCAGGATCATCACGAAGCCGAAATCCACGGCGCTCTTGAGCAATTCGACCTTCTGCTTGACCACCGGGACTGGGCCCGAGCGCATCAGGAAGCCGCGCGCATCCGTCGCTTGTATCCCGACTCCCCCATGCTGAAGGAATTGGATCAACGCATTCATGCGGCGAGAAACGATCACAAACAGGAACTCCAGGCCCGATTCGTCGATGCCACGAACCGGGAGGATCTGGCTGATGCGATGGATCTTCTGCGCGAACTGGATCGCTACCTGACCCGCGAAGAGGCCGCCAAACTCGCGGCGGATGCCCAGTCGGTGGTGGAGAAGCACCGCCAGAATCTGACCACACGATTCAAGATGGCGGTCAATGATCGCCGGTGGTCCGAAGCGGTGCAGATTGGCGATCTGATTGTGGATGAGTTTCCGAATACAAAGGTCGCCGAAGAAGTCATTTCCATGATCGAAGTTCTGAGAACGCGGGCCACGGAGGAAGCCGCTCCCCTCGGCGAGACTCGGAAATAAAGCTCAGTGATGTTGTGCTCATTTTCAATCGCCATGAGTTCTTTTGCCTTCCTACACTAAGCGGAATAGTGAACCACGAATCACGAAGGTGCGGCATGGATAATGACTCGACTCGATCCAATCCGAAGCGGCGGTTGATTTTTTCCATCGCAGTCTGTTTCACAATGATTCCCATCACGGGAGGTTGTGAATCCGTCAATCAGGGCTTGAACGATATCGCCACCTCGTTGACCCCCAAGACGCCTCGGCAAGCCGCGGAAATGGCCCTTGATCAAGACGATCCTGAAAAACGGCGAGAAGGAATCCTGCTGATCGCCAATTCGACCATTGGGGGAGAGGATGTCTACGTCACGCTCTATCGAGAGTACGTTCGATTCGAACAGGATGCGTTGACCAAAGCTGCCGCCCTCCGGGCCCTGGCCCGGCACGGTTTGCCGGACGATGCTCCGCTCTTTCAACCTCATCTGAAGCATGAGAACGTGCAGGTGCGCTGGGAAGCCGCCAAGGGGCTTCAGCGTCTGCACAATCCGGTTGTCGCTCAGGATCTGGTCGAAGTGTTGCGCGACGAAAGCGAGCGTGCTGAAATCCGTGCGGCTGCGGCGACCGCCTTGGGCCAGTATCCTCAGGACAACGTTTTTCAGGGTCTCCTCACCGCGCTCACGGCCCGGCAACTCTCCATCAATGTCGCGGCGGAGCGATCGCTGAATACGCTGACCGGCAAGACGTTTGGGTATGACGATCGCGCCTGGCTGCGATGGTATAACGCTACCGTGAAAACGGGAGATGCGTTCGCCGGACGCAAGGATTACTTCTATCCGACCTACTCCCGAGCGTATACGACCTTGGAAAAACTGACATTTTGGTCAAAGCCCAGCTTCGAGCAGCCGGGTCAGCCCATCGGTCTTAAACCCCGCGGTCAAAGAAGCACATATCAGAACGAGGAGGAACCCACCGGCAACAAGCAGGGGGGCGACGGGCGATAATACAAGCTCGAATTTGATATCAGAGTGAAAATTGCCGAAGAGTCGGTATCTCCATGCGCGCACTGATACATGACGGCAAACAACTTCTCCTTCGGAATACGCTTCCCACCCCCGAACTGAAAGAAGGCGAAGCGATCATTCGACCGTTGCGTTTGGGGGTCTCGGCGACTGATGTTCAGATCGCTCGGGGGCTTTGTGCATTTTCCGGCACCCTGGGGCGTGAATTTGTCGGAGTGGTCGAAGCCGTACACGGGGCCGCGAATGAATTTGCCGATTGCCGCGTGGTCGGTTCGCCGATCGCATATTGCGGCACATGCGATCGTTGCCAGTCCGGTCTGCGTACGCACTGTCATCATCGCACGGTGATGGGCCTGCACGATCGCGATGGCTGCTTCGCCGATCGATTCACCCTGCCGGTGGCGAATCTGGTTCGCGTTCCCGAAACGGTTGATGATGATCGGGCGGTCTTTACCCTCACGGTGGCCTCTGCTCTCCAAGCCATCAGGCAACTCACCATCGAAGGCAAGCCGTACATTACGGTGCTGGGAGACGGGCCGCTGGGGCTGATCACCGCTCAGGTCATGGCGAAGCTCAATGCGTCGGTCAGGCTCATCGGGCGCTACTCCGAGAAGATGGCGATGTGCGAGAAATGGGGCATCAAGCACCGTCACGTGGATGACATCGGGCGTCGTGCGGATCAGGATATTGTCGTGGACTGCACCGGGTCGCCGGGAGGATTCGGACTCGGAGTACAACTCGTGCGGCCCCGGGGAACGCTCGTCATCAAGACGTTGCTAGCCGAGTGGAATACTCTCAATGCAGGGGTTGACCTGACCAATGTCGTCTTGAACGAGATTGTTGTGATTGGCTCGCATATCGGATCTTTGCGAGAAGCCATACTCGTACTCGAACGCGAGGATGTTGATGTTCTCAGCCTGATCGGTCGGCGTATGACACTCAGCGACGGGCCTGCCATTGTCAGCGCGGCCCAGCAGCCGGGAATGCTCAAGGTGCTGGTTGAACTCTGAATTGATATCGAGCCCTCAGACTTGTCGAGCAGGAGATACCGTCCCGCGAATCTGCTGAGTATTGATCCGTTCACGCGCGTTATGATCTACAATCGTCGGCCTTGAGTCTTCAACCGCCCAATCAGGATAAGCAGCCTCTCCCGGAAACCGGAAGCAACGTGGGACCGGATGATCCACCTCTCGCGGGGATCCCGCTGGATAAGACCGAGGCTTTACCTGACAGCGAGGGCGTGATCAGGTCCGGCAAACTTGCGGGCAAATCCATGTGGGCGGCGATATGGATTCTGGCCTTGCCGGTGCTGTTGCAGCAGACGATGGCGGCAACGCTGGGGCTGACTGACCAGATATTTGCGGGAGGCCTGCCCGACGAAGTGGTCGTTCCGGCCCTGGACGGTCTGGGTATCGGAGCCTTCATCGGCTGGTTTATTGGTATTGCCATGACGGGCCTCGGCATCGGGGGTCAGGCGCTGATCGCCCGCGCCATGGGGGCAGGCAATATCGGCGAGGGTGAACTTGCTCTGGGACAGGCCATCAGCCTGAGTCTGGTGTGGGGGGTGTTCATCGGGATAGTCTTGTGGTGGTCTGCCCCAATCCTTGCGGCGATGTGTCTTCTGTCACCGGAGGCGAACCGGTACTGCGTGCAGTACATCCAGATTCTGTCCTACTCGATGCCTTTCTGCGCGATCATGATGGTCGGCGCGATGTGCCTGCACGGAGCCGGGGAAACGATCAAACCCTCGGTGATCGCGATCGGGGTCAATGTCGTCAATATTCTCGTTTCCTGGGCCTTGTCCGGAACGGATATCCGGTTCGGAGAGACCGTTCTGGTCAATCCGTTCAGCTTTGATCTGCACGTCATCGGCATCGCCTTGGGTACGGCGATGAGCTACGCGTGCGGGGGGGCATTGACACTTTATATTCTCTGGCGGGGCGTCAAGGATCTACGCCTCCACCCGCGAAGTCTGCGAATACAAGGATCCATGATCCGCCGCATCGTGCGGGTCGGCGTGCCAAATTTCTTCGAGGGCATCTCCATGTGGGCGGTCAATATGTTCATTCTCATGATCATCGGCTGGATTGCTCTCAATGGGACCGAGAGCGAGGGGCTTCAGGGCGCTCACATCATTGCCATCCGGTGGGAGTCATTCAGCTTTCTCCCCGGGTTCGCCATCGGGACGGCGGCCGGGGCATTGGCCGGACAATATCTCGGCGCGGGCAACCCCCGTCTGGCTCAGCGATCAATCCTGGCCTGCACTGCCATCGCGTCGGTCATCATGAGCCTGCTCGGGGTGCTGTTCATGTTCGGGGGGTATTGGTTGACTTCTATCGTCAGTGACAAGGCGGTTCATCTCCGTCACACGCCGAACCTTCTGTTTATCTGTGGCACCATGCAGGTGTTCTTTGCGATCACCATGGTCATGCGTCAGGGTCTGCGCGGCGTGGGGGATACCCGCTGGACGTTCATCATCACCACGGTGTCCAGCTATGGCGTCAGACTTCCCGCGGCATATCTCCTTGGGGTGACGTTCGAGATGGGGCTGGAAGGCATCTGGTATGCGTTGTGTGGCGAATTTTTTGTGCGTGCCCTATTGTTCAGTGCCAGGTTTTTCCATGGAGGATGGAAACACATCAAGATTTGAGGGCGCGGTTTATCCGAAAGGGGAACGAAAAAATATGACGTATCCAGCTACGGACGGGATAGCCCTGGATACGTCACATGGGGACTTTCGACTTCCAGTGGTATCACCTGAACTGAGAAGGGGGATCAGTTCATCGGGAAGTCGTGGTGCTGGTTGTTGTCAAGCACAGCGTTATACGATGTCGCCAATGGCAAGTTGCAGGAAACCCAGAGGTATGGCCTTCGGGGAAGTCATCCCGAACTCATGTCATGTCATGACATTCAATCAAACAACTTGGATATGAATGAGATGGCGAATGCCGTTCGCCCCGGGAATGACAATCCGCATTACGCCTGTTTGGCGGGAATCTCTTTCGGGGCCGGGGGGGCCGGGGGAACCGAGGTGGCGGGGGATTTCTCCTCGGCGGGCGTTTCTGATTCGATTTTTTGCAAGGCTTGTTTTTTCTTGAACTGTTCGATCTTGATTTTGTCCGGGGCGAGAATCATGGTCATGCGTCGCCCGAACTGGCGGGGCGGCGTCTCGAGTTTTGAGATGTCGCTGAGTTGCAAGATGATATCCTGCATTCGCTCCATGCCCCGGTGCTTGTGAACCATTTCCCGGCCCTTGAAGTTCTGCACAATCTGTACCTTGTGCCCCTCGATGAGAAATTTTCGCGCCTGATTCAGACGAATCATGATGTCGTGCGGGTCGATTTTCATGGATCGCCCCAGACGAACTTCTTTCATTTCACGGCCTTTGGTCTTAGCCTTGTTGGCCCGCTCGCGCTTCGACAACTCATATTTGTAGCGTCCGAAATCGACGATCTTGCAGACCGGCGGATCGGAATCCGGTGCGATTTCCACGAGATCGAGACCGGCGGTCTCGGCCCGCTCTCGCGCTTCCTCTATCCCAACCACCCCGATCATGGTTTCGTTTTCATCTATCAGACGGACGGATGGCACTCGAATCAGGAGGTTGACTCGCGGCCCACGATCCTGCTTCCCCGGGGAACGAAAATAACGACGACGTGCGATGACTTATATCCTCACAGACGGCCGTTCGGAATGACAAGAGAACGATCTACGGCCGGAAAGATCGTTTCCAGTATTCATTTGACGTGCGGGCGTCTGAACGGGGAATGAGGCGGAGGGCAGCATGTGATTAGGCTACTCGAACTCGCTTCTGCAACAGATTACTCTGCATCAATTTCATCACTCCAGGTGTTCAAGACAAAGGTCCAAGCGTGATACCAACGGCGTTCACACTGTACCAAGTGGACATAGCCTACCTTCACATCGGCCAGCAGGCAACTGGAATCAAGATCATTCACCCGATCACAACCTCGCTTCCCCTATGCCGGTTGTTTTTCAAAGAGTGCCGTGAGAACGGTTTCCGACCCTCGACTGGCAATCTCCCGCCCGATGGCTTCGACGAACGATTCGAGGCTGACCGCCCCCAGATCCTGGCGGTATCCCCGCGATCGGACACTGACGGCATTCTGCTCGGCGTCCCGGGGACCGACCACGAGAAGGAAGGGGATTTTCATATCCGTGGCGACCTTGATTTTGGCCTGGATCCGGTCGTCGGAATTGTCCAACGTCACCCGGATGCTCGCGGCGAACAGGGCATCACGCACCTTTTGACCATACGCCAGGGATTTTTCGCTGATGGTCAGCACCCTGACCTGCTCCGGTGCGAGCCAGGTTGGAAACGCTCCGGCGAAGTGCTCGATCAGCACTCCCACAAATCGCTCCATCGATCCGAATGGGGCGCGATGGATCATCACCGGGCGGTGAGGCTGATTGTCAGGGCCGATATAGCTCAAATCAAACCGCTCGGGCAGGTTGTAATCCACCTGAATGGTTCCGAGTTGCCATTCCCGACCCAGGACATCCTTGACGATGAAGTCGATCTTCGGACCGTAGAAGGCCGCTTCCCCGATTTCTTCAACAAACGGCACCCCGAGCGAACCCGCCGCTTCGAGACAGACGGCTTCGGCCCGATCCCAATTGGACGACTCCCCGACGTATTTGTCACTTTTCGGATCCCGCAATCCGACCCGCACGCGATAGTTTTCCAGACCGAGAGTCCGGAAGATGATTTTCACCAAAGAAAGACAACCCTGAACTTCCTGGGCGAGTTGGTCTTCGGTGCAAAAGAGGTGGGCATCATCCACGGTGAAGCAGCGGACCCGGGTCAGGCCGCCGATTTCTCCGGATTGCTCCCAGCGATAGACCGTGCCGAACTCGGCCAGACGCACCGGGAGATCGCGATAGCTGTGGGGTTGGCTGTCATATATCTTGATGTGATGCGGACAGTTCATCGGCTTGAGCAGGTAACCGTCGATCTCACCCGTGCGCAGATGATTGGAAAGCTCGGCGCAGGTGCATCCATCATCCGCGAGTTTCCGGAGATAGTCCGGATTGATAAGCGGCGGATACTGGCTGTCCTGATAGTAGGGAAAGTGACCTGACCTTCGATACAGATCCAGCTTCCCGATATGCGGGGTATAGACCATGCTGTAACCCTGCTTGATGAGTTCAGTGCTGATGAACGTCTCAAGTTCTCGTCGTACGATGGCTCCATTCGGCATCCACAGGATCAATCCCTGTCCCACCTCTTCATCGATATGGAAGAGCTTGAGTTGCTTGCCGAGGATGCGATGATCGCGCTTGCCCGCCTCCTCGAGTCGCTCGAGGTATTGCTTGAGCTGTTTCTTGTCGGCAAAGGCGGTGCCGTACAATCTGGTCAGCCGATCGGAGTTCGCATCGCCATGCCAGTAGCTTGAGGCGATGCTCATGATCTTGAACGCCCCGATGCGTCCGGTCGAGGGAACGTGCGGGCCGCGACAGAGATCCTCCCAGTGCTGGTTCGGTTCACCGGTGACGTACCAGCTCAGGGTTTCGGAACCGGCGGCGATCGCACGCTCGGCGTTGTCGATCTTGTACTTGCTCCCCTCGGCCTTGAGCTTGCCCATCCCTTCGGAAACGGAACATTCAACTCGAGTGAAGGGACGATCCTCGGCAATGATCCGGGCCATCTCCTTTTCGATCGCGCTGAAGTCCTCCTGTCTCAGCGGGCGATCGTCCGGCATGGACAGGTCATAATAAAAGCCGTTCTCAACCGCAGGGCCGTACACGAGCTGGATCCCGGGGATGATGCACTGCACCGCTTCGGCCATGACATGCGCGCAACTGTGGCGCAGGAGAGCCAAGGCTTCCGTGCCGGATTCACCCGTTTTGCGATCCATCGGCGTGATGAGCGCGACCGTCGCGTCAGCCTGGATGGTCGTGCTTAGATCACAGAGTTCGCCGTTGATGGTCGCTCCCAGCGCGGCTTTCGCCAGGCCGGCTCCAATATCGGCGGCGACCTCGTGGGCGGTCACGGGTCGATCGAATTCTCGAATGCTGCCGTCCGGCAGGGTGATGCGGGGCATGATGCGACTCTTTCAACACTGGTTCAACGACAACAGGCACGGCGTTGAGCCGTGCCTGGGGCAGATTACTCTCCACATAGCGACGGCTTTCACCCGAAGCGGGTGGTTGTGTATGTCGTCGCAGCGGTGGAATCATTCTTCGACATGATGCGTGAGGATAACCCAACTGAGTCCGGAGTCAATTTCGGCATGAACTGGAATTCGTCTTGAGCGTCATCTGACAATCCGGGGGTAATCCGGGGCGATCCGGGGCAATCCGGGGGGGACCGGGGGAGAAATGTCATTGTTGACGGATACAGACCACTCAGCCAAGATACCATCTATCGGTTTTTCATGCTCACCGGACGCGAGATATCGGGGGTAGGAGATTTCAGGCGTGATCTGTCCGTATTGTGGAAAAGACGACGACAAGGTAATCGACAGTCGTTCATCAGAAGGGGGGTTGGTCATTCGCCGTCGTCGGGAATGCACCATATGCAAGCGGAGGTACACGACCTATGAACGCGTGGAGAAGACGACCCGACTCGTGGTGGTGAAGAAGGACGGCAGCCGCGTTAAATTCGACTCTCAGAAAATCCTGGCCGGCGTGCAGTCGGCCTGCGGCAAGCGTCCCATTTCGGAAGAAACAAAGACGCAGTTGATCAAGGAAATCGAAGAGGAGATTCACCACGAATTCGATCGGGAAGTCCCCAGTTCCGAAATCGGGCAGCGGGTCGCGGCAAGATTGCGGGAAATCGACGATATCGCCTATATCCGTTTTGCCAGTGAATACTTTGAATTCAGAACGCTCGACGACTTCAGCGAGGAACTGACGAACCTGAAGGCGAGACCGAAGCATCTCCCCAACCAGACGAATCTCTTTCCCGAAGATCGTTGAGACCCTCAACGTCGCTATTTTTTGACCAGTGCCCCCCGAACCTCATCCTGGAGATAGAGGATACGGGTGCAGGCCGTGCAGCGAACGACGGTTGAGACGCCCCCCATGAGCACGGAAACGGTTTCAAAGGGAAGCTGGATGTTGCAGGCCCCGCAGGCGTATTCACGATGGCGAAAACTGACCTCTTTGATCGAGGCCATCGCCTCGCCTTCATAAATGTCGGCCAGAGTGTCGAAAATGTCCAGGGCCTTCATGGGAACGTCATCGGCAGCCTGTTCGCGTTCTGTCTCCAGTTCGCCAAGCCTTTGTCCAATCTCGGACTCGCACTCTTTCAGTTGTACGGCAGCGAGGTCACGCATCTTTGAGCGTTCCTCGATGTGAGATTGGATGGTCTTGATCTCGGCTTCAACCGATTCGACCAATTCCAGTTCCCCGATTTCCTGCGTTTCGATCTCGGATCGATTGGCCTTGATGGTATTGAGTTCGGTGAGGACCGCGGAGTATTGCTTGTTGGTGACGGAGCTGTTCAGTTCGTCGCGCAGTTTCTCGATCCGCTCATCAATGGTCGCCATCTCCGATTCGTGATTGGCGATCGTGGCCTGCATGTGTTTCCTGCGGGTTTGAAGTTCCTGAAGCTGCTGATTCAGATCCCCGAGTTGCCGGGTCTGGGTATCCAGATACCGCTGTGCGGATTGAAGGCGACTGCGCAGCCCGCGCACTTGCGCGTCAACCTGACTGAGTTTCAACAAACTTTCCATCAACTCCATTGACTGCTCCGAAGGACAAACCTGCAGCTTACCATACCGGCGAGATCCACGCGACTCGTTCTTGTGTTGATTCTACCCCCTTGATCGGGCCGGGTCCGGTCAGATCGACGGAAGGATGGTGAGCATCCAATAGGCGACCGGCGCCACCATCAGGGGGGAGTCAAGAATATCCAGAACACCCCCAATGCCGGGAAGGATCGTTGAGGAATCCTTCAGGCCCGCCCCCCGCTTGAACAGGCTGACGGTCAGATCGCCGAACAGTCCGACGATGGCAAACACTGAGCCGCATGCCAACCCGATCCAAAGAGGCACCTGGTCATGCGGTTCCGACAGCCAGTAGCTCATGGCGGCGAAGCCCATCCCGGCCAGCGCCCCCATGAGGACGCCGCCCAGCAGCCCTTCCCAGGTCTTGCCCGGGCTCAACCAGGGAATGATCTTATGTCTCCCGATGGCGCGACCGGTGAAATACGCCCCGATGTCACTGGCTTTGGTGGTGAGAATAATGCCCACGATCCACCACGCCGAGTGGGTTCGACGCAACGCCAGCAGGAAACCCAGCATCAGTCCGAGGTACAACATGGCGAAGACGACCGCTCCCGCCGCGGCCATCACCCCGTTTACGTTTTGCCCGCGGCTGAAGACGATCATCGCGGTCACGAAGGCGAGGATAAGCCCGGAGGCGACGATTGTGACGGCGGTGATGGCCTCGGTCTGCATCGGGATGGCATAGCTGATGATCAATCCGAGCAGAACGGCGAGCGTCGTCAGCCAGCGACGGGTCAGAATCCCTTGAGCCTGAAAGATCGCGGACAATTCAAAGGCGGCCACCGTGGCGATCAGGAGAGCCAGGGCGAAAATCGCCAGACCCCCGGGAAAATGATCCTTGCCCGCAAAGAGGTCCTGCCAGATTCCGCTGAGCTTCACCCCGTCGAGCCACCCGTCAAACCAGATGATCGCCCACAAGAGCAGGATGAGAATCGGACCGGTTATGAGTCGATGCTTGAGCACGAGGGTGGCGAGGATACGCAGTATGAAGAAGGGGAGATCAGTTGGGTGATGACATGTTCAGGGTCCAGTCATAGGGCATCCACTCAATCGGCGGACTGGGGTTCGCCTTCAGAAATTTTCCCAGCTCACCGTCCGGATCGGCGAAATGCCTGAGAAAGCCCGTGACACTTCCGTACGGCTCGACGTCGAAATCAGATCCATACCAGTTGAATATCCGGCTGATTTGCAGCGTACCATCAACGACCCGGTTTTTCGTGATGTCATTCACCCACTTGACGCATTGCTCGTCAAGCTGGGCATCAATCTTGTCATGACGGTAAGGCTCGTTGCGCAGGGTCGGGCAACTCATGGCCGCACACACCAGGGCGGCGTGAATGCGTGGATCTTTCATGGTGCGGATGCGCTCGTTCTCGAGTGTGTTCAGGGTGAGGGCTTCGCTGGCCACGATGATCGGTCGCTTGTCGAAGAGGCCGTCTATTTTGTCAATGGTGGTGAAACCGGGCTTGGACCGCTCCATCATGACCTGAAACAGCACATTGGCGTTGTAGGCGTTGCACCACAAGGCCAGTTGTTTCTTTGGCGTATCTGGAAAACCCGCTTTTGTATATTCCTTGACGATCAAACCGATTTGGAGTACTGATTTCCGCTTGGCAAACAAGTCGTAATTGACCAGCCCGTCTTCGGTGACGATCGAATCCAGGAGCTGGTGATAGGTATAATTCGCCTTGCCAATCGGAGATTGGAGAGATTCGAGGGGAAGAGGGACATGTGAAGGTGGAAATTCAAGAATCGGTGAGGAGTCATCCTGCGGGAGACTGACTTCAGAGACTTGAGTTGGCAGTGGACGTGGAGCAGTTTCCGGCTTGGCGGATAAGGCTTGATCTTCCGGCACTTCCGGGGGTCCGGCTTTGCCGCATCGCCATGCCAGTAACAGGAAGAAAACCAGGGTCCCCACGATGATGGCTGCTCTCTGAAAATTCATCAACGAACTCCATTTTCCTTTTTTGGGATTGACATCATACGATCGAAGGGCCGCGTAGTCCGTCGGGAGAACCTTCATACGGAATATTGAGCCGATGCAGAACGGTTTCAATTGTTTGCTCATCGAATCCGCGTCGATGCAGCACCCCCCAGATGCGCCGGGCGATGACCACGGGCGGTTGATCGGACTGTTTTTTCTGATGATCCCGGGCCAGACGTTCGGCAGATGCCACCGGATCGACCCCACGCAATGTTTCGCGAGCCACGCTACGGGCAAGATCTTCATCGATCTGGCGGCGGATGAGTAATTCAATCAGCAAGCCCACGGCGAGAGGCTTTGAGCGCAAGGTATCCTCGGCAATAATTCGGGCATACGCTTCATCATCGACCCAGTGATTCTCTTCAAGTTCGTCAAGGATCTCCCCGGCGATGTCCGAATCATCAGTGAATCGCTTCAGGCGATCGGCGAGTTCGTTTCTGGAGTAGCCGCGTTTACTGAGCAGACGAAAAGCGTGCTGACGGGTTTTTTCGACCTGTTTAATCCTTGCCGCCTTATGGGCAAGGTCTTCCGTCCATGGGCGGCCGACTTCTATGGCAAGCTGTTCGACTTCAGCAGCGCGAAGTCGGGCCACGGCCCGGCGACCGACCCTGACGCTGATGACATTGGGGTCAGAGGGCAATGGGGTGAGATGACTGACGAGTTGGTCGGTTGCAGGTTGAAGCATGAGCCTTGTCCGGCACGATAATAGGCGGAAAAGATACTGATGCCCCAATCCAAAGTGAACCCAGGTCTGGCCCTGCTCCTTTTCGCCCTGATGGGGGCGGGATGTTCTTCCACTCCGAGGGATTCTTTATCTTCCTCACCCCTGACGGTGCTGCAACAGGCGGGGGGAACACATTTTCGCACCCTCGTGCATGAAGGCTGGTGGTATCAGACGCAGCGGGACCGGCTTCTGGTCCTGAATCCCGCCACCTTCGAGATCGAACATGAAGTGGCTTTCGCTCCGCCCGGCGATCTGGGGAGTGCGATAGATATGGTCATTCTCGACCATCAACTCTTCGTCGTTCTCGAAGATGACGGCGTCGCGCAACTCGACCTCACGCAACCCGCGCGCCCATGCCTGATCGACTTCACCGACGCCCGAACCCTGGGAATCCTGCCCCGTCGCCTGAGTGTGGTTGAGAGCAGTCTCTATGTTTCCGGTAAGGGGGGAGTCGTGCGATTTGCCGATGGGCAGAGGATATTCGCCGATCTCGGCGATGTGATGCAGGTCGTCAAGACCGGGGGGGCCGAGGGGGGGCTCGTTACCTGCATCGGACGCCGCGTACATCGAGTGAGTGACCGGGCCTTTGTCGGTTCGGCCAGCACGCTGCAAACGCTTCCCGAAACATACGGCCTGCCCGGCCACCTTGTGTTTGTCCGCCACGTCGAGGGCGGGTCGCAGGTGGGTTTGATGACGCCTGAGATCCGCGAGGTCAGTACGAAAACATCAACGGTGATGGTCGAGGGTCGCGTCAGCAGTGTTCGATTCCTGAGCGGCCTGATCTGGGTTGTGAGTGATCGAAGCCTCAGGGCTTATCGGATCGACGGCATGAAACTCACGCTGGTTCACCGTTTCGACGGGGAGGGTTTTCGGGATGTGGGATTGCTCGATGACAATCGCCTTGCCGTGGCCGGGACGTTCGGTCGGGGAATCCTCCGGATATTCGATGACGCGGAGGGGCCGGGAGGAACGATGATCAGGAAGCATGTCGAGCCCGGCCAGTTGACCGAGGCGCAATCCGACGGCCGGCGAATCCTCGCGGGAACGGGGACCGGTTTTTGGCTCTATGACATGGCGGACAATCAGGCCCGGGTGACAGACCGACGCCCGAACGCTTCAGTCACCCCGAACCGGGTGGCGGTGACGATTGATGCCCGGGTCGTCATCGATGAATCGAGCCGCACAATTACCATGACGTCATCTGGAGGCGAACGCACGTACCTTGAACCCGACCGTGCGGTGATCCATTGTGTGGTTTCGGTGGGGGGATACTTCTGGCTTGGCCACGACCGGGGCATCACCGTGCTGGATCCCGATCGGGCGGATGACCCGGTGATCGGTCGCCTGCGTCTGCCCGGCCCGGTGAGCTGGATATTCCCCCAACTCTCCGGCAACGGAGCGGCGTACGTCAGCGAGTTCGGAGGTTTCGGGGTGGTCGAGTTCAATGCGTCGTTTGAATAGCCGGAGGCAACCCGAGGATGTTTTATTGCGAATGGCAAAGCATGGAGAGTGACCACCTCGACCGGGAAGATCCTTCACCGGGAAAAAGACCAGCGGATCCGCGGCAGACTGTCGCAGCAGCCATTCGTCGCTGGGGTCGGGTGCTGACATTTCTGTTGATGCTGGCGGTCATTGCCGGGCAATTCGGCGCTCAGCATCTCTATCTGGATCTGTTCAGCCACTTTCAACTTCAGTATGTGGCTTGCTCGTTGATTCTGCTCACGGTCCTTGTTGGTTTGCGGAGCTTCAAATGGGCAGCGCTCGCATCAAGCCTTCTGATCTGGACATCATGGCTGGTGATTCCCTGGTACCTCCCGCGTCACGCGCCGCCACAATCAGACACCAACCTGCGGCTCATGCTCGTCAACGTCCTCCAGTCCAACACCCACTATGAGGATGTGGTGAGTCAGATCGAGCAGGTCGATCCGGATGTCGTGGTGCTTCAGGAAATCAACCAGACCTGGCTGGATAATCTTCAATCGCTCAGCGATGGTCGCCCATTCAACATTCACGTCCCCGGCGGCGTGTTACGGGGGATGGCGATCTTCAGCCGCTTTCCCCTTGACGATCTGCGCTCCGAAGAATTTGGTGACCGCATGACCCCGAGTGTGATCGCCACCCTCACCGTGAATGAAACCAGTGTGTCCCTGCTGGCGACTCATCCCTGGCCGCCTTCGAGTGAGTTTGATTATCGAGCGAGAAACAAGCAGCTCGAACAGGTGGGCCAGTTCATGGCGAACCAGCCCGATCCACGAATTCTCATCGGCGATCTCAATCTCAGCATGTGGTCGCCTCACTATGAAAAACTCATCTCGACGGCGGGACTGAAGAACGTCAGGCGTGGTTTCGGGGTTCTGCCTTCATTTCCGATGGACAGCCTGAGATTGATTCGTGTTCCCATCGATCACTGCCTCGTCAGCCGAGACATTGCTGTCGCAGATTGTCGTCTGGGGGAGGTGATGGGCTCCGATCACGCTTCGCTGATCGTTGATCTGGTGATTCCTGTCGCGAAGTGAGATCGCGTTGCCATCGCAATGAGCTGATTGTCCCGTCATCCCGGGATTCTGTAAGCTATGGCTCGATTCAAACACGGAGATTCTTAATGCGAGCTTTGCATTACGTTGCGGTGATCGGATGTCTGGCCCTGATCGGTTGTGAGACCACGCCGACCAATGACGTCATTCTCCGGGGCGGGATGATCTACGATGGCAGCGGCTCGCCGCCGTATGTGGGGGATGTGGTGATCCGGGGCGACCGGATCGTGGCGGTGGGAACCGGGGGGGCGGCGGGGGGGAGTCAGGCCAAGCTTGAGATCGATGCATCCGGGCTCGCCATCGCCCCCGGCTTCATCAACATGCTGAGTTGGGCTCCCGACTCCCTGATCCAGGATGGCAATTCGCAGGCCGACATCCGCCAGGGGGTGACCCTGGAAGTCTTCGGCGAAGGCATGTCCTACGGCCCGCTCAATTGCGCAATGAAAAAGGAAATGGCCGCCCGTCAGGGTGATATCAAGTACGACATAAAGTGGACCACGCTGGGGCAGTTTCTGGAATACCTCGAGCGCAAGGGCGTCTCCCCGAATATCGCTTCGCTGGTCGGGGCGACCACGGTGCGTATTCATGAATTGGGATTCGCGGATCGCCCGCCTACTCCACAGGAACTCAGACGCATGCAGGAGTTGGTGGCCGAAGCGATGGAGGAGGGCGCGTTGGGCGTCGGCTCATCGCTGATCTACGCCCCGGCCTTTTATGCGGGCACCGACGAGTTGATCGCGTTGTGCAAGGTCGCCGCGGCCTACGACGGTCTCTACACCAGCCACATGCGCAGCGAGGGCAATCGCCTTATCGAGGGGGTTGAAGAAATCCTCACCGTGGCCCGGGCCTCCGGGGTGCGGACGGAAATCTATCACCTCAAGGCGGCGGGGCAATCAAACTGGCCCAAGATGGACCAGGTCATCGCCATGGTCGAGGCGGCCCGGGCCGAGGGGATTTTAATCACCGCCGACATGTACAACTACATCGCGGGGGCGACGGGCCTGAGCGCCTCCATGCCCCCCTGGGTGCAGGAAGGCGGACACGATGAATGGGTCAAGCGGCTCAAGGATCCCGCCATCCGGGCTCGGGTGATAAAGGAAATGACCACTCCCACTGATGAATGGGAGAATCTTTTCCTCGCCGCGGGCAGCGCGGACAATTTGTTGCTGGTTGGCTTCAAGAGCGAGAAGCTCAAGCCGCTTACGGGCAAGACACTGGCGGAGGTCGCGGCGATGCGGGGCAAATCGCCGGAGGAGACGGCCATCGATCTGGTGATTGAGGATGACAGTCGCGTGGGGACGGTGTATTTCCTCATGTCCGAAGACAACGTGCGTAAGCAGATTGCCCTGCCCTGGGTGAGCTTCTGCTCCGATGCCGGGTCACCCGCCACCGAGGGCGTGTTTCTCAAATCCAATCCCCACCCCCGCGCCTACGGCAACTTCGCCCGCCTGCTCGGCAAATACGTCCGCGATGAAAAGATCATCACCCTTCAGGAAGCGGTGCGGCGTCTGACCTCGCTCTCGGCGGAAAATCTGCGGATTCGGGATCGAGGCAGTCTGAAGCCCGGCTATTTCGCCGATGTGGTGATTTTCGATCCGGCGACGATTCAGGATCATGCGACGTTCGAGAATCCCCATCAGTACGCCACGGGGATGGTTCACGTGTTCGTCAATGGCGAGCAGGTATTGCGGGATGGCGAGCATACCGGAGCCAGGCCCGGACGGGTTGTGCGCGGGCCGGGGTGGAAGGGAAAGTGAGGACTAGCGCCGTTTGAATTCCGCCTGCATGAGCAGCCAGGTATTCGGGTCGAGCTTGACCTCTGCGGGTTCACGATCGACTTTGAACACAAACGTATGCTCCTGCGTTTCGATCCGCACCGTTTCAAGTTGCGAGACGGTTCCTTCCCGGTCGATGACGCCGATGTCCAGGGGCAGGTTGTAGAGCAGGTTGCCATCCTGCACCTGGCGGATGGAGATGGTCAGTTCTTTCGCCCACTCGTCATACGACCAGTCGCCCTTCAGAGACGGGACTCCGGGATGGTAAAACCACTGCCGGAAAAACAACTCGAAATCGCGCCCGGTGAGTTCCTCCACCACACTCTGGAAATCTTCCGTCAGGGTGTTGTCATCGCGAAAGCGAAAATAATATTCCTGGATCACATCCTGAAACTGCTCATCCCCGATCTCATGCCGGAGCATGTGCAGCACCCAGCCCGCCTTCTGGTAGGTGTTGGTGCTGAGGATCCCGGTGATGGGAACCGCAGGGTCAACGATTGACAGCTCGGGGTTCCGCCTGGCATAGCGGATAATCCGGTTGCGATCACTCTGGAGTCCCTCAATCATCCGCTCGCGTCCGTAGGTTTCCTCGTTGAACACATGGGTCAGGTAGGTCGCGAATCCCTCGCTGAGCCAGACGTGATTCCAGTCGTCGGTGGTCACGGAATCGCCGAACCACTGGTGGACGATCTCGTGGGTCATGGTGTTTTCGACGGATCGATCGCCATCCACGAATCGCTCGCTGTAGAAGATGTTGCCCGCATTCTCCATCCCGCCGTACCTTGTCTTGGATTGCACGCTGGCGAGCTTGCGATAGGGGTAGGGGCCGATGTAATCCTCGAAAAATTCCATGACCCGTCCGGCTCGGGCAAAGTCGTGAAAGCCGTCATCGCGATCCTGGGCATACACCCAGGTCTGGATCGCCACCCCGTTATGTTCGCCGACCTGCTGGATGGCGAAGTGCGCGACCCCGATCACCATCAGGTAGGTCGAGAGCGGGATGATCTGCTCCCAGTGAGTGAGCCGCAGGTCACCCGGCAGATCGGTTTCTTCGATAAGCAAACCGCTGGCGATGGTCTGGTAATGATTCGGCACGGTGATGATGAATTCGCACGTCGCCTTGTCGGAAGGGTGATCCAGGGTAGGAAGCCAGTGCCGGGCCCGGTCGGGAAAGTTGTCGCCGAAGAACGTACGCTCATCGTGCTTGTTCTTGGAGATGATAAGCCCATCCGCCGGAATGCCTGAATATTCAATGACATAGGTTCGCGATTCGTCCGCCCGTGATCGTGATAAAAGGTTCAGCGAGATTCGATTCTTATCATGCGTGAACTCAAGCGGTTGTCCTTCACACTCAATGGATTCAATTGTCATTCCGGTTCCCGAAGGGCCGGGATCGCCTCCGATCAGGTCCAGTTCAAACCGACTGACGCCACCTTCGTGGAATCGGACCTGAATCGAGGTCCTCCCGGTGATCACATTGTTCTCATCATTCAAAGCAAGTTCAAAGACGTAGTGAAGCACATCGATCTGCGGGTTCCGGGGATAATCATCAGCCCACGCCCCGGAAATGGGTGTGACGAGCAGCATGATAAAAAAGCACTTCATTCGCTTCACCTTCACGACTCCTTACGCCTTGGCGTTCGCGCAATACTTCCGGCACAGCGGATGCTCCGCGCACAGAGCCCCGCGGGCCTTGCACGCCCGCCTGCCGTGGAAGATGAGCAGGTGGCTGAGCATCGTCCAGTGGGGGCGGGGAAACAGGGCCATGAGGTCCTTCTCGATCTTCGCCCCGTCCTTGTGCGCCGAGAAGCCGAAGCGATCACTCAAGCGCATGACGTGCGTATCCACCACAACCCCCACGTTGATACCGTACGCGTTGCCCAGCACGACGTTGGCGGTCTTGCGGGCCACCCCCCGGAGGGTAATCAGGTCGTGCATGGTGTCGGGGACGCTGCTCTCGAAATCCTCGACGATGCTGGTCATGGCCGCGTGTATGGATTTCGCCTTGTTGCGAAACAGGCCGATGGTCTTGATGTAGGTCTCGAGTTTCGCCGGCGTGGACCCGGCATACGAAGCGGGGTCGGGGAACGCCTTGAAAAGATCCGGCGTCGCCTTGTTCACACTCACATCGGTCGCCTGGGCGGAGAGAATCGTCGCCACCAGCAATTCGTGCGGATTCGAGTAATCAAGTTCACAGTGGGCATCCGGATAGTGCTGGAGCAATTCATCAAGTATCCGCTTCGCCCGGGCCTTCTCGGTCTTTGATTTCGCCGGCAGTTTGAATTCCGCCTTTGAGGTGGGAGTGTTAATCTTGGTCGTGGGGGTCATTGTTTATTCAACAGTTTCGGGGTTTCAAGGTTCGAAATCTTGGGCGGTTTTGATGACTCAACGAAAGCCACGGCGGATGCGCCCACGCCCAGGATGAGCAAAAACAAGTTGATCGTCATGATCGACTCGGCGCGAGGGTGATCACGCTCAAATTTCGTGCGATGAATTTCCGCCTGCTCCAGTTGCCCCGCTGCTGCTTCGGACCAGTACATCCGGAGTTCGCGATTCATCCGGGGGGCCAGCGAAAAGGCATACAAGGCGAACAGGCCCGCCGCAAGAAGGAGGCTTACGGTCCGTATCGCATTGGCGGGCCTTCTCAAACGCATGCCGAACCCGAAGAGTTGCACCAGCAGGGTCACGATCACCAGCGGCACGACGAGCATCTGGATGACATCCACCACGAAGAAGTTTCGCTCCATGACCATTCCCGCCGCGAGGCGGCCATGTTCCGCGCTGGGATAGTCCGCGTATGAATCGAGCCGGACCCCGAGGTCCGGCAGGGTGCCGAAGGTATTCATCGCCGCGATACCCGCCGTCATGAGCGAACCGACCCAGAGCATCAGCCCCAGCCAGTAGATGATGAGGACCATCTTCAGCAGCCATCGCATCATTGGTTGGACTCTCCGCCGGCTTTTCGGCCTTCGGCCCAGGTTGTGCCATCGGCCCAGACTTCGCGTTTCCAGATGGGGACATCCTGCTTGAGCCGGTCGATGAGAAAGCGACAGGCCTCGAAGGATTCTGCGCGATGGCCGGTCGCGACCTGGATGAGGACGCTCGCTTCGCCTTCGGGAACCTCACCCAGCGCATGATGGATCCTCACCGCCAGACAGCCAAACCGCTCCGCCGCTTCGAGGGCGAGTTTCTGCAGCACCTGTTCGGCCATGGGTTGATAGGCCTCATAGATCAGGCCTTTCAGTTCGCCATGATCGGGGTGCGTTTCCGCTCGGGTTCGACCGAGAAAGACACATTCTCCCCCCGCCGGCTGGGGAAACGGTACAAAGGGGCTAGCCTTCACGGGGTGATCCAGGATCTTCACTTCGATCTGTGGTGATTGTCCACCCATGGCAGCATGGTAGCACACCCGGTCTTGGCGAAACCCCGTAGCTAGAGTAGCTTTGTCGCATGTCCGAAAGCACCACATCACTCCTGTTGGCTCCGACGCTTGCGTCGCTGGGGGATGATCCCCGGCAGGTGATGAACCGGCTGAACACTGAGGATTTCCGCGCTGTACAGCTCAGCGCGACCACCCCCGGCTTGCGACCACGCGACCTCGATCAATCAGCCCGGCGCGATGTGCGGGCGACATTGAAACGCAACGAACTGAGTCTCAGCGGAATTGATCTATGGATTCCCGTCGAGCATTTCCTCGATCCGGCCCACCTTGATCGTGCGCTGGGGGCGACGCGGGAAGCAATCGAGCTGGCCGCCGACCTGGGGCGATGCCCGCTCAGCATGAATCTCCCCCGACCTGATGCCGGCGACGAAAATAATGAATCGCCGGCTGAGTCGCTGGAGACCATCGCCGGTTATGCCGCTCATTTCGGGGTAGAAGTCGCTGATCACAGTGAAGCCGCCCTCAAACGGGAGCAATTCGGTCTGGGTATTGATCCCGCGGCATGTCTCTCACGTAATGAAGACCCCGTTTCGATCGTGACCAGCAACCCCGAGACGCTGGTGTCGGCCCGACTGTGCGATCTGCTGCGCAGCGGCATGCGCGGGCCGGTGGGGGACAAGACGGAAGGAAGGCTCGATGTCATGGCCTATCGCAGGGCGCTTTCGGAGGGTGGCTACGCGCGACCGGTCGTGGTCGATACCCGTCAATGGAGTGATCCGTGGGGCGGTCTCGATCAGACCAAACGGGTCTGGGAGGCGATGGAAGCTCTCGGTTGACTACTTGCGGCGTTCCCAGAT
>JADFSH010000173.1 GCA_022560875.1 Planctomycetota bacterium | reverse complement strand
CCAGCGGCATTGCGATTCGTGCAGCAAGAGCGTCTACAACATCGCGGGCATGACCGAGGATGAAGCTCTCACGCTCATCACCGAGGCCGAGGGTCGCCTGTGTGTGCGTCTGTATCGTCGCCGCGATGGGACGATCCTGACGAAGGACTGCCCGGTGGGGCTGCGGGCGTTGCGCATGAAAATGATTCGCGGCATCGGACGGGTGGCGGCGGTGTTCATGCTGGTGCTGGGGGCGGTGTTTTTCAGTCGCTCACTGAGGGCCGATTCAGGGCGCACGATGCGGGTCTGGGAGATCCAGCCCCTGCCGACGATCAAGCGTCTGATCAACGGCCAGTTCACCGGCCCCCCGACTCCCGTGCCGGTGATGGGGAGGATGATGATGGGCGAGATGATGATGGGCGACATCGCCATGCCGGTCACGAACGGATCGCCCGATTGCGGGACGGAATCACCTCCCACCAGCGGATAATCATCAACGCCGGGCAAACTGTTGGTCAGGGTCGAGCAAACCCGTCAGCCAGTGGATCACGTTCAGGACGAACTGCTCATTGTCCCGGGCCTCCGGATGATTCATACCAAACAAGGAAACTTCGCCATTCTCCACCCCACGCTGGGCGGTGAACATCGCCGCCTCGCCGAACACCGCTATCCGTCCTTTGCCCACTCGCAGCGCAGCCCCCTGGAGCAAACCGTCCGCGGCAACCCGGGGCGTCCGCTCGGAAAACTCCCACGCTACGCTCGGGAGAAGGATCTCCACCCCCGGCGGCACGATGAGCAATGGCGCTGCATCATCCGGGGGGCGAAACGCCTGTCCGGTGAAGATCATCACCGATTCGATTCGCTCCGATTCGTTGCGCCCTCGGGTGATGGGATGGTCGGCGAGCGTGCCGTCTGCGCGGCTCATCGTAAATAGCCCCCCCCCTCCGGTGCCCTTGCGAAATGCAAAGCCGTTGTAAAACACAAACCCGAACGCCGCGGCAAGGTCCGCCGTCGCCCCCGGCATGGGCATGTGGTCCGCGATGAGCAGCAATGCCCCGCCATCCTCGACCCACCCCCGGATGGCGCTGATTTCATCTGATGTGAATGCGGATACTGCGGGCAATACCCACTCGGCATCCTCGCCGCCTTTTATCGCGTTGGAGATGACGTACACATCCGCCTGATCGAGCAGGTCGCGGGTGGCCGGGTCATCGGCGCTGCGAACCACGCAGCCATCCGCCTCCAGCAATCTCGCGAACGCCCCGTAGCGACCGTCGATGGTGTGGAAGTTGCCATGTGCCGCATCCACCAGCACCACCGGCCCCTGGTCCGGGGCGTAAGCGGGAGCCGACACCACCGGCATATACTCGATATCACCGAGTTGCGTGTCGATCGTCGCCGAGTCGCATCCGGCAATCAGGAGGATGCCGACTCCGATGAACAGACGGGTTGAGTACATTCGAGTTTTCATTTTCAAGGTTTCCTGTCGGCACCTGTGCGGTGGCGGTTACTCACGGTTATGCCACGCGCGCCCAAAGACAGCGACATTCAGGGCGCCGAATCGAAAGTCGAATCGACCGCGATTCCGGTCGTTTGATACCGTCGGCTGAGTATTTTCATCATACAGGGCATTGGAATAGGACGAGGTCATGATAAATCTATTTCTAAATATATCTGGTTGAATCTGAATAGATTTTTTCCCGTTTTCACATCAAATATTTCTATATACATTGATCCTACAGAAAGGCCAAATACTATTAGCATTTCATCTTTAACTACGAAATCCACATAATGCCAATGCGGACCTCGATAACCAGTGAAGTCGCCCGCCGCCCAGACTTGCGTGGACCAAACAACTTTTCCACTCTTACGATCCATTGCCTGCAAGTCAAAAGGAATGGGTACAAAAGGATATCTGGCGAAGAATAAACTCTCCTTCGTCACCTCCAAACGAGCACATGGATGAGGTGGCATAGGGCGTTCCAATAGTGGAACCTTCCATATCTCAATTTCATCCTCTGTCACAAATTCAAATCCTTCATCAGCAGAACGAAGAGTTGCCGGACGACTCCCCTGTTCGTCTTCAATAAACGCATGAGGTATCTTCAAGAATTGCGGCATGACATACCAAATATCTGAACGCCCTGGCAATTGTGCGGAGAGCACGGCTTTTCTCCAGGCAGACGGTACATCAACCTTTATATGATCTTCAACACTATCCAGAAATTTCGAGAGTGCTTTCTCATCATGATAAATGATGTCGTCCCGCCTCTTCTTCGGGAGCGTACGCCGCAAAAGCTCCCAACCGGCAGGGATGGCCAAGTGATAGTCTGACTGAGATTCGAATTCCTTCAATTGCTCAATAGTGGCTTCGCCAAAGATTTGCTGATAGCACTTCGCGAGCTCTCTCGGGGTTTCAGCATTGCGCAATCGCTGAATCGCCTCATCTTCCGGCGGCTCAACCAGACCAACAATTACAAACATACATCCCGTAAGTGCATACATGCTTCCAATCACCACAACATGATTCATTGACCAGCTTTTATATTTACAAATCATAACACTTTACTCCTTCACCCTGAGAGCCAGCACCTTATTGCGTGGCGCTAGTCGATAATACGCACCCGACGATCAGGAGGATGCTGATTCCGTTGAACAGACGGGTTGGCACATGCGAGTTTCCATTTTCAAGGATCCCTTGCGACTCCTGTTCGGTGGCGGTCATTCACGGTTATGCCACGCCCGACCATCGCGGGCGAGCATGGCATCCGCGCTCTTCGGGCCCCAGCTTCCGGGGGGGTAGTTGGCGTGAATGTCTTTGCGCAGGTCATCCGCTCCGGAATCGAGAAACGGCATCACCGCCTTCCACGCCCCCTCCACATCGTAGCGGTGCTTGAAGAGGGTCTGGTCGCCGCGCATGGCGTCGAGGATCAGCGGGCCGTAGGCCTCCTGGGGTTCGGCCTCGAAACGGTGCGCGTAATCAAAGTCCATCGTCACGGAATCGAGGGTGATGCCGCTGCCGGGCACTTTCCCCTCGAAACGCATGCTCACCCCTTCGCGGGGAGCGATCTCGATGACGATGCGGTTGGCGGGGCGTTCCCCGCCCGATGCAAACTGCTCAAGGTGGCGAAACAACTTCGCGGGCGGCTGCTTGAACTGGATCACAATCTCCGTGCGCTTCCGGGCCATACGTTTGCCGGTGCGGATATAAAACGGCGTGCCCGCCCAGCGCCAGTTGTCAAAACGCAGGGCGATCGCGGCGAACGTTTCCGTCGTGCTGCCGGGGGCCACCCCCGGAAGCTCGTGATACGCCAGCCCACTGTCATCGTCCCCACCCCCGGAATATTGCCCAAACGCAGCGCACCGGGAAATATTCCCAGGGGGCTCAATTGCGTCGATGATCTTGACCTTTTCCTGGCGTATGTGATGAGCCTGCATGGTTGAGGGCGGTTCCATGGCGACGAGGGCCAGCACCTGCAATAGGTGAGACTGAATCATGTCGCGCAGGGCCCCGGTCTCATCGTAAAACGCGGCGCGGTCCCCCACTCCGACTGTCTCGGTCGCGCTGATCTGCACGTGGTCGATGTATCGGTGGTTCCACAGCGGCTCAAAGATGGTGTTGGCGAAACGCAGCACCAGCAGGTTCTGCACGAGTTCCTTGCCGAGGTAATGATCGATGCGATAGATCGCATCCTCCTCGAACACGCGACCCAGCGCGAGGTTGAGGGTGTGGGCGGATTCGAGATCATGGCCGAAGGGTTTTTCCACGATGATCCGTTGCCAGGGCATGGCCTCGCGATTCAGGCTGCACCATCGCCGCCCTTCGAGGATCAACGATGACTCGTCGATACGATGGACGATGGGTTCATAGAGCGACGGGGTGACGGAGAGATAAAACAGCACGTTGCCGTGGCATTTGAAGTGGCGGGACAGCGTCTCGATGCGCTCGGTGAACTCCGCATAGGTTTCCGCCACGGTCGCATCGCCGGCGAAATAGAACAGGCGTTTGGCGAATGCCTCCCACCGCGACGGGTCATACCCTTTGGCATGTTCGGCAGTCCCGGGCTGGAGATGATCGCGCCAGGCATCATCGGACATCAACGTGCGGCTCACGCCCAGGACGCATGTCTCCCGCGGAAGCGTACCGACGACATCGAGTTCGTAGAGAGCGGGAATGAGTTTCCGGGCGGTCAGGTCGCCGGAAGCGCCGAAGATGACGATGACACAGGGATCCGGTTCGCCAAGCATGGAAGCATCATGCCGCGCATGACGGGCCTGTCAAACCACCCGACCGTGATGCGGCGAGATAACCTTACCGACGCCGGTACGCCCCGAGAAGAGCCCGGCGCATCAACTTTCGCTGCTCAGCGGACAGCAGCGACTCGAATTCTCCGGCATAGCGGGTATCGTGATTTTTCTTCGCCCCGGAATTGCGAAGCAGATCCTTGTGCAGGTCGCCGGCATTTTGCTGGACTTCGGAGGGGAGCGACATGGGATGCAGGGTCACCCCGCGCTCCTGTCTGGCCCGTACCATGAGCGAGATGGCCTCCCGCTGAAGACCGTCGCGTCCGGCGAGATAGGAGCTATACATTATCTCCGCCTTTTGCACCAGTTCAGGATCGAGTTCACTTGATCGGATCCAATCCATCTGCCGGTCCGGCAAGGTCGGCACGTAAAGCCATTCAAATGCCACCTGGTTAAAGCGGTCCTCCCAGAGGTTTCTTGTGAATGTTCCCGAATGCCTTTCAATGACCTCGCCAATGGCTTTCACGGTGTCTCGATTCAACTCAAACAGCGCATTCCAGTGTTCGGTGAGTTGCTTCTGAATCTTTGCGATGGCCTCGTCATTCTGATTGAGTTTCTCGATGCTGTATTCGAGTCGGCTGCGACGCTCATCGGCAAAGGTCCGACGCAAGGTGGCATCCAGATCGAGTTCATACCGGGTCAGAAGCTCGTCAATGGCTTTGTCTTCTATTCCGAGAAGCTCTCCTCCGGTTTCCGTTGAGGCCTTCTCAACAAGCTGCAGGACATCGACGCCTTCGCCGGCGTAATTGAACACGCGACTGCCGGCCTGCCTCGGGTGTAGCATGATCTTTCGTCTCAGTTCCCGCTGCGCGGCCGGGAGACGCTGCTTCTGATCTTCATTGAGAAACCCTTCGATCCCCGCCAGGAAATTATGCAACATTTCATCCGCCGCAGGCCCGCACTCGCGGTAGATGCCCAGTATTTTCGCGCGGAGCGCCCGCAGTTCGCCGCCCCGCATCGAGATGCGACCGGCGAAGGCGTTCTCGAGACGCGTCCGACCCGCTATCCTGGACCGAGTGTCAATTTTGTCCGCAAAATCGGTAAGCTCCGTTGCGTAATCCTCATACAGCAAATCAATGATGCCCCGTTGATTCTTGTCGATGCCGAGTTGACCGCAATAGACGGCAAACTGATCGCGGTTGATCCTTGGCTTGATATAGTCATAAACCGAATCCTGGGCCGTCGCCCCTGGGGTGGCGACGAAAATCGCAATCATCAACATGGACAATCGGGTCCAGACGCGGCTCGTTTGCCTGCCGGTCCGCATCATCCGGCTGATGGTTTTCATCCTCATAATCCACATGCGCTCTGATTCCTCAGGAAGACATACCCTGACGGCCATGTTGTTGTTGCGATCAATGATTTCACCAGACAGCATAGATGATCACCGGGTCCGAATCTTCCCTCATGTCTCCAAATAGGTGGTCTCGACCCTCACCCCGCCGCGCAGCTGCCCCTGCCTGCCCGGTTTCACCCCCTCGGATGATGTTTCCGGATCACCTCCTGCAGACGGGTGTAATCGACGTG
>JADFSH010000172.1 GCA_022560875.1 Planctomycetota bacterium | reverse complement strand
CAAGGATCACGGACCCATGTGATTTCTTAGCGAATCAAATTCGCTGTGTCCTGAATTGCTGATGGTATGAACTGACAAGATCACTATGACATCAATGAGCAACTCGCCTGTTGATGATCAGGCATGCCACTGGCAGTACATGACTTGAAAAAGTACTCCAGCGATAACGCATCGAGTCAATGTGGCCAGCCTGAAGACGGTGAAGACAACGAAGTCATCATGTCAACGTGTAGGCGAAAATTGTGAAGGTGTTTAAGCCAACCTGGACTAGTTAGTCATAGAAGGCTTGTATCCTTCGACGCAGGCAACACCAAGAGGTTGAGGCCCATCGGTGTATCCTGTATGCCAGGACTAAGAAGTGAGCATATACTTACTTACAAATGCTCACATCAGTGGTGGTCACTTCCGCTGTGCTATCCGATTGCCAAAGAGCATGCACCCTTTGGTGCGATTGGCGGCATTCTATTTGACTTTATCTGAGAGTCAACCCTACATCATGTGTGTGGATAACCTTTCGGTTGATTAACAGCTCTATATATTGGGGTGATCGAGGGATCAAAGGGGGCAAGTACGTTTATTGATCCGCGCCCTTGCGCGCGCAATCGTGGCTCTGAAATCCACAATCTCAGAAAATTTCAGCGCAATTATCTCACCCGCCCACAAGGACTTACAGCATCCGGTGACGCGGGTGCGCGCGCAAACGTGGCCTTTGGGCCCTTTATAGATGGACGTTGTATTTTTCCGTATCCGGGATATTGCCGTATGAACCGTGGCTTGGGTCAGAATGGGTACGCTGGGGTTGGGGATTCTGCTGAGGTCTCGGCAGACTCAGCACTTCCTCAGACCCTCACCCCCGCCCTCTCCCACCCCCCGGTCGGGGAGAGGGGGACAGCCACCCTCACCCCTGACCCCCTCGAACTGATCGCGGAGGGGCGGCACTCGATCGAGGCGGTATGCCGGGAATCGAAGATGTCGATCCTGGAGTTGGCGGCACATGTCTGTACAGCCCGGAATCTTGAAGCCCTGGGCCGCGTGGTGCAGCTTCACGCGATTGAGCGGGAGATGTTGCTGGGGCGGCTCAAGCTTGATGCCCTGATGCGACTGAGGGAACTGACGGATGAAGTGCCCGCGGCGAGTGCGGATGAAGTTCGCGCGGCCGAGGTCATGCGGAAGGCGTGTGTGGACATACTGAGGGGGGGGAATGCAGTGGCAAACATTGAGGGGCGATCCTCGGGCTGGAATGGAGGAGGGCCGAGGTCGCGCGGTTATCATCGGGATTCGATCACGCCCGCGAGTGAGGCGGAGGTCCTCGAAGCCCTGGAGCGGCTGGGGGAAGAAAAAATCGAGTACGAGCCCCGAGCGCAAGCGAGCGGGTCCGTTGAACCTCCGTCCCTGGGTATGCCCTCGGATGTGTCCTCAGATATGCCATCGGAAGCACTCAAGGATGTACACGCATCTTTTGATTCAATATCACATAACGGACCCGGCGCTCGCGCTTTGGGATCGTATTTGCCCCCGCCCCCGGAAACAGTAACCACTCGCACGGGCAAGATGCCCGTGCCACTGGAGAGTTGTAAAACAACCGGGAGTCGAAGTTCTGGTGGCGAAGACGGCACTCGATTTGAGAATGGCCATCCGCCGTGACCGATTGTTGATTGACGCCATGACGCTTCTCGCCAATGATGATCGTGATTGTTGACTGCTCTTTGTGGATCCAGCCCGGATCAAGAAAAGGAATCCTGAATGAAGATCAGCATCGAATACTGCATGCAGTGAAACTATGAGCCGACTGCCGCCGGTCTGGCGGCAGCGATCAAAAAAGCCCTGAGGGTGAAATCCAAGCTGATCGAGGGTTCGGGCGGCGTGTTCGATGTGGTCGTCGATGGCGATCTGATTTATTCCAAGCACGAGCAGGACGACCGTTTTCCGGAAAACGAGGAAATTCTCGAACTGCTTCGGAAGCGCAAAGCGTAGGTCGATCAGATAGCGATCGTGCACGCGGCGCGCAGGTGATGACTCGGTCAATCCGCTTTTTTGAAGAGATCCAGGAAACGATTTTCAAACTGCGCGAATACCCCGAGGCGATCGAGTTCTTCCTTGAGCTGAAACGCCCGGTCGCGATCCTTCATCGCCCCCTCGAAGAGCAAATCGATGCGCTTGCGGACGGCGTCATCGAGGACCGAATCCTTGGGTTCGTCGGAGTCGTCGTCATCATCGGAAGTGTCGAATTCGGGGACGGAAAAGCCTTCCTGATCGGATTGCTGTCGCGCGGTTTCTTTCATTTTTTCCAGAAGCAGGAGGATCACATTATCAAATTGCTTGGCCTGATTATTGAGTTCGGTGAAATCGAGGGTAACGTCGGCAAGGGAATTGAAGATATTGAGAATCGCTCCCGAGGCCTTGAGGTTGGGCACGCCCGCGGCGAAAAACGGGATCTCGCCCATCAGGCAGATGCCGGGGATTTTCCGTTCCGCCCCCGCCGCGAGCAGCACGCCATTGAGCCCGCTGATCTGGCCTTCCTTGAGGATCTCGACTTCGAGGGTGGACAGGTTCTGCAGCACGGTTTCATTGGTGGCGACCCCGAACACCCGCGGATCGTGGGAGGGGTGAAGCTGCGTGGCCATCGCCGCGAAAGTGAAGATGCGTTTGACATCATGTTGCTGGGCGTAGTCCAGCAGGCGATGACAGAACGCATACCCATCGTTGGCGGGCTGGGCTTCGCCGAGGAAGATGAGCAGGTCGTGCGATCCCTTGGGATTTTTCCACATGAAGAACGTACTGCGAGGCAGGCGTCCGACTTTCGCAATGCCTTTGGTCACTTCGACATGCTGGATGTTGAAAAAGTTCTGAGGGGGGATCTCATGCACCAGCTTCGCCCCGAGCTTGGCCACGAGATAGCTTCCCGCGCCCACGGCAACATTGCCCATGCCCGGCCAGGCGGCCACCAGCCAGGGATCGCGAAGTTTTTCTTGTTCGGCCATGGTGTTGTCGTCTCACTCCGTTTATTGAGTCATAACGCCCCGATGTCGATCCATCGCGGCAAGTCCTGAACGTGAACAGATCAATCATATTGCGGGGAACGATGTCTGGCGAGGGGGAGAGATATGATTTCGCAAAGATTGAACCGGATGTCAGTCGTGGAGGCGGAAATTACACCGCCGGCGCGGGAGACCGGCTGAGGAGGCTGAACACCGATTGACGCCATTTGGAAAGCGACGAGGTGATCTGCAGCCGATGATAGACGACATCGGCCCCGGCGGCGAGATAGTCCTGCTTCACTTCCGGATCATCAGACGTCGTGACCATGACCACCGGGGTGTTCTGTAGATCGCAGTTCTGCCGCAGCGTGCGGATGAATTCAATCCCCTGATCATCCGGCGAGCGCAAATCGCACAGGATCAGCAACTGATCATTTGATGAATCGAGGTTGGCCTGCTGCAGCCAGGCCAGGGTCTTCGTCGTGTTCCTGAATAACGACAATCGTACCCCGGGCAGTTTTCGAAACAGCGTGTGCAGCAGAACCGCGGCCAGGGCATCGTCAACAACCAGGATAATGTGAGGTGCTTCCCCCGAATCAGACGCGGACGGAGGCGATGAGACTTCCTCGGAAGCAGATGCCGCTTCTTCGATCGGGGAGTCCGCTTTGGCATTCGGGTTGAAGACCATCACGCAGTTGCGACCGGCATCTTTCGCTGCATAGAGGGCACGGTCCGCTTCGGCCAATAGTTGAGTCGCCGACTCGAATCGATCGGGGTCGGCGGGGTCGATCGCGGCGACCCCGATGCTCACGGTCAACGACAGCTTTTCTGACACACCTTCCACGCCGCTCATGTCGAACGGAACATCGGAAATGCTTTTGAGAATTCGCCCGGCCAGCTTTTCGGCCACCGCGGCATTCATGTTGGGAACAATGAGAGCGAATTCCTCGCCGCCATAACGACAGGCAGTGTCGGAATCCCGGACACAGTCGCTGAGCCGTTTCGCCAGACCGACGAGCACCGCATCTCCGGCCTGATGACCATGGTTGTCATTGATCAACTTGAAGTGATCTGCATCCACGATCAGAACTGAAAGAGGCTTGGATCCGGTGCGACAATGCTCGAATTGCATAGTGAACATGCGGTCGAATTTTTTGCGATTGCCGATTCCGGTCAGGCCATCGGTGTCCACCTGTTGGTTGAGATCGCTTTCTATTTGCCGAAGTTGCTCAACTTGTTGCTGAGCTTCCAGGGTGAACATGGTCATCTGCTCGTTGGCTTTGCTGAGCATGGCCTGAATGTCGGGGAGTTCCCCGATGTCCTGCCCCAGGATTGCGGCCAGATCACCCGCCGCCACGGCGATCGACTCCAGCAGAACCCCGATATCCTGATCGCCCTGCCCGAACCACTCCTGACTATGGCAAAGCAGGTCCGCCATGTGCTGCTCAGGCATGTCATTGCCGAGAGCCTCGTAAGCGCTGCGTCCCAGCGCGACGACTTGCACGAGGTTCTTGTGCTCCTGATCGACCTTGTCCAGCGCGTGATGATGGCGGATGCACTCAATCACATGTGATGGCATTTTCCATTTCTCAACAATCGCAGCGCCAATCTGAGCGTGGTCGAAACCGAGCATCTCATTTTCGAGTTCGGCGAGCTTCTCGTGATTGTTTCCCGCCGCGGCGAGCACATCGGCATAGTTATCCTTCAGGACGAGATAGGTGATCAGCATGCCCAGATCCTGAAACATGCCGCATATGAATGCCTCTTCGGAATCGCAGGCCGATGTCACGAGGGCTATTTGCCGGGCGGCGATGGCGCTGTAGATGGCTCGTCGCCAGTACGCCTCGTAATCGAACGCCGCGCTGTCATCGATATTTTTCGTCAGGTCCACGAGACTGAAACCGAGCACCAGCGACTTGACCGAGTTCAGGCCCAGCAAAATGAGAGCGCGTTTGATCGTGGTGCAGGGACTTTCCAGGCCATAAAAACTCGAATTGATGGTACGCAGAACCCGTGATGCCAGACCCTGATCGCTGAGCACCAGTTTTTCGATATCCGTGAGACTGACGTCGGGATTGCGCGTCAACTCCAGAAGCTTCACCGCCACCGTGGGTAAGGTCGGGATGCTCGGATAGCTTAGAATTAAATCAATTTGGTCACTGGTCATCATTCAACCGTTTCGTACACCTTTGTCCATGCCTCCAGGACCGGCAGACGCAACATTTCAGATCGAACAGATAGACGTGAGAAGCACCTGTTCTAATCTCATCGGCTGATCTGATAAGTTTCGAAAGACTAATCGCCGACACGATATGCGTCGGGACAAGACAAATGACATTTACAAGGGTCGGGTAAGCCTGCTGAAAAGAGTGATGGGTTCAGGTGGTCATGTCAGGTTCGTCCGATAGCGTGTTGACTTTCCGATAATCGCCGATAAACGCCCATTATCTCATGAGTCCGACATCGCCCGCACGACATGACGAAGCGAGATATGCTCAGTCTTCAATCACATGATCCAAGCGAAAAGCACACGATGAAGCGACAAGAAATTCGGACCTTACGGATGTGCATCAGCGAAATACGATTCTCGGTCGTCATCTTGCTCGCCCTGCCGGGGACGATGGCGGGCGGAGGCGGGCCTGAAGGTCGGGGATGAAATTCTCGGGGTTGGGAGGAGGTCCGGAGGTAGTTCCGGTTCCGGGGGCGGTTCCGGTTCCGGTTCCGGGGGCGGGGACGGGCCGTTTCATCCCGCCAATTCATTTCGGGATCGGGCGGGGGAAAAACTTCAACTCACGATCAGACGCGTCGCGGGCCCGGGCGGTGATGGATGTGCTGGTCGATGGGGAGCGCATCGAAGGCGTCGGGGTCACGCCGGATGTCGAAGTTGAGTTTTCGATCCCCTACGCCAACGGCGCCGACCCGC
>JADFSH010000171.1 GCA_022560875.1 Planctomycetota bacterium | reverse complement strand
AGGGAGAATGGACCAAATGACAGCCGATTGGTTGGAATGGGGTGAAAGGAATGGATACGTCACCAGCGAGGAACCAAGATACACACGGGCTGTTTGGGAGTCATCCCAGACTTCGGGGGTCTTCATATCGCAAGACCAGTTGCAAGTCCTCCAGCTATAACTGCATGGCCTGGGTTGTCGATGACACCGAGCGACATTGGTGGCCCGGCAATGATCCTGACTACTATTGGCCTTCTGGAATTCGGGATGACGATAGTCTCGAAGCGTTCTTGGAGTTTTTTGAGAATCGCGGGTATACGTCTTGCCAATCAGGCACTTTTGAAGAAGGGTACGAAAAGGTAGCAATATACGCACACGTGAGCGAGCCGCAGCATATAGCCCGCCAATTACCCAGTGGACAATGGACCAGCAAGCTCGGCATCTGCGATATCGACATCGAACATGAAATTGAGGGTTTGAAGGGCGGAAGTTACGGAAGCGTAATCATGTATCTGAGTAAACCGAATCCTCTTTTTCGTGTTCAGGGGTCTTAGGCCACCCAGACACTGGCTCGTATTTTTTGGGGGAAGAAAACGCGACAGATACGTTACTACTCCGGCCACGGTTGTTTTGACAATCCAAGGGACTGTGGATCTGAAATCCATGGCGAACGGGCGAGTCGAGGTGTCAAAACAACCATGGCCTCAGTAGTAAATACTCTACTTCCCTCCGCGCTCTCCGCCACTCCACGGTAAATATTCTCTTTCCTAAAACGCGAAGATCGCATCCAGCACCCTTGCGATGATGCCTTTTTCGCTGGCCTTCTTCAGTTCGCCTTCGTGCATCTTTTCGATGTGCAGATCGTGTATCTGATTGGAGAGGATGGTGTTGGCGGCAGAGATGTCGTCGGGGCGGCAGATGCCGGTCACCTTGATCGACATTTCCTCTTCGTCGTTCTTGATGAAGGTTCGCGCTTCGAGAACGAGGTTGCCGTTGGGGAGGATTTCTATGACTTCCGCGGTCAGACGCGCCGTGAGATCATCCCGGCGCTGATAATCGCCTTCCCCCGTGAATTCATTGGTAAAATCGACGCCGACGCGGGGGAGGCCGGTGGTTCGGCCCGCGTCGACCTGGAAATCGAGGAGATCACCCAGATTAAACCTCGGGAAAGCCGTGATCGCTCCCTCCAAGGTGTATTCCTTGGTGGTTTCGAGGTCGTGCGTACTCTTCGCCCGGCTGGTTTCGCGCACGATGATCTGCACGAGATCGTGTTTCAGGAACGTACGAGGCTCGGGGGGCTTGACGGCGAACATGCTCATGTCGCGCAGCTCATGCGGCGTTTCCCGCATCCGTTCATTGGATGACGCAGATGGAAGCCCGCTCACAGCCAGCAGCGAGCCGCTGGGCGCGCCACTCGAATTCGTCTTACGCTCCTGGGCGACGACCGGAGATCCGACCAGCAGCATTCCGGCGAGGACGAGACAACCGATGGTTTTACCTTGAGACATTTCCGTTCCTCTGCTCATCGTGAGCCTGAAGTCCCGTTCGCGTTCGACAGATCGATAATCGCCTCGCCGTGGGCGGTTATGGTGGCGAAGAAGGTCTCCCGTTCGCCCTTTTTCCGAAACTCGATGATATCGCCCTCCGAACCTACGCCGCGAGCCTCGGCTTGGATAGATATCACCGTACCTCCCACGAGGCAGCGGACGATGATGGGATCTCCGCGGCGCACCAGGGTCCGCCGGTTGATGGCGTTATGGCGGATGGGCTCTCCGGCTTTGATGTGTTTCGAGGAGACGCGCCCGACGGCATCGCGTATGTCCGTGGTCAAGGACGCCTCGCTGGGGGGCATCCACCGCTTCGCCATCTGGAGATCGGATTCAACCAGCACGTCATGGCGGCTGATGTCATGCGCCGCTTCCACGAATCCTTTGTGCAGCAACACATCGACGGAGATTGATCGACGCTGCTCGATGCGAACGCCTTCCCAGAGGCGAACAGTGAGATTCACTCGATCGGACTTCAGACTGGAAAGCGACTCGATTTCGATGCGATACGCCTGACGGGCGATATCGAGAAACTTCGCGTCGGCGTTATGAAACGTGAGTTGCAGTTCTTCCGGGGATATCCGCATGGTTCGGGCGAAGAATGCGGCAACTTCGCCGCGCACGGTGTCGACGGCCAACAGGCTTTGCACGGTGAGGCTTTCTGTGCGTCCTGATTTTCGAGGGCCAGCGTTCGGCTCGATCAGGGATGCGCCGTTCATGGCGATCAGGGGCTGAACTCCCGCCCCCGGACCGGGGGCGGGGTGAACGAAGACTTTTTTCCCGCTGAGCTGGATGCGTCCCCAGTGAATACCCGCTTCGTTGAGGATCGCGCGTACGCTTCGGATCGTAATCTCCTTCGGAGCGCCGGAGCGCTTGAGCGTCATGACGACGAGCTCGGCCAGTTGCTCGGCCATTGGACCGGACAATTCCGCGATGTCACCGAGAGTGACGATGTGGTCGTTCCGGCTCAGATGCACGGAACTTTTAAGCCGGATCGTATCGCCCATCGCCGTCTGGCTGATGAAGGTGGCGGTCATGAATGCGGCGAGAAGCACTCTCGATCTCGTGATTCTTCTTTTCTTCATTGGTCTGATTCTTCCTATTGCCTATTTCCTAATTCCTATTCCCTCTCCTTAGAACCGTCTCAGTCGTCCGATGGTCTGGAGGGCTTCATCTGCGGCCTGGATGGACTGGCTGTTCATCTCGAAAGCGCGTTGGGTGCGAATGAGGTTGACAAGTTCCTTGACGGGATCGACGTTGGAGCTTTCGAGCATCCCCTGCAGTATGCTGCCCCGTCCGTTCTCGTTCGGCAAACCGAGTTCCGCGGTCCCCGAGGCGGCGCTGGGGAGATACAGGTTTTCTCCGATCTGCTTCAACCCGGCGGGATTGATAAAGGTGGCGAGTTCGATCACCCCGATTTCTTCAGGCACATCCTGGCCCGGCAACTCGACGCTGACCCGACCGTCTGCAGTAATGGTGATGTTCGTGGCCCCGGCCGGGATATCAATGTTCGGGATGAGGGGCCGGCCTTCGCTGGTCGCAAGGACAATCTGGCCGTTTTCGTTGACGGCAAAGTTTCCCGCCCTCGTGTAAGCGAGTCCTTCCCCGATGTCATTGCCCACCTCGACCTGAAAGAACCCTTCGCCATCGATCATGATATCGAGCGGGCGATCAGTGGGATTCGGCGCTCCCTGGCTGAAGTCAACCTGCGTGCCGGAAACCCTCACCCCGAGACCCACATAGAGTCCGGTGGGACGTCTATCGCCGTTGGCGTTCTCGACGCCGGGTTGGGCCCGCTCGATGTAGAGCAGATCCTGGAAGTTGGCACGACTCGCCTTGAAACCGTCCGTGTTGGCGTTGGCGAGATTGTTGGCGACGATATCGAGCGAAGTGCTCAGAGCGCTCAGGCCCGTTGACGCCGAATGGAGGGCAATGATGGCCATGGGGTTTTCCTTTTCTACGTTGCGCGACGGGGGCCGCGATGAGGTCAATCAAGAGATTCGACCGAAGGTGTTGACGGTCAGCCCGATGATCTGGTCGTGGTATTGCATCATGGTTGCGTTGGACTGCATGGCTTTGGTCGCAGAGATCATGGCGTTGAGGGTCATGATCGGATCGGTCGCACTCGTCTCGAGATGACCTTGCAGCAGCCTCCCCCCGGCAGGCGTGAGGGCATCGGCGGAATTGTCATCGAGCCGCAGGAGGCTGTGCCCGACCTTCCGGAGTCGGGATGGGTCACGGGGCTGCGTGATTCGCAGTTTCGCGATGACGCGTTCGTTCTGGGTGACCTCGCCGACTTCATTGATGTGAATTTTCGCGCTGCGATCGAGCGTGATCGGGAGGTTGTTCACGTCGAGCACGATCATGCCG
This sequence comes from Planctomycetota bacterium, assembly GCA_022560875.1. GTDB lineage: Bacteria > Planctomycetota > Phycisphaerae > Phycisphaerales > SM1A02 > JADFSH01. Next base: position 2,014 of record JADFSH010000171.1, on the reverse strand, counting down.
TTCGTTGAGAGCGCGAGCCGGCCCTCGGCATCGAGGGTCATTCGCCCATCCCGGGTAAGCCGGAGATTTTGTTCGTCCGGGTCTCCATCCGGGCTGATGACGAGGAAGCCCTCTCCCTGCAATGCGACATCGAGATCCCGGCCGGTTTCCATGAGATCTCCCTGGGCCATGCTGATGCGGGTGGGGTGCCCGAACACGCCCCCCCCCAGACGCTCAAGCATGAGCTGCGGATCGACTGATGATGAAGCGAAGGTGCCGGGCGACTCCAGGCGTTCGGGAAGACGATGACGCATCACCGCGATATCGGGCTTGAAGCCGATGGTGTTCATGTTGGCGAGATTGTTGGCATAGAGATCCTGTCGAAACATGTTCGCCAGGGCTCCGGAAGCGGAGAGATACAAGCCATAGTTCATTGAGCGATCTCCCGCAACGACGACAATCGGTGAGTGTCCGCTCCGGTTTCGGCCTTGCGGCGGGCCGATTCAGAGAGATGGACCGACGTCGCCAAGCGGGCGAGGCGAATGACTTCCGCAGCGAGCTGCGTCATCTTGTCCTGCTTGTTCTCGACGTCGATCCGGTCCCCGGATCGTCGTGCTTCGTTGATGAGTTTGCGAAAATGGTCCCGCACGTGGCACTCCTTGCCTGGTGGAACAGAGGAGGTATGGCAAATTGCGTGCCGCTGGCCTGGGTTATCCGGATGCTTCATTCCCGGGCCGCGAGAGAGGGATTTTCGACCACGGGCATGACCATGACCGCTCGTGGCGCAGAACCTGCGCGAAGACGCCGCGCAAGGTTGACGCAAGGGAGATTCCTGCCGGTCAGGAAGTCGCGCAGCGTGCTTCCGTGGGCGGCGCTCATCACCATCACTATCACTGTCGCCGATAACGGGAACGAGGAATTGTGCGGCGAGATATGGGGGCGGACCGATGATGTCGCGGGTGAAAATAATGCATGGATGACTGCCCAGGAAAAATGTGTTCAGGACCGTGCCCGCACATTGATCGAAATGATTCACGCTGCGGTTTGCGATTCAGCCTGGGGAGAATCGAGCAGGCCTTTGCGGTTTGTTTCGGCACCTACCACGTCTGTCCCATGTATCACCAGATCAACGCGGAACTGGGTGCGGCACTCCCGGAGCAGCACCTCCGCCCTCATTCCCAGCCAGTTGTCACGGTCATGAGCCATGAATGCGACCAGCCACTGCGAGCGACCGGTACGTGACTTTCTCTCGTACCTGAGGATTGAAGCGGGGCTTGCGCCGGCAACCCTCGATGCCTATCAGCGCGATCTTGACGATCTGTTGACATTCTTGCGCCCGGATCGCATCTCCATCCCCGATGGCGTGACGCCTCATCACCTGGCGGCCCACATTCGCTATCTTTATCGTCAGCGCAACCTTCAGCCGAGTTCGATCGCGAGGCATCTGACGACCCTACGCGTCTTTTTCCGGTTTCATCAGGCCAATGGAGCCATCGAGGACAATCCCGCCCGCCTGCTTGAGCCGCCTACCCGCTGGAAGCGTCTGCCCGGCGTGCTTTCGCCGAACAAGATGAAAAAACTTTTGAGCGCGCCGCACCCGGACTCGGGTCGTTTATGGCTGCGCGACAAGGCGATGCTCGAACTCATGTACGCCGCGGGCCTGCGGGCCACGGAGGTCGCGCTGCTGCGGCTCACGGATTACAATCCCACCCTGAGCGTGCTGCTGGTGTCGGGCAAGGGGTCGAAACAGCGACTCGTGCCGATCGGCCGGCCCGCCCGGGAATGGACGGATCGCTATCTCAACGAGTTGCGGAATCATCTGACCCGTTTCTCAGATCAGCGGGACCGGGGCCGACTCCTGTTATCAAACAACGGTCGCCCCCTGGAGCGGATCGCGGTCTGGCAGATCGTCCGTCGTCTTGCCGACAGCGCGGGTCTTCGCGAGGTCCATCCCCACATGCTCCGCCATAGCTTTGCGACCCACTTGCTCTCGGGAGGGGCGGACCTGCGGGTGGTGCAGGAACTGCTCGGTCAC
>JADFSH010000034.1 GCA_022560875.1 Planctomycetota bacterium | reverse complement strand
AAGTGTACGGTGGAGCATCTCATCACCGCCTCCATCACAGGCCATGCCCTCGACAACAAAGTGGCTCAGTGGCTAGCCGGGCTGGATGATGTCATGCTCAACAAGCTGGCGAGGGTGGGGCTGGCTCAACCGCGTGAGAGTGCAATGCTCCAGCTTTTCATCGACGGCTATATCGCCAAACGCAAGGACGTGAAGGCCAGCACCGCCACTGTGTACGCCCACACTCGCCGCAACCTCATCGAGTACTTCGGACCCGAGAAACCCATTCGAGAGATTTCTGAGGGTGATGCGGACGAATGGCGACTGTTCCTGATTGCCGAAGGGCTGGCGGATAACACAGTCCGGAGGCGTTGCGGCATAGCCAAGCAGTTTTTCAAAGCAGCGTTGAGGAAGACGTTGATTGACAAGAATCCTTTTGCCGACCTGAAAGCAGCCGTCCGCTCAAATACCGAGCGGCTCTATTACGTGAAACGTGATGAGGCGGACAAGGTGATGGAAGCCTGCCCGGATGCAGAGTGGCGGTTGATATTCGCCTTGAGCCGGTACGGGGGTCTCCGGTGTCCCTCCGAGCATCTGGCCCTGAAGTGGGGAGACATCGACTGGAGTGGTAACCGCTTCACGGTACATAGCTCAAAGACGGAACATCTGGAGGGCAGAGGGTCGCGTGTGGTTCCCCTGTTCCCTGAATTGCTCCCACACCTTCAGGAAGTATACGACTCGGCGGAGGAGGGCACAGAGTATGTCATCACGAGGTATCGAAGTGCCGGAACTAATCTCAGGACTCAACTCAGGCGAATTATCGAACGTGCCGGACTCAAGCCCTGGCCGAAGTTGTTTCAGAACCTGCGTAGCACACGCGAGACGGAACTGGCGGAGCAGTACCCGATGCACGTCATCTGTGCCTGGATCGGCAACTCTCAGGCGGTGGCGATTGAGCATTATCTCCAGGTAACGGATGAGCATTTCGAGCAGGCGGCTAGCGCGCTGCAAAATCCGGTGCAGCAGGCAGCCGCATCACCTTGCAAGCAAGTGAACGCTGTTTATGGGGGAAATCGTAAGCATAGTGATTGCAACACAATGCAAAATGACACAACCCCCTGCAATGGCAAGGGGTTGCAATTAGTGGGCCAGAGTGGACTCGAACCACCGACCTCACCCTTATCAGGGGTGCGCTCTAGCCAACTGAGCTACTAGCCCGAATTGTCACGGCCGCTAACCTTCGTGACTGCTCCAGCCGGTGGCTAAACGGCTGCGGACGCAGTATAGCCGCGGGGGTGAGTATCGTCATCCCCGACGAGTGACTTCAAAGGCATTATTCAGGACCGGCTTATTATCACATTCACCCAGCCGGACGGGAAAACCCGCCCGCGAAGAAAGCCGCGGTCTTATTCAGAGGCCCGCAAAATAGCTTTCTCAATATCAACCAGCGTAGATTGGAGATTCTTCAGGGCTTCGAGATACGTTGTTATCTGAGTACGCAAGTCATCCGCATCCCGGTTTTCGATCGCGCGACGCAAGGCGGGCAGCATCCACGCGGCGTAACCCGAGTTGGGGTCCGTCGCCGCGTAGAGATTTCGGTACCACGGGCGATCGGGCAAACCCTGCTGGATCATCCAGGTCTTCTCCATTGCATGCAGGGCGGCATTGATCCGCGCGATGTGCGAAGCTTCAAGGGCATTGCGCTGGATCGCATCGAGCAGGTATTCATTCACCTCATTCGCACGTTGCCGGCAGTCCTCCATGGGTAGCCTGAGGGATGTCAGATCCACGACAAAATCGAGTTCCTGGGCGCGTTTCTCAAGCGCCTCAAGATGCGCGACTCCATCCACGGCGTAGCGAACCGGGTTCAGGGGAAGAATCGTCGCGTTCGCCAGGCGAGCCGCGAGGAGATTGACCACCCGCGTCAGCATCAGGGCCGGTTCGTAGTCCTCGCCCACCACTTTCTGATACCACGCAATGTTGTCGTAATTGGAGTGATACGCCGTGCCCGGCGCGCCGCCGGCCCCGAGTGAGCAGGAGGGGATCCCGAGATGGCAGTAGAAGCCGACGTGGTCCGAGCCGCCGCCCAGGTTGCCGAAGTTCGGCTCGTCGTTATCGCCCAGCCATTTTGCGAATATGGGTGTCTCATCGTCAGACTTTGCCTGGGGTACCAGATGCGTGACGTCTTCGATCACCTGCTTGAGCGAGGGCGAAGCGCTGCTGTGAAAATTCGGTCCCATGGTGGCCGCATCCAGATTGATGTACGCGACCACTTCCGACATCAGTTCCTTTCGGAACTGCTCGACGTATTCCGTGGAGCCGATGATGCCGTATTCTTCCGCCCCCCAGTTGGCGAAGACGATGGTCCGGGCCGGGCGAAACCCTCGTTTGGCGGCGGCGGCAAAGCTCTTGGCGGCTTCATACACGAGCATGGTGCCCGACAGCGGATCGCCGGCCCCGTACCCCCAGGCGTCATGATGACAGCCGATATAAATTTTTTCATCGGGGAAGATGGCCCCCGGCAAGGTCGCCAGAACATTGGCGGACCTCGCTATCCTGCGGGTCTGCTTGACCATCAGTCGCACCCGCAAACCGCTGCCGCCGGTGAGGTGATAATCAAAGTCGAATCCACCCTGCCAGGAGGCGGCGAGGTCTTCCGACAGAGGTGTGCCGCGCATTCGCAAAAGTATTTGCTTGGCAGCGCCATAACCGATGGGCTGCACGGGAATATGCGGCAGGGCGATATCGTCGGTCGATAAACGACGGGCATTTTTCGTGGCCGGTTCAAAAGGCGTGAGGGGATCGCCCTGATAGTCCAGGGCCTTGATCGAGCCTCTTTGAATGTAGGATTCATTCGCCCATCCGCCTTCCGGATAGACCTCGCCCTTGCTGAAGCCAGCATCTTTGGGATCGGTGTAGATGATGAGGCCGATCGCTCCCGCTTTCTCGGCGAACTTCGCCTTGTAGCCCCGGAAATTGCCGCCGTAGCGGGCCAACGCAATCCTGCCGGTCAGATCGATGCCGAGTTCGGAGATTATTTTGAAGTCCTGAATCGTGCCGTAGTTCACGTACACCACTTCGGCGGTGACATCGCCGGACCCGCTGTAGGCGTTCCAGCCCATGAGGAGATCCTCATGATCGTCGAAAGGATCTTCGTCGAGCAGTTTTTCATGAACCGGCAGGGCAAGATTGCCGCCGTCGACTCCTGCTCCGATGATCTCCACGGTCGCCTCGACGGGATACGCGAGATACGCCCAGAATTCGTGGACCTGAACCTCAAGCCCGAGTTCTTCGAAGGAGTCGATGAGACGTTCGATATTTCGCAAGTCGCCCGGCGTCCCGGCCAGGTGAGGTTCGGATGCGAAGAGTTCGTGATAAGCCCGCAGGCTGGCGGGAGTGGGCACGGCATTGAGCGCGGCTTCAAGCTCCTTCTGGGCGGCGCGATCCTCCGGCAGCCACCAGCGCAGCGAGTTGTCTTCCTGAGCGTGGGAAGTGTTCGTAATCAAAACCACCGAAGCGATGAACAGGCACAAGCATAGTCTCACGGCACAATCTCCTGGAACGTTATGGTTACTGGATCAATATCGATACTCATCCACGAGAATGCGCAGCAAGTCGGTGGCGAGCTCCGCAAGCCGGCTCCCCTCCGTGTTGCACATCAGGGCGATGACGATGTTTTTTTCAGGGTCCATCATGAGTAAGGTTGCGGTTTTCTGTTGGGATCCGCTGTGGGCTGCCACTCTTCTGTGATCGATCATGAGAGTTAAGAATCCAAGGCCGTAAAGGGTCGTTTCGCCGTCCTGGGTTTTCTGGGGAGTCCACATCATGGCCCGGGTCGATGAATCGACGAGCTTGTTTTCCAGCAAGCCCACTCCGAAGCGGGTCAGATCGTGAACATTCGATATGAACCCGCCGCCGGGGAGCTTCCAACTCACATCCCAATCCCCGGACCGTTCAACCTCGCCCTCGCGGTTTTTTCGATACCCGATGGTTCTATGGGGGATGTCGATCCATTGATAATCCGGCTGGAAGCTGCTCATACCCAGGGGCTCGGCGACGCGATTGTGGGCTTGACTGGCAAATGCCTCATTACCACTACGCTGGATGACCGCTCCGAGGAGCATGTAGCCGTGTGTGGTGTAGGAGAACCGAGTACCCGGTTCACCGACGAGGGGGGATTCCTTGAACTTGTCGAGGGCGAGGATCGTGTCCTGATAGGGGTTCTCGACGTCATACTCTCGAATGGTCGGAATCACCTCGCCGTTGGTGTAATGAACGACCCCGCCCTGATGGCAGAGCAGTTGACGGGGTGTGATCGGCCAGGGCTTTGCCGGGAACTCGGAAACGTATTCACGCACATCACGATCGAGGTCCAGCTTGCCTTCGTTATAAAGCTGCATGGCGAGGATGGCGGTGACGGGTTTGGAGATTGACGCCCAGCGATACATGGTGTCATCAGACGCTGGAATCTCCTGCTCTCGGTCTTCCCAGCCGTAGTGAAGGGTTGCAGACTTCCAGCCCCGGACATGGAGGCCGACGGAAAGCCCGACCATCTGCTGCTTCTCGATTTCCTGGGTGATCCGCTGCTCAATCCGGGCGGGAACCGAGTCGAACAACACCTGCCGAACGTGGGACGAGGCAAATGGAGCCTGACAACCGATGAAGGTGGTGGCGACCGTCAGGGTGATGGATACACATGCAAGAAAACGAAGATATCTCATGGCCAGCTCCAGTGATAATCTGCTTGCCTACTCGAACTTGCCCCGGTTGAGAATCTCGAAGTCATAGAGCGACTTCAACTCGTCCGCGGAGTGATTCGCGATGTCATTGAAACGAGTGATCAATGATTGCGGATCATCCAGAGCGAGCGATCCCAGCATGTCGAACTTGGTGGCGAGGATGTCGTCAAGGTTTGCCGACTCATTGCGGGCGTGACCGGCAGGATACATGACCAGCCCGCTGTCGAACGTCTCCCCGTTTTCCAGCGTGATGATGATCGACGTGGGGATGCCATCCGGATACTTGGCGTCATAATCCGGCCCGCCATGCTCGAAGGTGATCTTTTCCATGAGGGCGCGGGTTTCGGGGTCGAAGATCGCATCTGAGTTGAAGTCATACGGGCTGAGCATGAGCTTTTTCCAGTAGCCGTCATTGGAGTCAGCGAGTCGGGGGCTGCCCGTTTCCCTTGCCAGGTCGATCGCCTTCTTCAACTTGCGACTGACAATGTAGACCATCGAGTGATCTGCGGATTGCCTTGTCCGGGGGTCGCGTTTCGCCGGATCACCGATGATGCCGAACGCCGGTTCATAGGCGACGATCTTGATCGCGCTGATTGCGTCGGGGTTTTCGATGATCAGCGGGTTTTTCTCGATCAGGTCGATCAATCCCTGCAAGGCCCCGGCGGACTGGTGCTCATAGAGACCCATTTTGAAATGCATACCCATCACTGCGAAGTCGCTCCCGGAATGGGACAGGACGAGATCGAACGGCGAGTCTCCATCGGTCGGTTCGAATTGTCGCCAGATCGCTTCCGGGTTTCGGAAAATGTCCTTCGGGCCCGCGAAGCCCCGCATCGAGCGTTGCATGCAGAGGATCGCGGCTTCAGTCGAGATTGCCGCCGACGCCCCCTTGGAATCGGAAAGCTGCTTTCCCGCCCGGATGGCGCGCCAGGGAATGTAATGCGCGACAAACATCCCGATTGCCGATTCGATCTGCTCGGCAGTCGCCCCCAGCATCGCCCCGTAGGTTGCGGCGGAGCCGATCGCCCCGTGAACGACATGATCGATACGGTAGCTCTTGAGGCTGAAGACCTCCGCGAGACGGCCCCGAATCTCATCGATGCACACCATGCCCCGCAGGGCCTGCGCCCCGTCGAGATCGGCAAGCTGGGCGGCGGCGATCGCCACCGGATAGAAATCATTATGCCCGAACTCCCCGGCAGTATGACCGAGGGCGGGATTGAAACCGAAGTTCGTGCCGTTGGAATCCCATTCCCGCACCGCCGAACAGTTGGCGACGATGGCTTTTTCGGGAGCTACCCGCTGACTCGATCCGAACAGGAAAACACCGTCCGGACGTTCATAGCTCAGGGCTTCTTCCCGCAGCACCGTCGGGGCGTTGGTTCCCAGGGCCAGGGCGGACAACCCGCACAGCACCGAATCGGTAAAGAGCAAATTCGTCTTGTCATGGACCGCAGGATCGGGTTGCCCCGCCGAGCCGGACATGAATTCCACGGCATATTCACCGATGCCGAGGGCTTGGTTGGTGTTTCTGGAGAGGGTGATTGAGGTTTCGGTGGTGGTTGGGGTCATGGATCTTCGTGGAAATTTCGTGGTGAGATAAACTGTTCGTGATGGCTGCCAGCTTCAGCCAGCCTGAAGTATGACAGAGAGATGATCAGGAACTATCGAGATGACGCACGACATGATCGACTTCCCGGGGCGAGCCCATGATGACGCTGGTGCGCTGGTGGAGGTCGGTGGGCCTGATGTCGAGGATGCGTTCGCTTCCCGCCAGGGCCTTGCCCCCCGCCTGGTCCATGATCATGGCCATGGGATTGGCTTCGTACATCAGGCGCAACTTGCCCTCGGGATGAGCTTTGGTCGGCGGGTAGAGAAACACCCCCCCCTTGAGCAGGGTCCGATGCACATCCGCGACCATGGAACCGATATAGCGGCTGGAATAGCCCTCGTCGTGCGCCCAGTCCAGGTAGTTCCGGTACCCTTCGGGAAACGTATTACAGTAGGCTTCGTTGATGGAATAGATTTTGTTCGATTCGGGAATCCTGATGCCGCGATCAACGAGTACGAAGGTTCCAATGGAATGATCGTGGACGAACATGTCCACGCCGTTCCCGGTCGTAAGCACGAAAATGACGGATGAGCCGTAGAGGATGTAGCCCGCGGCAACTTGGCGGGAACCCGGTTGGATGTGATGAGGCACATCGCGGGGCTTGAGCCGGTCGTTACGCAGGACACTGAAGATCGTTCCCACTCCGACGCCGAAATCGATGTTGGAGGAACCGTCAAGCGGGTCGAAGAGGACGCAATAACGACCGCCTTCGGCGCGATCGCGGAGAACGGTCGGATGTTCATCCTCTTCGGAAGCGAGAACGGAAATGTTCGCGCGATCCCCCAGGCACCGGGCGATGATCTCATTGGCGATGACGTCGAGTTTTTGTTGCTTCTCGCCATGCACGTTCGTCTCGCCGATATCGCCGAGAACATCCTGAATTCGGGCGCCACGGACTTTGTTGGCGATGACTTTCGCGGCCAGGGCGATGGCCGAGAGTATCCAGGAGAAATCGCCGGTTGCGCCGGGATGTCGCTGCTCCTCCGCCAGGATATGACTCTGCAGCGAGGTCAGATTGTCGGTGGTGTATTGCGGTTGGCGACTGTGTGCGTCGGGCATGTCTTACTTCGGGAGAGGGACGTATGATTTATTGAACGTGTTGTGTTCGATTCAATGAGTACTGGTAAAATACGGAGCCGTCGGGCGCTAATGCAGTGTCACCAGACGGGGAGTTCGAGAGGATCCCGGCGTCAACGCCGATTGACACGATTGTAGCGAATCCGGGTGATGAGCGGGATAAGATCGAGCTCACCCCGATAGGGTCTTACCGTCTTTGGAGCTGTTTTCACATGCCTCAACCTGTCATCCTTGCCGCCAAACGAACCCCGATCGGCCGATTTTTCGGTGGATTGAGTCGTGTGCCTTCGCCCCAGCTCGGGGCATTTGCCATCCAGGCGGTGTTGGGGGAAATTCCCGCCGCGAAGGACCACATCGATGAGTGCATCATGGGATGCGTGCTCCAGGCCGGTCTCGGCCAGAACCCGGCCCGACAGGCGGGCCTGAAAGCGGGATTGCCCACAACCCTCAACGCCATGACCATCAACAAGGTGTGCGGCTCAGGGCTTCAGGCGGTCATGCTCGGAGCGCAATCCATCAAGGCCGGCGACAATCAATTGGTCCTCGCGGGCGGTTTCGAGAATATGACCGCCGCCCCTCACTATGCACACTTGCGGGGCGGGGTGAAATTCGGCTCCGCCGAATTCCAGGATCACATGCAGCATGACGGTTTGTTCTGCCCCTTTGAGTGCTGGGGTATGACCAACGCTGCCGACCACACCGCAACGAAGAACGGCATCAGTCGTGAGGAGCAGGATCGTTTCAGCGCCCAGAGCCACCAACGTGCCGCGAAAGCCACCGAGAACGGCTGGTTCGATGCGGAAATCATCGCCCTGACCGGCCAGCAGGTGGGCAATCGAAAAGCCCCCGGGCCAGAGGGCGGCGTGTCGTCGGATGAAGGAATCCGGGCAGATTCAACCGCGGAAGCTCTGGCCAAACTTCGTGTCATCCCCGGACATGAAAGCATCACCGCCGGCAACGCTTCGCAGATTTCCGACGGAGCCGCAGCTCTCATTGTCGCTTCGCAGGAAAAAGCAACCGAGATCGGCGCAACCCCCATAGCGCGAATTGTGGACTATTACACCTCCGGGGTGGAGCCGAAGGACATCTTCGAGGCCCCCGCGTTGGGGATCGCGGCGCTGCTCGAACGAAACAATCTCACGGTGGCCGACATCGATCTGTTTGAACTCAACGAGGCCTTTGCCGCCCAGCTCCTCGCCAATATCAAGGTGCTGGACATCCCCGAAGACAAACTCAATGTCTGCGGCGGTGGGATCGCGCTGGGACACCCGATCGGGGCATCCGGGGCCCGGGTGATTACCACCCTGCTCCATCAAATGATCCGCACGGATGCAAAACGAGGCATCGCCAGCCTCTGCCTCGGTGGAGGAAATTCCGTCAGTATGCTGGTGGAGCGGGAATGATCGTGGAAGCTTCAAAGATCAAAGTGCGAAGCTGTGGCAATTTTTAATCGTGAGTATGACACTACACCAGTATCTCACTTTCCAGTAGATTCACCATTTTTGGGCGATTGAATGGCGCTGCCTCCCTTCGGAGGTGTCAAATTCTTTGGATCGAGCGGTTTACTAGACTGCGGTTGATAGCCTCGTTGGCCTTGGGGTTGGTACCCTTTGGTCGTGACTTGACTATTGTTGGGCGTGGCTGGTCTTTCCGTACTTGTTTTTCTGTTCGCCATTACACAATTTCCTTTGGGCCTTCAATCCGCCGAAACTCGATCGTTGCGATTTCATCTGCCTTGATGAGTATACCCTCCGTATCTGCAACGGGCTGCCATTGGTCGGAATCGCCCTGCCGAAAGACTGCTTCGATGTATAGGTCACGTTCTTCGGGATCATCGCCGGCAAAGGAAAAATTGCCGAAGAAGCCGTATACGATCGATCCGTCTTTAAGTCTGACGACCACCCAGCTTGGTCGTTCCTTTTCAAATTTATAATCCCAGGCCGTAGGGATAAACCGATGAACCTTAAATCCGATAGCGGCAAGTCCGCTTTGAATGTGATCATTGCGAGCCAGGCTCTTGGCAATCAGACCGAAGACGACCGGGGAAACAAATACGACAAGAAAGATTAAGAATGCGGTACGGATCGGATATAGTTGCAGCCATTGCCCGCTCACCATTATGACGAGCAGCCATGACCAGAAGCCATGATTAATGCAACTCAGAGTCAGATATTGAAGCAGTAGTTCAGATGGTGTTTTTGAACGTCTGCGAAACGTCATTGCCAGTACGGAAGAAAGAATGAATCCTGGTACCAAGAATGCGATGGTGATCAGAACAGCATTAATCGAGTCGAACGACATTGCCTATGGCTCCCCTTAAAAGAACGACCTGCCCATGACTTCTAATCGTATATCAAGGAATGGCAAATAGCAATTCAGTGAGCATGTTGATCGCGCGGGATTGAATGAGGTCACGATCAGGGGGCTATGGACAGCGACGGCGCATTATCCAGTTGTCCTGCACAAACGAATGAATACAACTTCTTCATTGCTCTGGCGGAGATAGTTACCTGTTGGCCTCTGGATCCTCAATCGTGAACACTTCGTCGCTGAGGTCGAGCCCCGACTCGATCTTGTCAATGGTCAAGACCTTTCTCCCCGATGCCGGGTTTTTGACCTCGATGCGCATCGGCACACGAAGTCCGTCCAGTTCTTCGAAGTCAGCGTACGCCACCGATGTGGGAATCCGAACCGAGCCATCGATCGTGATCTGCTTCACGAGCAGGACATCGCCGTACTCTGCGTCAACCCAATACGTGCGGCTGGGCAGGTTGCCTTTCTTGAGGCGGACGACGTGGACTGGGCGGTCGTTCACGGTGTCGTTGCGGATGACCTCGACAGAGTCGAAGAAGTCATTCCAGTCGCCTTCGACTGCGCCGGGGTGTTCAAGGAGAGCCTGGGTCAACTCGTCGCCATTCAGCTCCGTTAAACCACGCAGCCCGTAGTTGATCCAGGCTTTGTCGCCTCTGGCGACCGTGCTGACGCGACCGAATTTGCCGAAGTCCAGGTGGCTGGCGTATCGGTCGCTGCCCTTGGTGTAAATCGTCAGAGTGCCGCGAAGGCCAGCCTGGGCAAACCAGACCTTGCCGGTGATCCTGGTTCCGTTGTCCGCCATGATGGCGGCGATGCGCATGTCGGTCTTGCGCAGGGCGAGAACCTCCTCGAGGGTAGGGAGCTCGGAATCCGGCGCGTCAGCCAGCCGCGTGAAAAGCCTGTCCCCGGCCCCGCCATGGAAGACGAACGCTTCGATCTTCCCTTCGGCATCAGTTTTAAAGGTCGCGCCCCAGTCAGGTCGAGCGCGCAGAGACGCGTGTCCTTCGGCATCGGGCGTGTTGAATGACAGCAGATTTCCCTTGTCATCCATGGTGAGGTGGCCTTGCTCGATGGAGATTTTGACCTGCTTTCCTCCCCGGGCTCGAACGTAGATGCCCACGTATTTCTTGAGTTCGAGGGTTGGAAATTCGGACTCGATGTCGAGGCCCTTGCGAGGGACGCTGAAATTAAAGCCACCCTGGTGCATCGTAAGGCCGACAACCGTACCTTGGTCGTCACGCTCGAAGGAGATGGCGATGGAATCAGTCAGGGCGAAGGTCCATTTGCCGTCCTTGTCTGGCAGCTTGAGATCGAACGAGCGCTGGCTTGGGACATCGAGTACCAGCCGGTCGTCGTTGATGAGGATCTCGAATTCCTCATCCCTGAATTTTGCGAAGTTGGCGACGTAGAGACCGACGTAGTCTTCAAACTCGATCTCCACTGCCGTATGCTCTGCGGGGGGTTCTTCCGGCCATTCGTCCAGCAGCGCGTCGAAGACCATCGACAGCGAGGCCTGCTGTAGCGGCGAGGCGCTGAGGTTCATCAGGAGGACGTACCCCACATTCTCCTCCGGCATGAGACCGACCTGCGCGCTAAAACCGTCGATGTTGCCCCCATGCTCGATGAGCGTTCGTCCTTTGTGCTTTCGCAGCATCCACCCGAGCCCGTAGGACATGTCGTTGGTGATTTCAATCTGCGGCTCATGGGTTTCAAGAATGCGCTCGGTCGAGATCAATCTCACGCCGTGCGTTTCACCCTGGCCGAGTTGGAGGCGTACCCACTGCGCCATGTCAACTGCGTTGGAGTTTATCGACCCCGCCGGGCCGATGACGTTCAGATCGACCATCTCCTCGTGCTCAAGCTGCTCAAGGGTTGCGATCCACTTGTAGCCGAGGGCCAGACGAGGATTTTTCTGTGCTTCAAGCAAGGAGAGTGAGCTTGAATCCATCTCGAGCGGTTTGAAGATACGCTCCATCATCATCTCGTCCCATGAGCTTCCGGCTGCGACACCAGCCGCTTCACCGGCGGCGAGGTATGTGACGTTGCAGTAATGAAATCCCTTTCGGAAATCATCCCATGGTTCAGCACCCGCCGCCGTGCGCAGTACTTCCTCGCGCGAGGCGTTGCCCCCGATGATCAGGACCCCCATTCGCGCAAAACCGTGGCGATGGCTGAGCAGATCGCGCAACGTACACTCGGCGTTCTCGTCCTCACTGCGCACCGCCAGGTCGAAGTACGGCAGGTGCTTCGTCACCGGGTCGTCCCAGTTCATCTTGCCCTCGTCCACCAGCATCCCGACGAGCGTGGCGGTGAAGGCCTTTGTCGTCGAGCCGACAGCGTAGATCGTACGTTTGTCGGCGGGCCTCTGGGTCTCGACATTCGCGAGGCCGAAGCCGCGCGCCCAGACGACTTCATCATCCTTGACGATCGCGATCGACATGCCGGGGATGTGTGCAGCAATGCGGGCGGCCTCAAGGGTTTCCGCAAGTTTTTCGAGACGCATTTCGAGCGTCGGTTTGTCGCTTGCAGAAACGAATGAAGTGAGGGTCAGGCTGGCAATAAGAGTGAGGAGGAAACGCGAGGTTGACATGGGGACTCCAGAGGAAAGGTGATATAGAAGTCTGGGCCATCCTCAGCCGAGGGCTGAGCGTGTTTGGGGAAGGCTGTGACGTTGCCAGGCAAACGGAAAATGCGATCCGGTCCCCCTTATTGAGTTTTGTATTCCCTCTCAAGGAAATCAAACCCAGATGTAGGAGCAGATGTGGTGATCGTTCAAATATGTGGTGATTGGAGATTCACCAAGGAGTTATTGGGTGTTTGCCTTGAGGAATTTCACCAGCAAAGAGGTCCAACTCTCTTGATGGAGTGATTCACCATAATTGAAAAAAGATAACTGATAGACTTTATCTGTGGCCCATGTGCTGCATGAGATGAATTGCTACCCTCCGCAGACCATGAAGCTGCGTTTTACACTCTTTGCGCTCATCGGACCGGGAATGCTCGTCGCCGCCACCGGGGTGGGGGCGGGTGATCTGGCCACGGCGGGGTTTGCGGGAAGCAAACTCGGACTGGCCATCATCTGGGCGGTTCCTCTGGGAGCCTTCCTGAAATTTGTCCTCAACGAAGGGCTCGCCCGCTGGCAACTCGCTACCGGGCAGACGCTGCTCGAAGGCGCGATGGTTCACTTCGGGTGGCCCCTGAAAATCCTGTTTCTCCTGTATTTCCTGCCGTGGAGCTTTTTCACCGGAGCGGCGCTCATCAGCGCGTGTGGCGTAACCATGCACGCGATGATTCCCCTCTTTGAAGATGACGCGCAGGCGAGGCTGGTCTTCGGCATTGCCCACAGTCTGGTGGGGGTGATTATTGCCTGGGGGGGCGGGTTCAAATGGTTCGGGAGAATTATGGGCGTCTGTATCGGCATTATGTTTGTTGCCGTCATTACCACGGCGATCATGCTGCGCCCTGATCTTTCGCAACTGATGAGCGGCCTGCTCCGGCCGACGATTCCGCAATTCAGCGCGGGCGGGTTGACGTGGACCATCGCCCTGTTCGGGGGCGTGGGAGGCACCCTGACGGTGTTGTGTTATGGGTACTGGATTCGCGAAGCGGGTCGAACCGGCCCCGATGACCTGCGTATCTGTCGGATCGATCTCGTGGCCGGCTACATCATGATCGCCCTCTTCGGCATGGGAATGATCATCATCGCCAACGGCATCGAACTTCAGGGCAAAGGCGCGGGATTGATTGTTTCCCTTGCCGATCGGATTCAGGAGACCGCCGGCAATACCGGGCGCTGGATATTTCTCATCGGGGCGTGGACCGCGGTTTTCAGCAGTCTGTTGGGGGTCTGGCAGGCGGTGCCTTATCTCTTCGCCGATTACTGTTCGATGCTGCGGACGAAGAGTGGGCCAGAGTCTGCGCCCGGGGTGAAAGTCATTGACACCCGCGCGATGCCCTATCGAATTTTCCTGCTCGCTTTGGCGATCATTCCGCTATTACAAGTCACCAAGCCGTTTGAAGACGTGCAGAAGTACTATGCCATCTTGGGGGCGGCGTTCATACCTTTTCTTGCCGCCCTGCTGCTGGTGATGAACAGCCGAACGAAATGGGTGGGAGCGCGGCATCGAAACCGATGGTTGACGGTGGTCATTCTGGTGGTGGTGCTTTTGTTGTCCTGCCTGGCGGGAGTCGTGGAAATCAGGAAAAAATGGGCTCCAGATAAGCCAGTTGCGGACCATGCGGCTCATACGATCTCGAATTGAGGGGGAAAGTGGATCGCCCCGGCAGGGACTGGAGCGCTATGATCCGGTCATGACTATTCAGGGCAGCTACATGCATGCGTCTTCGGTGAAGCAAAGTGCTCAGGCTACTTGTTCAGGCCGCGGGGATCTCTTTCAGGGGATGGCGTGTGTGGATACTTCCGGCAATAAGCGCATTCCCATTCTCATGGAGATGGTCGGGGCGATCAGTCGCGCTACCGAGCCCAATGAAGTGCTTCGGGATTTCGCGGAAGGGATTCGCAAGCTCGAAGGATCTCGCGGCTATATCTCCCTGTCCACGCGGGGTCTGAAACCCGGGGAGTACAAAATCACCCGCCTGTTGAAGGGTGATCAAATGTTGGAACTGAGTGAAGCCAATCCCTGGGGGGATTGGGATGAGATGCCGGTTCATCGGGGAGGTTTTCTGGCGGAGATAATACGGCAGGCGTATCCGGAGATTATTCACAACATGTATCTGAAGGACGACCCGGTCTTGGGCAACGCCCTGGCCGACTACGGGTCGATGATGGCGATCCCCCTGTTTGACAACGGCGAACCGCTGAACTGGGCGATACTGCTTCGGGAAGGACCGGAAGATTATTCAGTTGCCGATCTCGAGGAAGTCATTCTCCGGGCGAATCTTGTGGGCACCACCGTTCGCAATGTCATGGCGGCCAAAACTCTGAGGGAGGCGAACGAGGCGAATCGGCGCGAGGTGGATCAGATTGCCCGTATCCAGAGAGCATTGCTACCCAAGGAACTGCCGGATATTCCCGGCGTCTCCCTCGGCGCACATTACGAGATGTTCGACCTCGCCGGGGGCGACATGTACGACTTTGTTCCTCTGCGCAAATCCGCGGATCGAAAATCGCACGATCCCAACGGCCCCTGGGCTTTGCTCATTGCCGATGCCTCAGGGCATGGTCCCGCGGCGGCGACCGTGGTCGCCATGCTCAACGCGATTCTTTATGCGGCTCCCGCAGAATTGGATAGCCCCGGAAAAGTCCTGGACTTTGCCAATCAGCATCTGGTCGATAAGGGATTTGAAGGAACGTTTGTGACCGCTCTCCTTTGCCACTATTGCCCCGTCAGTCGAGAATTCGTCTATGCCCGCGCCGGGCATACTCCGGCGGTGTTGATGACTCCGGGGCCGCCGGCACACATCGTGCGTCTCGATGCGGTGGGAGGGGTCCCCCTCGGAGTGTTGGAGGGGGTGGAATATCAGGAAGAATCCATCACCCTCGATCCCGGCCAGACCATCGTGCTCTACACCGACGGGATCACGGAAGCCTTTTCACCACAGGGCCGCATGTTCGGCCTGGAGGGGATTGAAAAATCACTGCTCGAATGCACGGGGGCACCGGATTGCGTCATCTCTCACGTGACCGAAGCATTGAAGGTTCATGAAAGCAGTGTGCGTCCGAATGATGACCAGACCATCGTCGTCATGAAGGTGCAAGAGAGAGTATCAGGAACGGGCAACCGTGAAGCCTGACTGGTAATACGCCAGCACGTCCGTGAGCCCCAATTCAAACGAACATAACGGTTCATACCCGATCAATTCGCGGGCGTGATCGATGCTGGCCAGGCTGTGCAGGACTTCCCCGGGGCGCATCGGCGCATATTCAATCTGAGGTTTAACATCATAGTGATGGCTCATCAAGGTGATCAGTTCAAGCAGATCCGTGCTCACGCCGCAGGCGATGTTGAAGCACTCGCCTTTCAGATCGCGTCGACTCGAACCGGCGAGAAGATTGGCATGAATGGCGTTGGTGACATGGGTATAGTCACGGGTTTGCGTGCCGTCGCCATAAATCGTGATGGGCATATTCCCCAGCATGGCTTCGGCGAAGCGCGGAATCACGGCCGCGTAAGGCGAGTCCGGGCGCTGGCGGGGGCCGAAAATGTTGAAGTAGCGCAGGCTGATCGTGGAAAGACCGTAGGAGTGTGCCCAGGCGTTGAGAAGGCATTCCCCGGCGCACTTGGCGGCGGCATACGGCGATCGGGGGTCCGGACGCATCGACTCAACCTTCGGGCTTTCGACCTGCTCACCGTAGACGCTGCTGGAGGAAGCGTACACGACGCGTTTCGCCCCGGCCTTTCGTGACGCTTCGAGGACGCAAAACGTTCCGGTGGTGTTCACCTTGTGATACAAGTCCGGTTCCTCGACACTTCGAGGTACGGATGTCAATGCCGCCTGGTGAAACACGATCTCCGCCCCGTCCATGGCTTGACTCAAGGCCTTGGGATCGAGAATCGAGCCTCTTACAAAGCGAAAGCGGTCATCGAGACCGGCAAGATTTTCTTCCCGTCCGCTGGAAAGATCGTCGATCACCGACACACTGGCCCCAAGTTCATGCAGCCGATGGCAGAGGGTTGAGCCGATAAACCCCGCCCCTCCGGTTATGCAGACGGGTCGACCTTGATAGAACGATTCGTACTCAGTTTGGATGGATGATGTCGTCATTATTTAAACAGCGATGGCGTGATTCCATCCTACGGAAATCCCAGGCGATCGGTTCGATGGGTTTCATCGAATGCGGCAGGGAGAACCCGGATCTGCTCCCGGTCCGATTCGAGGAAGGCAGGCGTCGGACTATTCCGCCTCGGACGGCCGGTTCGGGTTGGGCAGGACGTTTGGCGCAGGCGGGACATAGTTGGGCTGCGGGCGATCCACATGAACGCGCCTCAGGCGTGAGGTGAGAACCGTCCAGCCTTCGACCAACCTGCGCCGAAAAGAAAGCGTCACCATTTCATAGATGCTTCCTTGGCGAGGATAGAGCAGATCGACCTCAGCCTCCACGCCGCGGATGCGGATTTCCAGGACGTGGTAGGCGGTTTCATTTGGGTCGGTCATCGGGTGCCCGATTTCAAGCTTGCGGATTACACGGGTATAAATCTCGGAGGGGACACCTTCGGGAAGGTTGATGGCGAAGTCTTCTTCGCCGCTCCCGTAATGAAAGTAAGCGAAGCGAATCGCCCTGGTCATCAGGGTCGGCATCGGCTCATTGGAGGGGTTTGCTATCCGATCGGTCATTTTCAGCGGCGGGTACGAAGACCACGTTACGCAGCCGGGTATCACGAACAGGCATCCGATCAGAATCGAAGCTCTCACGGCGTCCAAAGATTTGTCCATCCTGGCCTCCTAGCTCATTTTCAGTGTAACAATTCGGCCCGGTTACGCTCGATCGGCTACCCTATGGAGACAGGCCTTTCCGGGGGATGAAAGAGTGACTCCCAAATGAACAATAGCCGACCCCAGCGCATCGTCCTCGGCATTACCGGAGCCAGCGGCGCCCCCTATGCCTTGCGGGTGATGGAGTTGCTTGCCGAGGCGGAAGTTGAGATCTACCTGAGTGTGAGCAAGCTCGGACGCAGGCTTCTTGCTGATGAGTTGGGTATGAAACAGCTCGATCCCGACGCCCTTACCTCCGGCCGGGGCGATCTGGTCACGATCCAGAATGACAACGATCTCGGTGCGACGATCGCCTCCGGCTCGTTTCTCCATCAAGGCATGGTGATCGTGCCCTGCTCGAGCAACACGTTGGGGGCGATCGCCGCGGGAATCACCGGCAATCTCATCCAGCGTGCGGCGGCGGTAACGCTCAAAGAACGCAGAAAACTGATTCTGGCTCATCGCGAATCCCCACTGAGCCACATCGACATTCTCAACCTCGCCAAACTCAGCGAAGCGGGGGCGATCATCACCCCTCTCTCGCCGGGGTTCTATCTCATGCCCCGCACCATCGAGGACCTGGTGGATTTCATGGCGGGCAAGATTCTGGATCTGCTGGGGGTGGAGCATGATCTGGACACCCGCTGGGATGAGCACCTGCAATCGCAGAAACTGAATCGCCCGTAACGGGTATGATGCGACAATGATCGATTGGCTTGACGCATTGATTGGCTTGGGAATAGGCATGACGCTGGGGGTGATCGCCGCCTTGCTGTGGTCGCTGAGCCGTCGAGGGGCAAGAGATCATGAATTCGCCAATCTCCGGGCCAGAACGGGATTGCTCACGGAACAGGCGGGCCAGCACACTGAAGAAATTGCCGTCGAGCGCACCGCGCGGGAAGAGGCCCACGCGCGGCGGGAGGCTGCCGAACGTGAGCTTGCCACCCTGAAGGAACAACTCAAGTCGCGTCAGCAGCAGTTTCAGGAGCAGCATGAGCTGCTCGACGAGGCGAAACTCAAACTCGGCGAGTCGTTCAAGGCGGCGGGGGCCGAGGCCCTGGCCCAGAACAACAAGCAGTTTCTAGAGCTGGCGAAGCGGGTGCTTGAAACCCAGATGACCGTGGCGAAGGGCGATATTGAAAAGAAACAACTGGCAATCGAACATCTTGTCAAGCCCATCAAAGAGCTGCTTGAAAAACACAATACTGCGGTGACGGAGATCGAAAAGAAACGCGATGTGGCGTACAAGGGCCTCGAAGAGCAATTTAAACACATTGCCGAGTCTCATGAAAAACTCGGGCTGGAGACAGGCCGCCTTGTCAGCGCGCTGCGCAGGCCCGAACAGCGAGGCCGCTGGGGCGAAATGCAGCTTCGCAACGTGGTCGAGCTGGCCGGCATGACCGAGCATTGCGACTTTGCAGTGCAGCCGCAGACGGATGACCCGAATACCCGGGATCGTCCGGACATGACCATACGGATGCCGGGGGGGGGCGTGATTATTGTGGATTCAAAGGTCGCACTGGATGCCTATCTGGATGCGATTGATCCTGATGCGGACAAGGAGGAGCGACTGGGCGCTCATGCGAAGCAAGTGCAGGATCACGTCACGCGTCTGGCGAAAAAGGAATATTGGAAGCAGTATGAGCACACACCCAATGTTGTGGTCATGTTCATGCCCCTGGAGTCGGCCTTGAGTGCGGCGATGGAGATAATGCCCGATCTGCAAGTCAATGCCATGCGCCAGCGCGTTTTCATCGTCACGCCGATGCACCTGGTGATGCTCCTACAGTCAGCGGCTTACGGGTGGCAACAGGAGGCACTCGCGAAGAATGCGAAGGAGATTGCCGATGTCGGACGCGATCTTTACAAGCGGGTGGGAACGTTTGTTGATCACTTCGAGAAAATCGGGGTGAATCTCAGACGCGCGAGCGAGTCCTACAACGATGCGGTTGGTTCGCTGGAGCGCAGAGTGCTTTCCAGCACGCGAAAGCTGAAGGAACTCAACGCGACCACCGATAGCGACATCGAGACGCCAAATCCGGTGGAAATCGAGGTTCGCCGTTTCAATTCCCCGGAGATGAAGTCGCTGCCCCAGGAGATTGCGTCTCCAAGGGCGGGGGCGGAGTCGTAGTTTCTGATTCCTTGTCCGGGCTAACCGCAGGTTTCTCCGTATCCGTCGGTGTCTCGACGGTTTCCGCTGGAGCTTCCGTAGTTTCGGGTTCGCTCGCTACGGCATCGCCAGCGTCCTCGACGTTGTCATCCGCGGAATCCTCATCGGGATCCTTGGTTTCCTCGTCGGGGGGCAGGGTTGAGACGATTTCATCGGCCTGTGGTTCGCGAACAAGAACCTCATCGCCTTCACTCAGTCCCTCCAGGACTTCCACAAACAACTCCGAGGCCTGCCCGATAGTGACTTTCTTTTGTGCGAATCCAGATCCCTGCGGCACGTAGACAAAAATGTTCGCGGCTTCGCGGAAGACCGCCTGAATGGGGATATACAGTGAATCCTCGATACGATCGACCTGAAGATCCGCCTGGCAACGCATGGAAGGCTTGAGGGGATTGTCACCTACGTCATCGAGTTTGATCCGTACGGTGTACTCCCGGAGATTGGGGTTCGTCCAGTTGCCGGACTCGGCAAGCACGCTAATGCTGTCCACGACCCCGGTCAGGATATCGTCGGGAAAGGCGTCGCAGGTTACCGTCGCTTTCTGTCCCGGCTTGACGGTGCCGCTGAGGGCTTCATTGACTTTGACTTCCGCCACCATCTGAGACGTGTCGGGAAGAACCATGATGAGTTGGTTGCGCCACAATTCTGTGCCGACCTGAATGCCTCTGCCGCTTTGGCTCATCCACCGGAAAGCATTCATACTCGATGCGTACACGACCAGCCCGTCCTGCGGGGCGATGATCGTACAGAATTCGAGTTGTTCCTGGTTTTTTTTAAGACGATCCTGCTTGCTCTTGAGCTGACGTTGCTGGCTGAAGACGTCACTTTCAGCGCGGCTGACTTCGGCCTTCTGGCGGGCAGTGATCCGGACCTGTTCCTTCTGGGACTGATACAGATCAGATTCCTTCTGCTTGCGATCCTTTTTGAAGGTGTAGTCTTCGTACACCTTGTTATCGAGTTCGGTCTTTTTTAATTTTGCTTCCGCCTCGACAAGTGAAATCTCATCTTGTTTGTATTGGTCATAACTGATGAAGTCCTGCTCGAAGAGTCGGGTGGACGCCTCGAAACGCTCCTTGAGACGGTTGTAGTTCATCTTGGCGGTCTGCTGGGCCAGGCGGAGTTCCTGGCGTTTGGTCACGACCTCGCCATCCTGCCATTCCTTGAGCGTGAGATCCGCCAACTCGATTTTCAACTGGGCTTTCTCAAGTTCGGATTCCTGAGTTTTCTTCTTGATGACCAGCTCCTCTTGGGCGCTGTCGAGCTTGTTCTGAGCGCTGATGACCGATTCCTCTGAGTCGCGGACCCGGTTGCTGATCTCCTCGTCATTGAATTTGACCACCACCTGGCCTTTCTCAACGAACGAGCCTTCATCAACGATCTCAGCGATGGTCGATCGGGATTCAATCTTGTTCTTGATTTCAATTTGGTTCTGTGCCACAAGCTCGCCGGAGGCCGGGATAAGGATATCGAAGCTGCCTCGAGTGACGAGATAGAGATCAGACGACTCCGCATTGTTCCTCCTGGCATTACCGCTCAGGAGAGCCCAGGATCCCACGGCAAGCACCCCGAATGCCCCAATCATCACTGTCGTTGCGATCGTGGTCAGGCCGGTTCTGGATCTTATCTTCAGTATTCTTTGCACGTCCCTGGTTCAGTCCTGTCATTTCGGGAGAGGTTAGAAAAACTTCTCTGGCACCTATGAGAATCCTTTCTAATAGGGCAGATTGCAACATTAATTAAACGTTTCCGAACGGGTAGAATTCAAATCTTTCTCGTGGGAATTTTTATTTCAACCCTTGGGCTCGCATGGGTATGGCGGATCAGACACCGAAACCGGTCCCGGGACCGATCGAAGTGACTGGGGAAAACTCAGGACCGTTCACGTACCGTCCGGGGAGACTTCTCCGGCTTTTTCCTCAGATTCTCCGTCAGAACGCCTATCGCCACCACGATTTCGACGCTCCGCGGCACGTTTTTCCCAAGCCGCCCGTTGCTCGGGGGTGGCATTCTTCATCATTTCCTGAATCTGCTCCGCGGTGGGCCGGCCACCACCTCTTCCCATCCTCGATCGCTCAGGTCGCTCACCTTCCGGGGCCGCCTGTGCCTCGACATGCTGCTCAGGGGGAGAGGAAGACTCGGTCATAGAACGATTCAAAGGTGGAGCATTGCCATAGTTCGGCCCGGTCTCAGGAATCTCGAGACGTGAGGCGACTTCCTTCGCTTCCGGTTCTCGCATCAGAACAACCTGGCCCTCATTCAAGCCACCGGTGATCTCGACGTATAACTCGGAAGCCTGCCCAATGGAGATTTCGGTTTGCGAATAACCGCGTCCATCCGGAATCCACGCGTAGGCCACTGGTCCCTGTCGAAACACAGATTGGATGGGTATGTAGAGCGTGTCATCCACCCGCCCGACCTTGATATCGGCGCGACAGCGCATGGAGGGCTTGAGGCCAAGGCTGAGAGCAAAATCATCAAGCAGAATCTTGACGGTGTAATCACGACGATTGGGGTCGCGCCAGCCGCCAGTCTGCGCGAGTACGCCCACGCTCATGACCTCTCCACTGAGCACGGTGTCGGGTAGGGCATCTGAAACGACCGTCGCTCGTTGGCCGGGTTTGATCATGCCACTGAGGGCTTCATTGACCTTCACTTCCGCGATCATCTGGGAGGTGTCGGGCAGCACGATGACCGTCCGGTTCCGGGCAACGTCGGTGCCAACCATGGGGGGATCCTCGTTGCTGCCGCGATGCCCTCCAGACGAGAGGCTCGATGCGTAGACGACCAGTCCGTCAGAAGGTGCCAGGATCACGCACAATTCAAGTTGCGTCGTCCATTTATCGAAGCGCTCCTGACGGCTTTCGACCATCCGTTCGGCGCTTCGGACATCACTTTCAGCGCTACGGACTTCGGCGTCATATCGTTGCTTGGTCCGATCCTGCTCATCAACGGCCTGCTTGCGATCGGATTCCTTCTTTTCACGATCCTGAAGATATTCATATTTCTCATAAACATCGATGTCGAGATTCGCCTGCTTGAGATTGGATTCCGCTCTTACGAGTGCGATCTCATTGCGTGTATACTCGTCAAGGCTGATGAATTCCTGCTCGAATAATCGCTTGGAAGCCTCAAAATACACTTGAAGTCGGTCATACTCCATCTGGGCGGTCTTGAGTTCGAGGGCAAGATCCTGTCGTCTGGTCACATCCTCGCCTTCCCTCCAGGCCAGCAGGGCGAGTTTGGTCAGAGTGATTTCCAGTTCGGCCCTGGCGAGTTCCGATTCCCGGGTCTTTTTGCGAATTTCAAGATTGGCCTTCGCGTTTTCCAGCGAGTTAATCGCGCTGTCCAGCGCATCATCCGCATCCTTGATTTTGTTTCGAATGTCCTCGTCGTTGAAGCTGATGAGCAGAGCGCCCTTTTTGACGTGTTCGCCCTCTTCAATTATCTCGGTGATGGTGGCACGGGTCTCAAGCCGGTTCTTGATCTCGATTTGACGCAATGCCGCCAGTTCGCCAGAGGTCGGCACGACGATCTCGAATCCGCCTTTCTTGACTGCGAAAATGTCATTGTCGATGGAGGCGGAGTTGCCTGCCCCAACGTAGAACATGGCCCAAGCACCAGCCGCCGCCATGCTGATAATGATGACCACCACCAGCATGGTGATTGAGACAGTCAGACCTCGCTTGGATTGCTTTTTCATGGTTTGCATCTCTTGCTAAAATCGTCCATTCCCACGTTGACCAGCACTCTATCCATTTAACCCCGTTTGCCGGGGTGAGATTGCACTTTTTGTCCCAGAAAGCCAGAAATCGTATTCGTATTCATCAAAAACTCATTATTCCGCCATGGGGGGTGGAGTCGCGGCATTTTCCCCGGGAGTTTTCGGCTCCTGATCATCACTCTTTTGGCTGAATTCCATGCCTCTGAGAGGCAGGATTGAGCCTTCGGGGTTGATTCTGAGCTGCCCGGTATCACGCAGGTATTCCAGGATTGAGACTTCCAGGTTACGCTTCGCGTCATCACGCTGATCCTGGGCTCGCAAAAGTCGGTCGATGGCTTCGGCGTTATCGCGGGAAGATGCCCGGTCGGGAGCAGCATCGATGCTGGCCTTTTCCTGCTGGGCGACCTCAATGCCCTGCTCCTGGATCTGAAGGCTGAAGAGAGCGGAGTCAATTCCTCGAACTGCTCCCCGGACATTGATGGCCACAGTATCGCGAAATTCATCGTAGTCCCTTCGCCTCCGCTCAAGTTTGATCTGGGCCTGCCGGATATTCAAACGCTCGATCTCGCGATCCAGCGGCAGGCCGAAGGTTACCCCCGCCTGGAATGAGATCTCATCAGGATCGAAATCCAAGCCGGCGCGATCCCGGTCGGGGTCCGTCGGCAAGGTAGCGGAAGCATCAAGGTTTAGATCGGGAAGCAAATCGTTGCGTGCGTTATGTACCGCTCGATAGGCGTCGGCGAGTTGATCTCGTCGGTTTTGAAGATCGAGGCGATTTGACATGGCGATCTGAACCGCCTCATTCATATCGATATCGGGAGTTGGTAAGCCAAAGCTCGACTCGATGATTACCACCGGTTGATCCACCGGCATACCAAGTTGCACCTTGAATCGATCAACCGAGAGACGATACCTCTCTCGCGCCTGATTGAGTGAATCAAGTTGCGAGATAGTTGCGTTTTGGGAGAGGGCGGCCTCGAACCTTGTGCTTCGCCCCCCTCGATGCAGCGCCAACTCACGGGCTTCGAGGAGTTCAAAGCTTGTCACACTGCGTTCGGAGTTCACCAGACTCTTTTTTTGCACGACCAGATTGAGGAACTGACTCGCGATGGTAACGAGATTAGTTCTCCGGAATCGCTCGAAATTCCGGGATTGATAGATCATGTTGCGCTCGGACTGGATGCGGCTTTCCCGGGCGACGGTTCCCGCTCCCCGCAGCAGAGGGATATTCGCCTGCAGGATGATGTCTGCGCTCTGGGTGTTTTCTCCGGTTGTACGCAGATGAAGATCTTCAGTGGCACGGGCCAGGGCGCGAGCGCTGACTGTGCCGCCGTAGGGCAATCGCTGGGTGATGCGAAATTCGTTGACAAGGCGGAGAGAAGTATCGAACAAGCCGTCCGTACCATCTCCCTGAACAGTAGCTGAGAAGTCGTTGAAAAATCGTGGCCCCCATTGATGTCGTTCGATCAGCAGACGCAAACTCGCAAGTACGAATTCCTCCTCGGCAAATCGAAAGTCACGGCTGTTTTGCATGGCATACGCCAGAGCCGCCTCGAGATCGAGTTGGGTGGCATCTTCGTAATCGACGTTATATCCCTCCAATCGCGAGATGACCTGCTCGGTGTCTGAAGATGCCGAGGGGAGGAATTCAAGCTCCTGGGCAGAGGGATTGAACGTGGGAAGTTTCTCCGTTATTGGATCGGATTCAGGCTGGGCTCGGGTTTCAGTCGTGTCAAGCTCCCAAGCCTTGATGATCGGAGTTTTCGTATCTCCGCCCATTTCCCGATTCGTCTGAGCCATCAGGGATTCAACCCGGTGATCAATACGCTCGAATGCGGACTGGCAACCCGACAGGGCCACCAGGAGTGTGGCGTACAAAACGCACATCAGCGGGGGCTGGAGGCGATTTGGGCCGGGGTCAGGGCCGGGGGATTGAAATCCGGGAAGGCGATTTCCGGGGGGGAAGATTCTGGGGGTGTGGATTTGGGTTCTCATTTCTTCGATCTCTATTGGCCGGTGAGACAATTCTCCCGACAGCACATGCTGGTATGATGCCCGCCCGAACGGGTTGCCATTTGGCATATGAACATTGTGACCCATTAGTCCGTAAGACTGTGAAAATTGTCACAATCTTTCGCTCAGGAACCTTCATTGTATGGCAAGCGTCAGCTTCAACGAACAGTGTTTTCTCATAGATGGCCGTCCTTTTTGGGTCCTAGGTGCCCAAATACACTATTGTCGCGTGATTCCGGACCAATGGGCCGAGCGGATCGCCGCGGCCAAACAGGCCGGGTTCAACACCATCGAAACCACCTGTCCCTGGATGATCCATGAAAAGAGGCAGGGACGATACGAATTCAGCGATCAAACCAATATCCGGGCCTTCATCGAACTGTGCGGGGAGGCCGGGATGAAAGTGGCGCTGAGGCTTGGCCCGGCGGTGGGAGCAGGCTTGGATGGCTCGGGTATTCCCGGATGGCTCATCGAGCAACCAGATATCCGTCTTCGCGAAGCGGACCCGGTCTTTCTCAAACATTACAGTCGCTTCCTCCGCAAATTGATCAATGAGCTGGATGGCCTGCAGGCAACCAGTGGCGGGCCGATAATGCTCGTGCAATCGGAAAATGGCTGGACATGCGCAAACCCCATTCAGGCGGAAAAATATCACAAGGAATTGACCCGCTTCATTCGGGAAGCCGGTTTCAACCTCCCCGTCATCAATGCCAATGACCTCTGGCAGGAGAACACCGACACGATCGATACCTGGCGGGGATGGGATGATCTGCTGGTACATCTCCGGCAGCGCCATACGGTTCAAAACAATGCGCCGCGAATGGTCAGCTCTTTCGTCGTGGCGGATCCGGTGATCGGGG
>JADFSH010000033.1 GCA_022560875.1 Planctomycetota bacterium | reverse complement strand
CTGGTGAGATTGGCATCAAGACTATTTTGCCAGCGCTCGAGTGAAATTTCATGCAAGCCCTGCTCCGGCTCAGACCAAACTCCGGCATTTACAACGATGCCGTCGATGCGGGGGAATCTCAATAATGCCAGACGGTACATCTCATCGACCTGGGTCTCATCACTCAATTCCGCCTGCACCGGAAAGCATTTCTCGCCCAGTTCCACGCCCAGTTGGTTGATCGACACCTCGTTGTTGCGGTAATGGGCGATCACGACCGCATCTTCGGAGGCGAAGAGCCGGGCCGTCGCCTGACCAATCCCCCCGGACGCGCCGGTGATGAGGAAGGTCTTGTCGTGTAACTGGGCGTTCATGCGTGGTTACGATTCCTGGCGATATTTGATGATCTGAACCTTCTCCAGGGTGACAAACCCCTCCTTGACGATTTCATCCACGAAGGGGAGTAGCTTGTCGATATTTTCGCGATCATCGACGATCTCGATCACAATGGGCAGATCCTCGCTGAGTCGCAGGATCTTGGCGGTATGCATGCGGCTGTGGGCCCCGAAACCCATCATGCCCCGCAGGACCGTCGCCCCGGCAAGATGAAGCTCTCGCGCCTTCATCACAATCGCTTCGTAAACGGGTTCGCCGTTGCTGCGGTCCGATTCACTCACAAAGATTCTCAACAACGTTCCGGTGCGGGTTTCCTTCATGGTCTTACCCTCCTGCAATTTGCTCGGTCAGGCGATAGCCGATCCAGACCGCGGCGAGACCGGCGACATTGCTCATAAGCACATTCAGCCCCGCCCGGGCAAACTGCCCGTCGTTAATCATCTCAAACGTTTCGTAGCCGAACGTCGAAAACGTGGTGAAGCTGCCCAGCACCCCGATGAGTATGAGCGGCCGGATTTTCTCACTGAGATAGGGGCCGGCGATCAACGCGCCACACAACCCGATCGCGAAGCAACCGATGACGTTCACCACCAGCGTGCCGTAGGGGAAGGACGAGTCGGTCCAGCGTTGCACCCAGCCGGAGATGCCATAGCGGAGCACGGCTCCAAAAGCTCCTCCCAGAGCAATGAGTATGAGTTTTTCCATGGGGGGCTCCTTACCTGAGGCAACATCATGCCGGAGGACATTCTGAGGGGGACATGGTAACGCTTCGTCGCGTGGGATGAGAAGGCAGTGCGAAGCTGAGCATAGCCAATCGCGGACAGCGATTGGCGATACAATGCCCGATATGGCATCGAAGCACACGTTCCAGACGCCACGCGGCACACGGGATTTTTACCCCGAAGACATGGCCATCCGGCGGTATATCGAATCCGTCTGGCGCGAGGTCTCGATCAACCACGGCTTCGAGGAAATCGAAGGCCCGATGTTCGAGCATCTGGATTTGTATAAGCAGAAGTCCGGGGAAGGCATCGTCAACGAGTTGTTCAGCTTCACCCGGGCCGGCGGGAAGACGCAATACGCTCTGAGACCGGAGTTCACCCCGACGCTGGCAAGGATGTACGCGGCCCGAGCGAAGCAACTCTCAAAGCCGACGAAGTGGTTTGTAATTCCAAATCACTTCCGGGCGGAGAGGCCGCAGAGGGGAAGGCTACGGGAATTTATGCAGTGGAATGCTGATTACGTTGGTATTCCAGAGGTCGGAACATTTGTAGCAGATGCAGATATTGAGATTATTTCAGTAACAATTGGGATCATGAAGAAATTTGGTTTTACTCCAAAACAGATTCGCATAAAACTTGGTCACAGAAAGAGCGTGGAAGATCGATTGTTACGACTTGGTGTTCCCGATGTACATATTGAATCGAGCTTATTGCTTCTTGATGCTCGTCAAAAATTGGAAACATCAAAGTATGTAAATGAAGCCAAACTGCTTGAATGGTCAAAGGATGCAATTGATTGGTTTCATCCAGAAAACAGGACAATCATCAGACTTGACGATGATCTCGATAGCTTAGATCTTCCAAAGAGCGAAATTGACTCGATGAAACATAAACGTCAAGAGCGTGGCGACCTACAGGGTGAACTTATCAGAGCAGGATTCGGTGAATGGTGTGAATTTGACAGCATGATTATTCGTGGCCTCGCCTATTACACAGGAACAGTCTTCGAGGTTCATGAAGCATCCGGCAAGGAACGAGCCATCGCAGGGGGCGGGCGGTACGACCACCTGATCGAGCTGTGCGGTGGTCCTCCCACCCCTGCCGTCGGCATTGCAATGGGTGATGTCGTGTTGCGGCTGGTGCTGGATGACCATGACCTGCTCGGTCCTGACCGCGTCAGCGTGCCCCACCCTGACGTGTTCGTTATTTCGCTCGGTGATGAAGACTCAGACATCAAATTGAAAAAAATCGTCTCCGATCTTCGCAGCGAGAATCACCACATCCGCCACACCTACAAGGCCACCCGCAAGCTCAAGAAGTTGCTGGGGGAGGCGGAAGGGTTGGGGTCGCGGCTGGTGATTATTCTTGATGAGAAGCTGGCTGAGGGCGAGGTGACGATTAAGGACATGAAACAGGGAAGCCAGGAGCAGGTTCGGCTTAATGATCTTCGGCGGGAGATTTCGGAACGATTGAATAGGGCATAGCAACCACAAATTACCCTCACCCCTGCCTTCTCCATGAGGGAGAGGGAGTAAGAAGCAGACTCCCTTCAATGCGTATCCTTATTGTCACTGCCGTACAGGCTGAAGCTGATGCCATCGGACCCATTGAAAACGCTCAGATCATCGTCTCCGGCATCGGGCGCACCAACGCCGCCGCGGCGACGACCGAGGCGATCATCAAGGACGGCCCCTTTGATTATGTGCTCTCCGTGGGCCTGGCGGGTTCACTACCTGGAGGGGAACTTGAGATCGGCGACATCGTGGTCGCATCGGTCTGTGTGTATGTCGAGGAGGGGCTGCACACGCCGGATGGTTTTCAGGACATGGCCGGTCTCGGGTTTTCACTGGGGAGTTTCGAGGGTAATGCGGTGCCGGTTGATCCGAATATGCTGGTTGTGCTGGATGCGCTATTCCGGACGGGACCGATCGCAACCGTGGCGACATGCAGTGGAACGGATGAGGCCGCGCGGGAGGTGGTTCGGCGCACGGGCGCGATCGCGGAGGCGATGGAAGGCGCCGCAGTGGTGCATGCTGCTGACAGACTGGGCATCCCCGCTGGTGAACTGCGCGCCATCAGCAACACCACCGGGAACAGGAATAATCAGCGTTGGGATTTGCCGCTCGGATTATCGGCTCTGGGCAACGCGGCACGCGCAGCAATGAGTCAACCGGCCCTGGGCGATTGAGTTTCGATCATCAGGTGATCGTTCCGGTCGGGGGTTTTATCAGCCCTGCCCCAATGGTGAGGCTATGTTGACAAGGAGGGGGGAATTTGCGGATTGCGCTCTTCAACCTGATACAGGAAGGGGCCGATGGTATCGATAGTCACTCAAATCGCGTGCCTTTGCGCGATTTGTATTGGAGGTTAATAGGATGGGGTTAGGGATGTTCACCGCGCAGCAATCGCCGATTGCGATCGACTTCGGATCATCCTCGGTGAAGCTGATGCAGCTTGACATGCTGGATTCACCGTCGGTGATCGCTGCCGCGCGCCTGGAGATACCTGAGTCGTTTCGAAGTTCCTCCGCTCAGGTCATGCAATATCTCTCAGGGCAACTTCCCACGATCATTCGGAATTCCGGTTTCAAAGGGAAGAAGATCGTCACCGCAATTCCAAGTTACCAGACCTATCTCCAGCATCTCCAAGTGGTTGAAACCGACGGCGTTTCGCTCGACGAGATCGTCAGCGGCCAGTTGCAGATGCAGATGAACTGCTCACCGAATTCGCTCGTCGTACGGAACATCCCAGTTCCCGGCGCGCAGTGTCGTGATCAAACCCGCAAGGAAGTGATCTGTTTTGCGGCCTCCCGCGAGATCGTAATGCGTTACGTCAAACTGCTCAAGAAGTGCAAGCTTGATGTCCTCAGCATGCATACGGAATCATTCTCGACGATCTGGGCATTCCAGCACCTTAACCGGCGCAAGGAATATGAAGACTGCGCCACGTTGTATATCAACCTCGCCTGGAGCGGAACAACCGTGACCATCGCGCACGGTTCCGATCTCGTCTTCGCACGACACATTAACGTGGGGGGTCAGCATTTCGATCATCAGATAGCCAAGGTTCTCAAGTGCGACCTCGCCGAGGCCATTCAATGCAGAAAAGAATTTCAGATCCCGATCATGCGAAGCGAACACGCGGAAACGGCGGAAACCGCTTCCGGTGAAGCTTCCGAGACTCGTAGGATCGGGGATTCAGATGATGACAGCGCCGCTTCACTCAGTGAGGATCAGGATTACGTCGCAACGATGACCTCGTATGACCGTCGCTCCGGTGAAGTACCCGGGGAGTTCGTTTCGTTCGTAACCAACGGCTCTTCAGAAGAAGAAATACGGAAGTACGACTTTGAAGAGCTTCTGGACACGATAACGGATGAAATTTCCATGTGCCTGCGCTATCACAAAGGCCTGTTTCCTGATCAGGAAATTACCCGGACCGTATTCATCGGCGGGGAATCAACTCAATCGTGGCTATCAGGTCACATCAGAAATCAATTAGGCATGAACGCCTATATCGGAGACCCGATTGCCAGGTTTGCCGATCGTGGCGCAACACACATCCCCAATATATCCATGGATGAACCCCAGCCGGGCTGGACAATCGTCTGTGGATTGTGCACCGCCCCTTCAGACCAGTAAGGATCGACCAGATGAACACTTCCAGTTTCCTTCCTGAAGATTATCTGGCTCAGAAGGCTGAGCGCCGTACAAATCTGATCAGTCTGTCACTGTTCGTAGTGGTCATGGTGGCCGTCCTCGGCGCCTTTCTCGTCACCAATCGCCAGTGGAAGCAGATCAAGAAGCAACAAGCTCAGATCAATCTCGCGTACCAACAGGCCGGCGAGCAGATTCAGGAAGTCAATGAACTTGAACAGCAGAAGAATGAGATGCTTCGCAAGGCGGAGATCGTCTCGGCTCTGGTCGAGCGCGTACCGCGATCTATTCTGATGGCGGAACTCATCAACCGCATGCCCAATCGGCTAGGACTCATCAAGTTTGACCTGAAGTCCGAGAAGATTCGAAAAATCCGCACCGCCAAATCTCTACGCGCAACCGGCAGACACGCCGTGGGCCCAAGCCGCGGCCAAACATTACGGGAGGCTTCGGAAGCAGTTAAGAAGATCGAAGCCCCCCGTTATACCGTCACCATAACCATGGTGGGATTGGCCCCGACCGACCTGGAAGTGTCGAGGTATCTCGCTGAACTCAACAAGTATTCCCTGCTGGAAAACGTTACACTCGAATATTCATTAGAGAAGGAATTCGAGGGTGAGCTCATGCGGGAGTTCAAAATTCTCATGGTACTCAGTTCGGATGCGGATGTCAGGCAGATCAATCCGCTGACCATACCCCGTAATTTCCGGAATCCCATGCGAGACGATTCTGTCATCGGTGCGAACAGTCAATCGCCCCTCAGATCATTGGCCAGCGGCTCAGGGCGACAGGAGAACTGAATCATGCGTTTCGGAATTCGTGAATTGATATTTTTCATTGTGTTGATGGCGGTACCCATCGCATCGTTTTTCTTCGTCTTCAAGCCGCGCAATGAACTCATTAACCAGGCCAAGACCGAGATTCAGCTCAAGCAGTCTCGCCTTGATCGCCTTGCCGCCCTCACCGAGCGTCTTGATGATCTGGGTCTGGCGATCGCCAACGGCCGGGAATCGATCAAACTCATCGAGCAGAAGCTGCCCGATCAGAAAGGCGTCGATGAAATCCTCCAGCAGGTATGGCAGATCGCCAAGCGCAACCAACAGACGGTGAAGTCGGTCAAGAGCAAGAAAATGCTCCCCGCGGCGCTCTACATGGAACTGCCTCTGGAATTGGAGATGGAAGGCGATTTCGACGGTTTCTACCAGTTTCTTCTGGAACTCGAAAATCTTCCCCGCATCACCCGGATTCACTCGCTCAATCTTGAGCGGTTGGTAAGGAAAAGTAGCGGCGACGAGGACATACGTCCCGGCATGGCGAAAGCGAAATTTACGCTCAGCATTTACTTCGAATCGAACTGATGAGGATGACCCGACGGAAGGGCGACTTCTTATGAACACTCAGATTGAAACAAGTGATCAGCAGTTGCAGGAATACGAAGGCTTTGAGCCATCCGATCAGCAACCACTCGGAAGTGGCAACTTCCTGAACGTCGATGATGATCTTCCCCTGGTCGAGGAGGAAAGTTCCTCGAAGATCAATTCCAGCGCGGTCATCATTACCATGTTCATCCTGGTTTCCGTGGGGGCGGTGTTTGCGATGCGAACCATCAGCAAATCCAACAATACCGCCTTTGCCTCCAACCTTGAAGTTGAGAATCAGATCGAGATTTTTCTTGATTCCATGGCCAGTCAAAATTTGAGCGACGGATCCGGCATGAACAGCTCTTCAAGTGAAACCACCGTTTTGAAAGTGCTCAGCACCACTTATTCCGATCGCCAAGTCAAGCTTGAGGATGTCAAAAAGAATCCATTTATTACCGTCGCAGATGCTAGTAATCAGGCACAGACTCAAGCCAATCCGAACCCCGATGGGATTTCCTTAAAAAAGTGGAACATTCAACGTGAGCTGCTGAGAGAACAATTCATAGCCGCTTCTCAGAAAATCACCGTCAACTCCCTTATGTCCGGCTCCAGCCCCCTGGCCAGCCTCAACGGCAAGATCGTTCGGGAGGGTGAGACGATCACCGTCGGATCTGATGAGGTGCAGTTCACCGTTGAATCCATTCAGATTAACACCGTCACAATGGTGGCGGAATCGGCGGAATATGATCTCAGGATACAGTTCACTCTGGGCCTGAAAAAGAACTAAGGATTCGATAACGAGACCGATGGAGAGGGGATTTCATGGGTAAGTTCGATCTCAGCGAAGTGCTCGAAAATCTGGGTGCCGGGAAGAAAACCAAGGGGGGAAAATCCAGAAAAAGCGAGAGTAATCCCGCCCCCCCGACCAAGACGGTCGGTCAAGCTGAAGCACCCGACACGAATACCGATCTGGCCCGGATTGAAGAAAATAAAGAGCTCGGCATAATCCTGCTTGATCGCGGTATCATCACTCCCGAGAACCTCTCCGACGCCACACGCATCGTCCGCCAGACGCCAAGCAAGACCGTGGAAGGCGTGTTGGTTGAACTCGGTGCAGATGGCGTTGAAATACAGAAGATCGTCGCCGAATACGCCAAGCTTCCCTTCGAGCGCATCGATCCCCAGAACCCTGATACTTATTACCTGAAGTTTCTCAATAAGCTGGGGATGGAATTCTGCAAAAGCAACCTCGTGATTCCTATCAGGAAAAAAGGTTCACGACTGGTGGTCGGCACGGTGAACCCCGATGATGTCTTCCTGCTGGACGACGTCAAACGCAGGCTCGGCGTGCGATCGATCAAGCACGTGCTGGTGAGCGAGCAGGACATTATCGCCCTCATCGAGGAACTCACCGATGGTGAGACTGAGGATTACGATGTCAACGAGATTCTCGCTGACGTGGATGAGGATGACGTCGAACTTGTCAAGGATGAGGTGGACGACTCGAGCCTTGAGGATGCCGAATCATCACCCGTTGTCCGCTATGTCAACCACATTATTCAGACGGCGGTGAATGAAGGGGCTTCCGACATTCACATCGAACCCGATGAGAAAACAATGAAAGTGCGCTTTCGTATTGACGGCATACTGTTTGAAATGATGAATCCTCCCCGCAAGATGCACTCCGCACTGACCAGTCGCATCAAGATTATGGCGAATCTCGACATCGCCGAGCGACGCCT
Organism: Planctomycetota bacterium; assembly: GCA_022560875.1. Lineage (GTDB taxonomy): Bacteria > Planctomycetota > Phycisphaerae > Phycisphaerales > SM1A02 > JADFSH01. Next base: position 18,445 of record JADFSH010000033.1, on the reverse strand, counting down.
CCCTCAGGACGGTCGCATCAGGGCCACCGTACAGGGTCGTAAACTCGATCTTCGTGTCTCAACCGTTCCCACCCCCAAGGGTGAGAAAACCGTCATGCGTATTCTCGATACACGCTCCATCAACGTGCCGCTGGGCGATCTTGGTTTCTCCGAGGATACGTTGATGATCTGGAAAAACCAGATCGCCCAGCCGCACGGCATCATACTCGTCACCGGGCCTACCGGCTCTGGTAAGACGACTACACTCTACGCCTCACTGCAGCAGATGGACCTCCGCAAGCTCAACGTCTCCACCGTGGAGGACCCGGTCGAATACAACGTAAACAGCATCACGCAAATCCAGACGCATGAGAAGATCGGCATGACTTTCGCCGCGGCCCTCCGCGCCCTGCTTCGTCAGGATCCCGACGTGGTCATGATCGGCGAAATCCGGGATAAGGAGACGGCCCAGATCGCCATTCAGGCCTCCCTCACCGGTCACTTGGTTCTCTCAACCTTGCATACCAACGATGCCCCCGCGTCGGTGACACGTTTGATCAACATCGGCATTGAACCCTTCCTCGTGGCCGCGGCAATGAACTCGATCCTCGCTCAGCGACTGGCTCGACGTATTTGCAATCATTGCAAGACGGAAATCAAGGCGAATGAGGAAACTTTGGAGTTCCTGGCCCTGCATGGCATCAATTCCGGCAAAGTCATGGAAGGCCAAGGCTGCAACAAGTGTCGTGAAACCGGCTTCAGCGGTCGTTGCGGCCTCTATGAAATGCTCCTGCTCGATGACTTCCTTCGCGACAAGATTTCAGGCAATCCCAACATCACTGAATTCCGTCGTATCTGCATTGAACGTGGCATGGTGTCTCTTCGTCAGGATGGCTTCAAGAAAATTGCGGAAGGCATCACCAGCGTCGAGGAAGTGCTTCGGATCACCGAATCGACGATATAGTGGAGAGGGAATAGGAACCAGGGAAAAGGGATTATGAATATGCTTAGTGGCACGGGCATCTTGCCCGTGCTTTTTATGACAAGTGAACCCCGCGTCTCAGGCAGGATCTGATGACTTTCGCGAGGATGGTCCGGTTTCCGGAGTCCGATTGATCATCTGGTTACAGGGTGATTCATCACGGCCAAAATGCGAAGACGGTCAGCACCAGCCATATGGCGATAGTAATGCCAAGTTTGCTTGCCGTGCCCACCACGCGCCCGACCGTCGCTCCGAAGGCGGGCTTGAGTGAATCCTTCATCGTAGTTTCCTGGGTGGACAGTTCCCCGACCATCGCTCCTGCGAAGGTGCCAAGCAACGCTCCCAGCAACGCCCCGAAGATCGTGCCGATGAGAGGAAAAATGGAAAACAAAGGGGCGAAGACAAAGACCCCAATGATGCCCCCAATGAGCGAGCCGATCATGCCCCGACGCGAGGCCCCGCCCTTTTTTGCCCCGGCCAATCCCGCAAGAAACTCGATCATCTCCCCCACCAGCAGCAGGCCGAGGCACGCCCCGAGCGCCCACCAGCCGAACGTCTCTGTCGTGCCATTCTCGCCGGTGAGATAATACTGATCGCAGTACTCGATCACGCTGGCCAGACTGAGCATGATCCACCCCCCCGGCAACCCCACCACGACCAACAGCAGGCACCCGATGCCGAGGAGAAAAAAGAGGAATGCGACGATGTAGAGGATCCAGTCCATGTACAGGGTTTTTCGGTTTTCCAAGGCCGGTCTTTCCACAAACGATCTTTACATGTCAAACCAAGCACCTCCAGAAGGAGCTGTGCTTCTCAGGATGATTATCTGTGCAAGATCCCAAGTTCGAGGATTCTCCCGAAAAGATCAATTGTGATCTCTCAACGCTTCACTGAATAAATCAGGTGTTCAAGACCGGCGTACATAGTGGTTTTGTCCCGGATCATGCCGACTTTTTCAGCGACGCGAGCCGAAGCAGCATTGGCAGGGCGGATCGGAGCGACGATGTGGTCACTCCCCAGCGTATTGAAGGCATAGCTCACGCATGCCGCCGCGGCTTCTGTGGCGTAGCCGTTCCCCCAAGCGGAAAAGTCAATGATATAACCAAGTCCGGGTTTGATGACGTCGTCGATTTCAATCATCATGACGCCCGCCTGGCCGACAGGTTCGCCGGTTTCTCTGAGTGAAACCAACCAGTAGCCGCAACCATCTCGTTCATATCGCCCAAGCTGCTTTTCAATCCAGGCATCAGCCTCCTCGCGGGTGAGCGGCTGCGGCCAGTAACGCATCACTTCCGGGTGCGCAAGCAACCGGGCAATGAAGTCTCTATCTGCTTCACTTGACAATTCACGCAAGAACAGTCTTGTTGTTTCTAGAACAGGGTTGGCTGTGTATTCCCGATTCATGAATTCCTCTCAACCATCAACCACCATGATCTGCTCCAGCGTTTTGCGGTGTATGTCCGGCACGGTGCAACCCTCCGCCGTATAGCCGACCGGGATGAGCAGGTAAGGTCGTTCGTGGTCGGGGCGATTCAGAATCTTTCCCAGGAACTTCATCGGGCTTGGCGTATGGGTCAGCGTCGCAAGTCCCGCCAGGTGAGCGGCGGTGAGGAACATGCCGCAGGCGATACCCACCGACTCGTTGACGTAATAGACCTGGTCGGATTTTGTCTCGGGATTGTCATCCTTCATGAGCTTGAAGACGACGACCAGCCAGGGGGCGATCTCAAGAAACGGCTTCGAGTCATCGGTGGCGAGGGGGCGCAGGTCCTCCAGCCATGTCGGATTGGCGCGGCGGGCATAGAACTCCCGCTCCTCTTCCTCGGCCCCGAGGCGGATCTCATGCTTGAGGGCTGGATCCTGAATTGCCACAAATCGCCAGGGCTGCTTGTTCGCCCCGCTGGGGGCGGTTCCTGCAGCGAGGATGAGATTCTCTATCACGGCCCGGCTCACGGGTTTGTCGGAGAACAATCGAACTGATCGGCGCTTGCGCATGGTCTCATAGAACCGACGTGCTTCGACTTCAGGAACATCATCAGGCTGATACGGTTGATAGGGAATAGAGTTGAATTGGCTCATAACGATATTCTGACCTATGGGGGGAGTCTGAAAGCGTCTTCCGACAAGGGAGTAATCATCAAATCTATGAATATTCGCTTGCCCGCGTATACCTGTGTTTCACATAGTATGCATGCATCACCCGATATGGACCGCTCCGAGAGCCACATTTTCAGGCGAATCATGAGACACGAAATCTGCCGAATCACGTTCTGTGTGTTGCTGGTGGCAAGTGCCGCCCTCGCACAGGACCGGCACAACGCCTCGACGTGGTACCGACGGGCGTTTCAGGCTTATGAAATTATCTCTGAGTCCGAACGGGAACTTATTGAAGACTATGCCCGCCATCCGGAGCGGCCGCCATCGCCCGACGTGCGCCGGGTATTGCGCAAAGCATCCGAGGTCTTCAGGTACATGCGTCGGGGAAGCGACCAGGAATTCAGCGATTACGACCTCGACTACAACCAGGGTTTCGAGCTGATACTCCCTCATCTCTCTCAGTTACGCAGTATTGCCAAGCTCATGCAGGCGGATGCCCTGGTACGGCTTCACGATGGCGACACCCTGGGGGCGGCGGATCGCCTGGCCTCCGTGTACCGGATTTCCGGGCATACCGGCGGTGATCGCATCCTCATCAGTTCGCTGGTGGGGAACGCCATTTTCCGAGGAGCGGATTCAACCGTTCAGATTGCCCTCGACCGGGCGGTATTCGGCCCCGCCGAGAGCGCGAAACTTCTCCGGGCGGTCAACGGGTTTGACGAAAGCGATCCCTTTAATCATCTCGAAGCGGTCATGGGCGAGCAGGAAATTGCCGTGGACTGGCTTCAACGAAAATTCGGCGATGAGGCGGAACGTCTCCGCATGGCAGAATCAGAGGAATGGTTGACGAACGATGAAGCCGATGCCCTTCGCCTCGGGGCGATGACGGATGAGGAGTTCGCCCTGTCGCTCGATCAGTATGATCGGGCGATGGACAAGGTAGTGGAGGCTTTCGCCATGGAGGATCAGGAAGCGGCCCGAGCTGCACTGAAACAGATGGAACAGGCCGCGACTGACGGTGAACTCGGATTTCTGGCTCAACTGTTGATGCCCGCTTTGAGCCGTGTGCTTGACAACAAGATCGAGTCAAAGGAAATGATCGACGATCGCGTTGATGTTCTCTCTAAGCTGTTGTCAGGTGAAATCGAGCCGGAGGCTGAAGCCAACGCAGCACTTTTCTATCTTCGAGGAATCGAACTCCTCGAACGGATGGAGCCGGATCGCTATACCCTGCTTTGCGAGTTCGATGATGCTCCCGACCGTCCGATCAACGAGTCCCTTGCGGATACACTCGTGAGTCACGCCAAGATCATAGACCTGTTTCGAGAAGGCTCGTTGAAAAGACGTTGCGATTTCTCCCTCTACCGATCGAGCCGCGGCCTCATGCTCATCCCGGGTTATGCCGCCGGCATGCGCGATGCCTTCCGTTTGCTGCATGCTGATGCGTTACGACTGATTCGCAAAGGCGACACGACGGCAGCGATTGATCGACTGGCGATCTGTCTCCGCATCATCGGCCACCTGAGCGGAGATGACATGCTCATCATGCCACTCATCTCCCACCGCGCTTTCCTGCGTACCTATGCTCAGACGAAGCTGGCGCTCTCCCACAAAGCATCTGGGAAAAACCAACGACGCGCGCTGCTTGACGCAATTGAGCACATCTCCCGCAAGGATCCGTTTGGATACATCGGTGCGGTCCTGCACTTGCGAAAGCAACTTTCCAACGTACTCCGGCGTCGAGATCCCGAGGCAGGGTCTGATCGCGGCCAGGCCATCGGGAAACTTGTGACGACCTTCAATGGCGACAAGCTCTTTTACTTTCTCGCGATCTTCGACACATTGATGAAGGCATCGGAGAAGGATGCGGAGCCGGGGAACGACAATTCGATCACAAGACTTTATGACATCCTCTCCGAGCGTGACCTCGAAGCGGTTCGCAGCGATGTCCCCCGTATTGCTCCCCTGCTCGCAGACCATCAATACGAAATGATTATCGACCGGCCAATTCCACTCTTTGCTGATTACGCACGGCGGATGCGCTCCGCACGGTCCGATCTGCGCAAAGGATTCTCACTGCTTGCCCCGGCCAAGAAGGAAAAGACCGTCAAATAGTAATATGTAATCGACCTATCGGATGAATCGCATGCGTCCGAAATCGGGTATGAATGCCCTCCCATTGTCGGACAGGGCATGCATGGAGGGGAAATACACGACCCACGCCTTTCCCATAAGCAGCTTGCGATTGACCACAAATGGCATGGGGTCGATCTGCTCGGCCACGATCTGCGCGGGGCTGCCCCAGAGACGGCCATCCAGCGACCGGGCGCTGTTGTCGCCGAGCATGAGGAAGTGATCCGGTCCCAGAACCGCTGGTTTGTCCGGATGCGTGCCGAACCCCCATGAACCGAATCTTACCAACTCTTCGTAGCCCTCTGCCGGATTGTTGCGCTGGTTGGAATGATCCATGCGAACCGTGCGATAGTGAAGATCGCGATCGAGCGCCACGCGATGAAGCGACACCGGCGAGCCTTCGAAGAACCAGGTGATCTCAGGTAAATCGGGCTGAAAATCCAGAAGTTCATCCATATCGTCTTCTTCGAGCAGGTTCGTGGCGTAGCGCAAACGTTCTTCTGGCAACCAGTCGTATTCGAGATAGGCCACCCGCTTGCCATCGATGTACAGCGCCATCGACTGATCCACATGCCAGAATTCGATGTTGAAGACTTTCCCCGCTCCCGGCAGGGATACGGATTGAGACTGCTCGGTCCACCGGGGAGTTGCACTCACCCGAGCCATGCGAACCGTCGCCTTGCCATCTGCGATGATGAACTGATAGTCATGCATTCTCGTGCGAATCTGGAGCGTGGTTTTGAGACCTTCCCGATCGGGGATGATCCCGGCCCGGATGCGTATGTCACTGACATTGTGGGGTCTCCAGCCGGCATGGCGCGGCTGGTTGTAGGCCGTCCAGTCATCGATGGCTCGAATGTCGTTACGCCAGCGGAGCGTCGTGGGATCATCCGTTTCGCTGCGATAAAAGCGCCGCCCCTGCGTCTCCCACCGACTGCCAACCCAGGGCGGCCCGTTATAGCGCCAGTCAACCGGCCGAGTACTATCGGGTAAGAAGTCGCTGTGTGCAATAGACTGCCAGACCGCCCTCTGGACATGCTCGGGCTTACGCTGGATACGATAATCATCACGACGTTCAGGTTGATCTGAAGGACCCGCGAAGATATCGCCGTCAACCAGCCAGATTTTCTCATTGGGCAGTCCAATGAGGCGCTTGATGTAGTTGGCCGACGCCCCGACTGGTTCCGTGGGATTCTTGAACACTACCACGTCGAAACGCCGGGGACTGAAGAAGGGATACAATGTCTTGATCACAAGAATGCGATCGCCCATGTGTTTGCGGTCGGAAGCGTTTGCCATCCCTTTGCCTCGAAACTCGGGGCCAAGCATGGGGTCGGCGACGCCGGGAAGATCAACGCTTTGCTGATTCGGGTCCATGCCGATGGGAAAGCTCGAACCGGTGGCGTCGGAATGAATCAGGGCATGCTGACCCATCAGGGTCGGGGCCATTGACCCGGTGGGTATCACAAAGCCCTCCGCGACGAAGCCCCGGAAGGTCATGGCCAGAACAAACGCCATGATGAGCGACTTGAATGTTTCGAGAACCGTGTGCTCATGATTCTGACTGGACTGGGAATGCTTCGATTCATTCGGCATGTCATTGGATCTCTTATATGCGGATCATGATGTGAGAAAGGATCAGGCAGTTCTTGAGAAACACAAGAAATGTCGGTGAATGTCATTTCGGTCCGAAGGCGAGTCGGGGGTTGCATTTAACCGTCTTTTTCACTTCCGGATGACTCGCCTCCCGGTGGACGGCTTGACCCATCTCCGGGATTTTGACCTTTCCGACGACGTCGTCGACGACGGAGCTTGGGTTTTTGATCACCACTCGGCGCCGCTTGCTCTCCTGATGTTCCGTGACGTCGCCTGCGTCTGCGTTTTTTCTTTGGCGTTCCGTCATCCCGTGACTCTTTCTCTTCCTTTTGAACTGTTTCTCGAAAAGCGTCCTGCTGTTGCTGCTTTGATCGATGCTTTCGCCCGCCCCGCCGACGTTTTGATCGTTTCTCCTCTCCGGTTCGCTCCTCGACTTGCCTGACGGAAAGACCTCGAAGAGGATCCTCGACAGCGGCGGTGTCCGCGACGGCCTGCTCCCGATTTTTCTGGCTCTCTCCCGGCGCGGGGCAGTTATTGGGATCCATCAATTCCTCGACCGGTACCGCGATATTCTCGTCGTTGTGATCGAGCTTGACCAGAACAAGCTGGGTGAGAATCTTCGAGTCGATGACGATGCCCGGACCTTCCATCGTTCCCACCCTCGTCTTGCGATGCGGCAGGTTCTTCTTCAAATCCTTGTAGGTCTGATCCTCGTAGCGTAGGCAGCACATCAACCGCCCGCACCGTCCGGATATTTTCAACGGATCGAGCGTGGCTTTCTGCATTTTGGCCAATCGCATCGAAACAGGTCTGAGCACTTTCAGAAAGTTCTTGCAGCAACAATGCTGCCCGCAGCGTTCGTAATCCGCAACCAGCCTCGCCTCATCGCGCGCTCCGACCTGTCGAAGTTCGATTCGGGTCTTGAAATTAGCAGCCAGTTCACGCACCAAGGCCCGAAAATCAACCCTTTCCTCCGCCATGTAGAAAAAAGTGAGCAACTCACCGCCCAGAATCGATTCAACGTCAACGAGCTTCATTTCCAGGTTATGTTTGCCAATGAGTTTTTTGCATGTCCTGATTAGGTCGCCTTTGTCGGTATTGAGTTGCGACTGCTTGTTGAGGTCTTCTATCGTGGCGATGCGCAGCACTTTGCCTTCTGTGTGAAAGGGATAATCTTTTCCACCGGAATTCTCGATGAACTCAAGCATCTCCTTGCGGGTCACGGACTTGCTGCATCCGGCGTTTTCGCAGGTCGTGGTGAGCATGTTGGCGAGTTCGGTGCCGCGATGCGTGCGGACGACGAGTTTCGTGCCGCAACCGGGCTTGGCATCTCCATCGTAAGCGTACTCACCGATCATTTTCATCGCGCCGAAGCGCACGACAATGGTCTTCGGCGGCTCCAGCCGCGCATATATTTCCTCATCAGTCATCACCGAGCGATGATGCGGGTCAGCATCGGCTTCGAAGACCGGGAGAGGTTGAATCACCATGGATGAAAACTCATTGCAACGTCGGGAAAGATCGTCTGGAGACGCTTTCGGCCAACATGGGTACTCGGGTTGTCGTCAGGCATGGGGTTTCAAGCTCCGTCGCCCCCTGACAAGACGCCGGATCCAATAGCAATGAGTACGCAGAGTGTAGCACGAAACCGGGGGAGGGGTTTTTTTAGCGTCTTTTCGTGACTATCAGACCCCTCGATACCCTTCATTCGCCATTGTTCACGGGGTCGTTGCTGCGGGCGCGCCGACCGGCGGTCTCTTTCATCTCCTGAAGGTCCATACGCTTGCGCTTGGTGAACAAGAGGCGAATGGGCACCTCGCTATAGGGAAGTTCCTCCCGCAAACGATTGAGCAGATAGCGTTCATAGCGGCCAACAAACAGTTTGGGATCGTTCACGGACAGGGCCAGGGTGGGAGGGTTGGTCATCACCTGGGTGGCGTAATAAAGCTTCGCCTGGGTTCCGAGGCGGGATGACGGCCCCCGCTCCTTCAGGATCTTCTTGATGATCTGGTTGATGCTGCTGGTGGGCTCCCGGTGCGAAGCCTGCTGGTAGAGATTGAAGGCCATCGCCACCAATTCGTCCAGGCCATCACTGTTGATTGCACTGATAAAGACGATCGGTGCGAAACTGAAGCCTCGAAGTTGCTCGGTGAGGTATTCGAGGTAGCTCTCCGGCGTGATCCTGTCCTGATCGAGCTGGTCGATCTTGTTGACTACGATCACCGTGGGCTTGAACTGCCTTTGCAGCTCCATGGCCAGTTTCTTGTCAACCTGAGAGATCTCCACGGACGCGTCGATCAGGAGCGCCACAACATCCGCTCGGCGGATCGCACTGAGCATCCGGTGATAGGCGTAATACTCGATGTCGTCGGCAAAGCTCTTGCGCTTGCGGACTCCAGCGGTGTCGATGGCAATAAGCACCCGGCCATCGATCTCGAAACGCACGTCGAACGAATCGCGGGTGGTGCCGGCGATTTCAGAGACAATCGCCCGCTCCTCGCCGGCAAGGGCATTGATGAGGGTGCTCTTGCCGGAATTACGCTTGCCGACGATGGCGATTTTCATGTCGGCATCGGGGTCAAGCTCTGCATTCTCATTGTCACCCACCTGCTCATAAATGGCGTCGGTCAGCCTGCGACTGCCAAAACCGTTCATCGCCGAAACGCAGACCGGCTCGCCGAATCCGAGACCGGCAGCTTCCAGCCCATGGGCCAGCCACTCGTCACTGTCTACCTTGTTCGCCACCAGGAGCACCCGATCCGCGGCTCCCTCCTGTCTCAAAATTGTCGCCACTGTCTGGTCAAGTCCGGTAATCCCCGCCTGAGAATCGATCACGAAGAGTATGAGTGCAGCCTGTTCGCGGGCGATCTTGATCTGATTTTCGATCTCGGGCGTGAGCTGAGCCAAGTCAGCGCCAACTTCGTTGTAGCGTTTCCCTTCGACGACATAAACGCCATAACCGCCGGTGTCGATCAGCTCGATAAGCTTCTCCGGCGTCCCTTTGGGGGTCTCCAGCGGGGGCTCGATCTCGATGATGCTGGATACCCGATCCCGGGTCACGCCCGGCGTGGGATCGACGATCGACACCCTTTGTCGGGCCAGTCGATTGAGCAGGCTCGACTTGCCGACGTTGGGGCGACCCACAATTGCGACCTTGGGAAGGGACATAGGGGCGATTGTACGCCTTCGCCCCTCTCAAATCGTCCCGAAAAACTGCCTTGATAATGCGAGTTTTGACATCAGACAATCGCCCCCCGGATCGGGCTTCAAGGACAGTGTGATATCAGAACGTATCGAAAAACCTCACTCGTCTTTTTGGCCGTCAAACAAGGCAGCGCGGAAGATGAGTGGAAAAGTACCCTGCGACCAGCCACGATACTGCGGACGGAAGCCGAAGAGGTGTATCGCCCCCTGGCCATGTGCCGCTCGAATCCAAGCCCCGCGGTTCTCTATGACTTCGGGCTTGCGGATCCAGCCCGAAAGCAACACTCGGGTCGGGGCATAGCTGAGAAGCGTCTGGAGGCTCTCGGGGCTGAGATATTCCTTTTCCTTTCGCTCTTTCTCCGTCATCTGCCGAAACGCGCTGGATCGGGAGAATAACAAAGCCACTGAATCAACCAGAGCGGTCGTGAAAGGATCGTGCGTATTGGGGATACCCCGCAGCACACTGCCCGGGCATGAAAACTCCTGGTTCTCCTCCTCACGAGTGACATCCACGAGCGGCAACATGAAAAGATCGATCGCCCATTGGCTGGACGCCCCGAGGGTGATGAGGGTTCCCCCGCTCCGGACAAATTCCTCGACCGCCACTGCGCCCTCCGGAGAAAGCCCCCGCGCGTATTCATCGTCAATCGAACCCGGCGCGCGACCTTCGTCGAGCTGATTCTCCCCGATCGACGGCACGATCAACACGTCGAGAAAATCACCCAATGCCCCGGCCCGGAGCATTTCATTACGCACCCGCACGTAGGGGATTTCAAACGTATCCAAGACATAACGCATCCAGCCCTCATCCATATTGCCCGTCCAGGGGGCATACAGGCCGATGCGGGGCATCGAATTCAATTCAATTGGATTCTCTTCCTCAACCGCGTTCTCGACAAAGAGACCTTCACGCTCTCCCTTGGTCACAAACGATATTGCGCGGCCCGCCTGGAGGGTCTTGACGACCTTGGTCCACGAACTGCTGTGGTGCGAGGAATAAGTTCCATTCTCATTGTCAATACGCGTATCACCAGCGAAAGCCATTGTCGCCTGTTGGGGTGAGCTGACCAGACTCAGATTGCCGCTCATTTTCTGCATGACTTCCACCCGACGCACGCCCAGCAAAAACGGGAGCGTCCAGCCCGCGTTGTCATACGGCGCTGCGCCTTTCGGATAACGCTGCACCTCGAAAAGATCCTTGACATGACTGCCATAGGGCTGGTCACGCTGAATCACGATCGAGCCAGCGGGATAGTTACGACTATCACCTTCAATCGGCGTATCAGTCACATGAATTTCCACCCCCGCGAGCAGGAGCAGATCCATCAATCGGCGGACGGCATCGGGATCGCGATTGTCACTGGGAATGATCCATCCCCGAGGACCGTTTTCCTTGCCCTTCATAATCGTCCGCTGCGAGGCCTCCAGGGCGTTGGAAAGCCAGTGCTGCGGCTCACGGCTGAGGCTGCCGATGAGCGAGCGGCCGAACGCCAGTTCGTAATCAATGATGTCGCGCAGACGCCACCAGCCGCCCGGCCAGGGATTGGGGAACTGATTGGAGGGTATATCACCGCCCAGACCCCGCGGGCCTCGCAGATCGCTTTTCCGCAGGAAGATCGGCGAGGCGATGTTGACCGAAGCCGCTTCCGTGAGCAGACCGATGATGTTGTGACGCACGGGGACGTTTCGGTTCCCGCCATTCCACCACATGTCATATGACACCCCCGTGGAGACGCCCCGAAAATCGGCCCGGGTCAGGTCCATCAGGCTACGACTACCCAAAGCGTCGATACCGGTCATGATCACCGGGTCGAGATTAGGGTTCAATGGATCGCGGAAGGGTGGCACGAAGAATCTCTCACCGTTCTGGCCTTGCTGATGCACATCCCAATACACCTGGGGGAACCACTCGGAGTACAGCATCTTCGTGACAATGCGGGTTTCGTTCTGGGTGAGCATGAACCAATCGCGATTGTTGTCATGCCCGGCATAGAACTGATACAGCTTGAGCAGTCCCGTCGCTTCATTGGGCGTGCCGACGGTCTTGCGATACCACTCGACGACGTGATCGATGCCATCGGGGTTTGTGTTGTAGATCACGACCACCATGTTGTCGCGGGCACTGGCAAACGGCGTATCATTTGACGTGGCCAAGTCATAGGCAAACTGCATCCCGAACTGGCTTCCCGCGGCTTCTGTGGAGTGCATCTGGCAGGAGATAAAGAGAATCACCTTGCCGTTGGCGACCGCGTCTTGCTTCTCAGCATCCGTCCTGCCGCGCGGGTCGGCGAGGATTTTTGAATACGCCCTGATCTGGTCGAGATTCGCAAGGTTCTCAGGGTTGGAAATGATACTGATGAGAAAGTCACGCCCCTCAGTTGTCTCACCGGCTTTGCGGGTGATGACATTGGGGCTCTGCTCTCCCAACTGGCGATAAAAACTGCTGATCTCATCCCAGTCGGCCAACTCGAAATCCACGCCGAGAGGCCTCCCCAGATGCTCCGAGGGGGAGGTGACTCCCTGGGCCATCACCCTGGTGCAGCCAATCAGGCTCATCCCTCCCAGAATCAATATGGCCGGGATATGTCGCAAGATCCCCTTGGGATAACACATCGTCTCACCTCCAAATAAAGAGAAACCTGAATCTTCGATCCCGCATTGTGGATGAATGGGGCGGGAAAAGCCAGTGAAGATTTTATGGTCCCCTGAGGATCAGAATGCCCAACTCGTGCCCAGACAAAACCTGGCGACCCGGATCTGACCGAAATGTGCTGTAACGATCTGCGGCCAAAGCTTGCCTTGTTTAACATGGGGCACCAATGAGATACGGTTTGTCATGATGCCGTATCGTCCACAGAGCCATCTTCCACCAAGGCCGGAAGCCCCGTGTTGCTCATTTCCCACGCCTCATTATCCCTTGCATGTGAGAAATACCTCTTTACTCTATAGTTGAACGCCACATTCAGCCTCGTTGGGAGAAAGAACCCATGTCCGTAATTTCCAGAGACCGCCGTCCGCTTCGATCTTTTTGCATCGGTCCGATGTTCGCCCTTTTGATTGCGGGCTGCATGAGCACCGCTGCCGGCCCTCTCGCCACGCAGGATGAGAATGCCACACGGACTCACCCCGAAATTATCCCGGACATGGTCGATGCAGCGCAGCTCAATCCGGGGATCCCCGCCCCGGAATTCATCATCGGCCATGGCGTCGGAGAGAAGGCGGTTCGCTACGAGGCTCTGATTCGGTATCTCCGTATCCTCACGGATTCTTCTGAGTTCGTCACGATGACGCAGTATGCCACCTCGCACGAAGGCCGGGCACTCTATTACCTGACCATCACCAGCCCCGGGAACCGCGCACGACTCGACCAGATCAAGGCCGATAACGCCAAGCTCGCCGACCCCCGGACGCTCGCGAGCCAGGAGGAAGCCGAAGGCATCATCGAAACGATGCCGGGCATCGCCTGGCTGGCTTACTCCATTCACGGCGACGAGATGTCAGGCGTCGATTCCGCCATGCAGGTCGCTTATCTTCTGGCCGCGGGGCAGGATGCCGCCACGAAAAGGCTGCGTGATGAGTTGGTGATTCATATCGATCCCACGCAGAATCCCGATGGACGCGAGCGATTCCTTTCGCAGATTTACGCTCTCCAGGGCAAAGTCCCCAATCCCGACATGCAGGCCATGCACCATGCGGGGCTCTGGGCGGCCGGACGCGGCAATCATTATCTCTTTGACATGAACCGCGACTGGCTGATTCAGTCGCAACCCGAAACGCGGGGTCGGACTGACGCCATCAATGACTGGAATCCGCATTTTCTGATCGACGCCCACGAAATGAGCAGCACCGATACGTTTCTCATGGATCCGCCGCGTGATCCCATCAACAACCATCTTTCCGAGACGATGTTCAACTGGCGCAGGAAATTCGGGACGGATCAGGCCAGGGCTTTCAATCAGCGTGGCTGGAGCTATTACTCCGGCGACTGGTACGAAGAATGGTATCCCGGTTATACAAACTCCTACGCCTCCCTGCGGGGCACGATCGGTCTGCTCTACGAGCAAGCCTCGCTCGACGGCTCGCAGATCAAAAAGCCCTCCGGTGAAATCGAGACGTACACGCAAGCGGTGGCGCACAATGTCACGGGCACGTTCGCCAACCTCAATACCCTGCGTGAGAACCGGGAAGCGATCCTCCGTGATTTCCTGGGGGAAAAGCAATGGGCGATTTCCGATGGAGACCAGGCCGGTCGAACATTCATTCTCCCCCTTGATGATGACGCCTCCCGGCGGAATCAGTTTCTCGATCTGCTCGATCGGCATGAAATTGAATATCTTGTCGCGGACGGGCCGTTCAGCGCATTCGCCATCATCAACACGTATGGCGAAGAGTCCGAAGAGATGACTTTTCCCGCCGGGACGGTGGTGGTGAAAGCAAGCCAGCCCTTCCGACGCTACCTCAACGCCATCCTTGAATTTGACCCCCGGCTGAATGAACAGTTCCTCAGGGATGAGCGCGAGGAACTGGAAAACGGCCTCGGGGGCCGGATTTACGACATGACCGCCTGGAGCACACCGATGGCATTCGGGCTCGATGCCTACTGGGCGGAGCGTATCGCGGGAAATTTCAAGGGTGCGCGTCGCGAAGGACGGCCCGCACCGGCGATCTTTCCCGATGTGCCTGCCTACGGTTACTTGATCGACGGTCGCGATTCAAAGATATATCACGCCCTGGCTGCGCTTTTCGATGCGGACTGCAAGCCGCGTATTGCCACCAAACCCTTCACCCACAACGGCATGCCGTATAAATCCGGTTCGGTGCTGCTCCGCAGTCACGAGAACCCAGATTCACTTCGGGATGTGCTCAAGCAATGTGCCGGGGAATTCGGAATTCGGATAATGGGTGCGGAAACCGCTTTGAGCGAACAAGGACCGGACCTGGGGGGGCCGACGTTCAGATTACTGCAGGCGCCGCGCGTGGCGATCGCATCCCAATGGCCGATGTCCACGTCTTCGTTCGGGTTCGTGTGGTACCAGCTCGATCAAGTGATGGGGTTGCGTTGCTCGCCGATCAATGTGCAATCCCTGGGGCGGATGGACCTGCGCAAGTACAACGTGCTGATCCTGCCGTCCGGCGGCGCGGTGAGCGCAGTGTTGAGGGGCGACGCGCTTCAGAACGTGCAAAATTGGGTCGAAGCCGGCGGCACGTTAATTGCAATCGGCAATTCCGCTTCGGCCCTGGCTAACGAAGACAGCGGCTTGTCATCGGTCCGTCGCCTGCGCGATGTTCTGGACAAGCTCGATGAGTACGAAGAAGCCCTCGAATACGAGCAGTCGGCTCAGAACATCGAGATCAACCCCGCCGAAATCTGGGGAGATCAGCCCCCGGCGGCGGACTCGGACGATGCGGAAATCGACACCAGTGATAAGGAAAGCAAAGAAAAGTCATCACCCAAGGGCGACGTCCTGAAACGGCTCGACCAGAGACGACGGATTTTTTCGCCCCGGGGCATTATTGTCGCCACCACCATCAATCCCCTGCACTGGTTGTCGTACGGTCTGCCGGAGCGCTTGCCCGCACTGTTCAACGGGTCAAACGTCTTCATGTCCAAATCCCCCGTCGCAACCCCGGTTCGGCTTCAGGACGCATCGAAAGTCCGCATGAGCGGCCTGCTCTGGCCCGAGGCCCGACAGCGCATCGCCAACTCCGCCTACGCCACCGTGGAACGCAAGGGCAACGGGCAGGTCATTCTCTTCGCCTACGACCCCTTCCACCGTGCTTACTTCCAGGGCACGGGGCGTCTCATGCTCAACGCAGTCCTCCTCGGCCCAGGCCTGGGAACCAGCCAGTCGATTCCTTGGTAAGAAAAGAGTTTTATCACGGAGAGTACGGAGTGACACGGAGGGGAAGAGAAGATTGTGATTTTAATTAAAAGAAGACAGTGAAAGCGAATCAGGTCGGGTGCCATTGCATTCGCTAACTGTGGGTTTCAGATATAATGACAGAATAAGGTGATCGAGTCTAACCTCTTCATCTCTCTGAAAATCCTTCTCGACCTCCGTGCCTCTCCGTGTCCTCCGTGGTGAAATTCTTTTTGATGAGGATCTGACATGATCACGCGCAAGATCGGAAAAATCCTTCGTGGCCAGGCGACGCCTTTCCAGATCATGATGGCGTGTGTGCTGGGATCATTGATCGGTTTCACGCCGGGCTTCATGAATGGCCCCGGTTACATGATCTCGCTCATTCTGCTCCTCATCATTCTCAATGCAAATCTCGGCCTGGCGTTGCTCATGGGAACGATGGCAAAAGCGATTTCTTTTCCCCTTCTGCCCGTCTCCTTTGCCGCCGGACGGGTCTTGCTCGACGGTCCGACTCAGGGTTTATTCAAGGTGATGGTCAACGCTCCCGTGCTCGCCCTGTTCGGCCTTGATCATTATGCCGTCACCGGCGGCGCCCTGATCGCCCTGGTGTTCGGCATCACGACGGGTCTCATCATCACCAGATTTGTCAGACGATTTCGGACTCTCATGTCCGGGTTGGAAGAAAGTTCGGCCCTCTATCAGAAACTCTCAAACGCACGGTGGGCAAAAATGCTGGCCTGGCTTCTAATCGGTGGGGGAAAGGGCAAGCTAACGTATAGCGACTTACTCACCAGGCGAATCGGCAATCCCGTGCGGATTCCGGGGGTCATCTTCGCAGTGCTGGTGATCGCCCTGCTCTTTGTCGTGAGCCTGTTTGCCAGTGGGCCGATTGTGACCATGGCCCTGAAGCGGGGTCTTGAAGAAACCAATGGCGCGACTGTGGATTTCGAGACAGTCGATCTGGACCTGACGAAAGGCAAGCTGGTGGTGACGGGCTTTGCTGCGGCTGACCCCAACGCCCTAGATACGGATCTTTTTCGCGCAGCGCGAATAGAGGCGGATGTCTCCGGCACAGATCTTCTCCGTAAGCGACTTACCCTAGATCGCATCGTGATCACCGATGCCTCCACCGGAGCGAAACGCGCCATCCCCGGCCGGCGGACTTCCACCGCGCCCCTGCCTGATGAAGCGAAGGGTGAGCACTTCGTGCTGCTTCCCGGTGAAAAGACCATAGATGAGTACATTGTCAGCGCAAAAAAGTGGAAAGAACGACTGGCTCAGGTTCGTCGCTGGCTGGAGAAAGTTTCTAATGATCAAAGCGGGGCGGCTGGCCCGGAGGATTCAGAATCTCGCGATGCTCGAATCGCACGGGAGATAAGGGAACTGGGCTACGCCCGCGTCACTGCTTCGCATCTGATCGAGGACTCTCCGACTCTATTTATCCGTGAATTGATCGCCCAAGGGGTCACCGTGACTCAGATTGAAGGCGAGACGCTGGATATTCAGGCTGCGAATCTTTCTTCACATCCCCACCTCAGTAAAACATCTCCGAGTTTCTCGGTCACATCACGCAGCGGCAACATCCTCGTGGAGTCAAAACCAGCATCTGATCAACCCGGTTCCGCCAGTGTCATCGCTTTGATGTATCGCAATCTGGCCATTGATTCCATTGCGAGTGATTTTGTCATTGGCGGCGAGCAACTCATGCAGGGGGGTACCATGGACATCGCCATAAACGGCACGTGGAGTGAGTTTGGGGTGGGCTATCTCGACCTGCCACTACAGGTAACACTGCATAACTCAACAATCACCCTGCCTGGAGCTGGATCATTCAAGATAGACCATCTCATGCTTCCTATTGCCTTGCGAGGACCGCTGGATAATCCGAGAATCACCATCGATCCCAATCTGCTGGCCGATGCCCTATTGGATGCGGGTGCCAGTGAACTGGCGGGTCGGGTTCGAGACGAAACGGATGAACTTATCGATCAGGCTGCCGGGAAGCTGGGCGAGCAGGCTGAAAATATCCTGGGCGGTACACTAAAAGATCTGCTGAAAGGCGGCAAGAAGAAAAAAGACGGAAATCAGCCCTGAGAAAATCAGAATTACCTTTGCATTATCCCCTTTTTCATTCGTCAGAAATGAGGTACTTCAGCATCTGAATCTCCACGGGATGGTCATCAGGAATCAACCCGTTATTGGAGCAATAGTCCACAACTGCTTATCAACACTTGGGTTCCATTATGCCAGCGGATCCTCTCCGTCGGACAGTTCACAGAAATGCTGTAAATCCAGCAGCGATTTCTGAAGCCGACCTGTATAAGCAGGGACACAAACACGCAATCGAACTGTGGAGGAGAAGAACGTCATGTTCAAACCAGTGACCCGAATGCTTTTTGCCGGTGCGATCCTGGCTCTACCCGTCGCGATGGTGAGCGCCGATGTCAATCCGAACGCCGGCATGATCCGGTATCCGGATGTCGGTCCCACTCACATTGTCTTCATGTACGCCAACGACCTCTGGCTGGTGCCCCGCGAGGGCGGACAGGCCGTGCCGCTCTCAAGCCCGGCCGGATCAGAAACCTTCCCG
>JADFSH010000032.1 GCA_022560875.1 Planctomycetota bacterium | reverse complement strand
ATGGAGGGAAGGGGGGACCTGTTGGTTATATTCCTTATTATCAAATAGGAAATCAACATATGGAGCATCTGGCATTAAGATCAGATATTTTTATGACAACTATAAATGCTCTCAGAAACAAAATATTCAGACGTGGATTTAAGATAGAAGAAAAAATTAAGAAGGAAATTCCCTAATTCATTTCTTGATGATGCTGACATTGATGAACTCAGGAAGACCGGACATCTCGGTGCCTTAACCACGAGAATTTACGATATCGGCGACCTGATTCGGGCAGGATATGACCTCGAATTTATCACTGATTTCATAGCAGAGAATGTGGATCCGGATCATTGGGCTATATTAGGCGGAGATCTCGGACGCATACATTCGTTTCATAACACTCTGATCATCCAGACCACACTCGCCCATCATGACCGCGTCGATCGTGTTTTGGAGTTCATAAGCGGCAGGTTAGATTCCATCCTCGTTAGTTTAGATTCCTACCTCGTTCAAACGATCACATCTCCCGGCCAGGACATCGAACCGATTGAGCTTCATCTTCGTCGGTATCGAATCGGCGACATCGCGCCCAGTGACGAGATGATCTTACTGCTTGAGGACGTAATTCGAATCGCAGTCACCCCGGATGACTGGTACTCGCATGGCGGTGAGAGGGCCTGGATAAGTGTCAATAATGGCGTTATTTTCATAGCGAACACAATAGTCGCCCACGATGCAATTGCCCGGCTTCTCGCGGGTATACGATCCAAAATCGAACTGGGATTCGATCGCGAGAAACTTTTTGATCGACTCGATGCAGAGATCAGCAAGTCTGAAGACTTCCCAGGCTTCATTGATCAATTCCTCCAATCCGAGACTCCGCCCACAGACTGATTGATTCGCCGCGAACCAATGATTGGGTGTAATGAGCAGGCCATTGCCGAACTCGAAAAAATAGTAGCTGACAAGCCGGGCGGCTAAACGGTGATCGGTCCAAGACGGGGCGTAACGCCCCGGTCGTCGAGCGAGGCTCGATGCCGAGCGAGACGTTTGTTGCGCTCTCGAATACACAGCGCTCGACAGAACAAGTGCAAGGCATACCCGATGATTCGGCGTTGAGTCTCACCATCTGGTCCGGATTCGCAGAGTCCGGCTTGGCCCGGCGAGTTGCGAGGAGAAACGACGAACAGAGTAAAAAGAAGATTAATTCCCGCCTCAATCCCGCCGATAAATAACATATGCTTCTAATACATTTCCGTAAGGGACTCAAATTTCTCCTCATTGGCTTGGGCATCAACATCGTGCTCTGCGGCGTGATTGCCATCCGCAGCAACGTGACTCTTTCCGCCCAGGGCTGGCAGACCACGCTGACTATCGGGCGTACGGAATACGAGCCTCATCGGGCCTGGCTGTTTTGGCGTCTCGACAAGCCAGGTATGACGGCCATGAGCTTCACCCCCACCCGCTATCCGGCTGAAGCTCCGGAGCGTTATGACGAGAATGGCTATGAATTCCGCCCTGATCTGCTGCCTTCGTGGTCGCGTATTGATCGCTACTCGAGACCGACGCCCAGCCCGATTCATGGCATCTTTGTCCAATCGGTCGGCTGGCCGTGGCGATCATTGTCCGCTCTGGAAATCAATAACAAGGCCGTCATAGACTCTGAGGACGGAGGCGTCATGTACAGCAGTGACGCAGGCCCCCTGATTCCCCTCCGCCCCATCTGGAGCGGCATGTTCGGCAATACCTTCGTGTTCGGTTTCTCGCTGTGGGGCCTTCTCGCCCTGCGAAGCTTCATCAAGGGGCGAATGGATCTGGATAAATCAATTCCCGTCACCTACAGCTTCGGAGAGTCGCGTCA
This sequence comes from Planctomycetota bacterium, assembly GCA_022560875.1. Lineage (GTDB taxonomy): Bacteria > Planctomycetota > Phycisphaerae > Phycisphaerales > SM1A02 > JADFSH01. The sequence goes on along the minus strand of JADFSH010000032.1, from coordinate 24,855 downwards.
GCGCATCCACAGCGAGAGCAATGAGTCGCCAAACCTTAAGAAGGCGGCGTAAACCGAACGCTCATCCGGAACTGTCGTCCGGACTCCTAGAGTCCGGCTCCCCGAACAAAGTCGTCAGCACGATCGCCCGCCGTCATCCGTGGGGGCCGCCGCCATCGCCGGTTTCACGCTGAGCGGCGGCAACTGCCGCTCCAGCTCGCCCCTGACCTTCGGCCACAACATGATCGCCTCCACGATCATCCAAGCCTCCAGGGCCATGGTCGCGGCTGCAATGATTATCACCGTCCAGTTCGGATCGTCGGCCCGGATCCATTTGGGCAATTCCAGCCCCATGGCCAGGGCCGGCATCACCAGCATGAAGAGCATCGGAGGCACGATGAACCACACGGGCAGTTTCCTGCGCCACAGCCAGAAGCCGATCACGAGGAACGCCAGACCCCCCAGCAACTGGTTCGTGGCCCCGAACAGAGGCCAGAGGATCAGCCCGCCCGTTCCCGCATTGTCCCAGGACATAACCCTACCGGGACCCGGCAGGGCCGCGACCGCCGCGGCAAGGGTGATGGCGAAGATCGTCGCCCCGTGCTTGTTGGTGAGCAGGACGAAGGGGTTGAGAGAAAATCCCGCCGGTGCGCCCTCGGCGGGCCGGGCGGTGAACGTCGAAGCGAGTTCCTGCACGACATAACGCTGCAAGCGGCAGGCGGTGTCGAGCGTCGTCCCCGCAAAGGACGCCACCAGCACTCCCATCAGGGCCACCGCAATTTCCGGCTTTACCCCCATCGACTTGATGAAGTTCGCCGCGCCGTCCACGAAGGCCCCGACCTTCGCCCCCAGCGCCCCCGCTGCGGCCCAGTCGCTGTAGCGCGAAGCGAACGCGCTTTCCCCCAGCAGCGTTGTTCCATCGACGCCGTTGATGCCCAGCCCCAATCCCGACACGCAGGCGAGGATCACCAGGGTGGCGAGAAAACCCTCGGTGAGCATCGAGCCGTAGCCGATGAACTGAGCGTCGGTCTCGCAGGAAATCTGCTTGGATGACGTGCCCGAACTGACGAGGCAGTGAAAGCCGCTGATCGCCCCGCAGGCGATGGTGATGAACAAAAAGGGAATGAGCATGGGTGCATTCAGGGGATTCCAGTCCACCCGTGGGGCGGCGATGATCAGTTCCGGTCGGACTCCATCCACCGGCGCTCCACCGATGATCGCCGCGGTACACAGGCCGAGGACAATCAGCCCCAGTGCGGTAATGAGCTGGAGGCTGTTGATGTAATCCCGCGGCTGCAGCAGTGTCCACACGGGCAGGACTGATGCAACATATGAATAAAGCAACAGGGCCACCACCCACTGGAACGTTGACCACCCGGCCAGAGCCATATTGAAGCGACCGAGAATTCCCGTATCCCCGAAAATCACGGACAGGTACATGATAACCAGGGCGATGATCGAGGGGATCAACAGATTCACCCCCTTGCGATGCAGCCACACGCCGATGATGACCGCGATGGGAATCTGCACCAGGCAGGGAAATATCGCCGCGGGATATTGCTTGAACACCGCCGCGATCACCAGACCGAAGATCGCCAGGACAATCGTCAGGGCCATGAACAGCACCAGCAGGAACATGAGCCTCACCCTCGGGTTCAACATCCGCCCTGCGATTTCTCCCACGGTCTGGCCGCGATTCCTGAGCGAGACCACCAAGGCCCCGAAGTCATGGACCGCCCCGATGAGAATTGAGCCGAAGAACACCCAGAGCAAGGCCGGCAACCATCCCCACATCACCGCGATGGCCGGTCCCACGATCGGTCCTGTGCCGGCGATTGATGTGAAATGATGGCCAAAGACGATCGCCTTCTTGGTGGGTACGAAGTCCTTGTCGTCGTTGAGAGCGACACTGGGGACGACAGCCTCGGGATCAAGCTGAAAAATCTTCCTTGCCAGCCAGCGACCGTAGGTGTGATAGGCGATAAGGAAACCGAAAAAGGCACCGATGGCGATCAGCAGCGTACCCATGCGAACAATCTCCTGGGGTTCAACCATCAGGATGGTAACGCTTATTCGCCCGGTCTTCAGCGCAGACGGATTTTTCGCATGTAGGCTATTCCATTTGCCACGATTTCATGACCTGACGAGCCGGAGGGTTCTGAGAAGGCCCTTCTCAGATGTCCCCGGCAAGATCGAGCAGGACCGCCTGGCCGGTGGTCGCAGGTAGCTTATCGCTCACGAAATCGCGACACAGCTCGTGGACATAATCCATCGCGTCAAACACCCCCTGACATCGCGCGCAGGATTCACCCTTGGCAAAGGAAAAAGCCCGATCCTTATCAAGCGAATCGTGCTTGGCGCGAAGAAGATCCTTCCATTCTCGTCGAGCGTGTCTGGTGGGAGGAGTTTTTTTCTGGGGAAGGGTATCGGCGACTGACCAGAAGATCAGGTTGCGCGCCCGGTGCAGGCGTGTCCTGACCGACGACTCCTTGATGCCGAGCATCGTTGAGACTTCGGCAAGGGAATATCCTGTCACATCTCTGAGCAGGAGAGGAATCCGCAATTCATGGGGAAGCTCCCGCACAGCCTTGCCTAGAGCTTTCAAAGCCTTCTTGCGAAAAGCAGCTTTGTTGATCGACCCGTTCCCGGTTGAAGGCGGCCCCCCCTCATCATCACCGAAGGTCAGAAGATCCCTCTGCGGGCGAAGCGTATTCGCCACACCGCTTTGTGTGCCCTCCCTGCGAAGGTAACTCCGCACGACAATGGCGTGGAGCCACCGGGAAGGATTGGTCTCGTCACGCAGCTTGCTCCACTTGCGATAACCCTGAAAAAAGGACTCCTGCACAAGATCTTCAGCCAGATCGGGATCTGAGCATAATCTCAGGGCGAACCCATAGATCGCCCCCCCACAGGTATCAAGAAGGTTGGCGATGGCGGATCGCCTTTCCTCACCGGTAATGCGTTTCTTCTTACTTTTTACTGGCATCGAGATTCTCAGATCACCCAATCGACATTATGCTATCTTGCCGGGAGTCGATGAAATCGCCGACAAGCCTAGTATCGACGATTCCCTCCCCTCGATTGAGTACCACCTATGCCCGCTTGGGGACCGACCGAATATCTTCTTCTCTCCGGCCTGCTGCTGTTGATCATCGCCAGCGGTTTTTTCTCGGGTGCGGAAACCGCATTGTTCGGAATGAGCCAAAGTCTGCGTCTTCACTTTCGCCATAGCGGCACACTGAGCGGCCGGGCGGTCACGGCGTTGCTCTCCAATCAGCGGATGCTGCTGATCACGATCCTGCTGGGCAATATGGTCATCAACGTACTGTATTTCGTGATCAGTTCGGTACTCGTCCTACGCGCCGAGGCCTCCCTCGCCATTGATCTGCTGATCGCCCTTGCCTCGTTTCTTTTGCTGGTGGTCTTCGGCGAGGTACTGCCAAAAATCTTCGCCAACACTCGTCGCTCTTTATTCGCTCAGCTCGTGGCACCTTTCCTGATGACGATTCATAGTCTGATCGGCCCGGTGAGAATTCTGCTTAACGTGCTCATCGTCACGCCTCTGAGTCGCCTGACCGCTCCGCGCCAGGCTCCGGTCGATCTCGATGAGAGCGAACTCCGCGCCTTGTTGGAACTGTCGGGACGAGAGGGAATCATCGAATCGGATGAACAGCGGATGTTGAAGGATGTCATCAGGCTGGGAAGACTGAAGGTGAGCGATGTCATGACCCCACGTGTGAATCTTTGCGCTGTCCCCGTCGGTGCGTCGTATGACGACATCGTATCGGTCGCCCGGGAATCGCGTCTCACCAAATTGCCTTTGTATGAGAACAGCCTGGATAAGATCGTCGGCATCCTGCACGTCAAGCCGTTTCTCATCGCCCATCATGCCAAGGTGCTGGTCGATTTGCCGGAAGTTGATGCCCCCGATTTCGTGCCCGAGATGGCGACGCTTGAACAACTGCTCGAACACCTGCGTTCCTCGACGCGCCAATCCGCCATCGTCGTTGATGAATATGGAGGCACGGCGGGAATCGTCTCGATCGAGGACGTGGTGGAGGAAATCGTTGGTGATATCGTCGGAGCCGATGAGTCTTCCGAGACCTTGATGACCCAGATCAGCTCCGATGCGTGGCGAGTCTCCGGCAAGATTCATCTGGCCACCTGGGCCGATTCCAATGACCTGACAATTACAGACGCCCATGCCTCCACGCTCGGCGGGTTTATCACCGAGCGTCTGGGAAGAGCGGCCAACGTGGGCGACAGCATTGACGTGGGGACGATTCGTCTTGAAGTCGAGCGGATGAAAGGCTCTGCCATCACGTCCATCATCGCCCGTATGAATCTGAATCCGGTTGAAACGGATAGAAACGACACGCCTAGCGAGGAGACATCGTGAGTCAGAGTGAGTTCATCTTATACGGCATCATGATCGCGGCCGGGGTTGTGTTCAGCGCGGTGTATTCCGGCATGGAAATCGGCCTCTACACCCTCAATCGCGTGCGGGTCACGGTGCAGGCGGGGCGGGGCGACCGTCAGGCGTTGCGTTTGCGTCAATGTCTGCAACGATCCAACCATACGCTCTCCACCCTCCTGATCGGCAACAATATCGCCAATTACGCAGGCAGTTTCGGTCTTGCTGCGATCCTGAACGGCATGGGATACGAACCGGTGCAGGCCATCATCCTCAATGCCGGCATTCTGATCCCGCTCCTGTTCATTTTCGGAGAAACCCTGCCCAAGGATCTCTTTCGGACCCATACCGATCGGTGGTCGTATGCCACCTCCGGTTTTCTTATCGCGTCCGACCGCCTTTTCACCTATACCGGGATTTCGCCTCTGGTGGAAGGATTCGGGCGATTGTTCGGACGGTTGCTCGGCACACATTCGGAATCCGGCATATCCGCCCGTCAGCACATCAGCCAACTCATCAAGGAAGGGGTGGGATCGGGGATTCTCAGTGAGGGGCAAACCCGACTGGCCGATCGTGCCCTGGCCCTGCACACCCGCACCGTCTCCATGGAAATGGTGCCGTGGAGCAGGGTCGCCTTTCTCTCCGCCGATGCGGATACCATGATTCCCGGTGAATACATCAAGCGTCACAACTTCACCCGGATGCCGGTGATCGCCCAGGGGGGTAAGGTTCTGGGGGTGCTATCGATCCTAGACACCCTGCTCCAACCGGATCGTTCCCCGCGACAACTGACGGAACCCGTGACGGAATTTGCACCGGATGTGAAGGTTCGAGAAGCCCTCCGCATCATGCGACAGAAACGCCACACCATGGCGATCGTCACCGATCCGGTGACGGAAAAACCACTGGGACTGGTCACATTGAAGGATCTGGTTGAGCCTCTCACTGGCGAACTGGCCGCATGGTGAGCATGCTGCCGTCCTGTTTGGCGTGAACTCGACAACATGGTAGAAACTTATACTTGAATGCCATGCCGGATGAATCGAACAAACCCGCCTCCACCCGGAGTGATCACGCCAGCCCTCGAATCCAGGATAACGATCGCTTGAGTGGCTGCCAGATCAGCGCCGTTCGATACACCGTGGGCATTTACCTGCTCTCTGTTTCCTGGATCTTCTGGTATGACCCCGAGACCCCCCAGCAACTTCAGGCGAGCTTATCCGCGTTGCTCCAGAACGCCCTGATCTTTGGCGTTTATTTCGCACTTGACAACGTGCTGAAAAAACCGGGCTTGCGATTCGCCCTGGCAGGATTTGTCGCTGTGTTTGCCTCGATATGCATCGCGGACACAATCCTGTTGCAATTGCTCTCTACACCTATGACCCACGTAATCTCAATCCTCATCGCCACGGGCAGCCCGCTGACCGCCCTGACCTGGGCGGGAATTTCGCTGCTCCAGGCAGTTTTCATGGTATGCCTTCTCATCGTCATTTATTTTGCGGGAGGGTATGCTCATCGCTTCCTGGGGCGCTATGCCATCACGCCCCACGTGCGCCAGCGGGTGGCGATCTTCTTTCTGATACTGGCTTCCGGGTATGTCGGGGAGCAGGTCATTGCCCGTTCATCCAGCGCGTATCTCAGTCGCACGTCCGTTTTTCCGATGTATGTCCGGCTGTTTCCGTCGCGACTGAGTACGGCGTATACGATTCGCATGGACCCGCCGCTGACCGAAACGCAGCGTGCGAACGTTCTGAACGAGATCAAGCCGCTGGACCACCCTCCCCATGTTCTCTTTGTCTTGCTGGAGAGCTTTCGTGACGATCTGATCGATCCCGAACTCACCCCCAACCTGTATCGACTATCCCAGGAGGGGCTTCATTTCACCCGCGCCAATTCAGAGGCGATCCTCACTTCGCTGTCGTGGAACGTCCTGCTTATGGACCGCCCGAGCTACATGTTTCATTTTGATGTGCGCCGTACGGATTACGAGAGCCAAGCCGCCTGGCCGCTGGAAATTCTTCATGCCGCGGGTTATCGCATCCAGATCTCTTCCTCGACCGATATGGAAGTGAACCACTATATGCGTCGCCTGCGCGGCACGGGTGATACCGTGGACCGCTTCTACATGGCCTACACCCCCTCTGAAACCATGCGCAACGTGTGGGACAACCTAGCCACGGAAAAGCTTCTCGAATGGATCACTGAGTTTGATGACGAGACTCCCCAGTTCATGCTTTACCAACTCGACAGCACGCATTGGGACTATTACTTCGATGACGCCGACGCGGTCGTGACGCCGTATTCAAAAATCGTGCGCCCCATGAGGCTGACCTCGCAGGAGGAGCTTGATCTTGTGTATGCCCGTTACCGGAATGCCGCCCGCCATGTCGATAACAACCTCGGTCGCGTCCTGCAGGCGATCGTTGATCGCGGTCTCGACGATCATACTGCGATTATCGTGGTCTCAGATCACGGTGAAAGTTTTCACGTCGGCAAGGTTGGCCATTCCGTCCTTCAGCACGACACCCGCAGCATTCCCATCATTATGCGTCTGCCAAGGATGGAAGGCAGCGAACAGCCCGCCCTGGTTTCATTACGCAACGTCTTTCCCACGCTCTTTGACTATCTGGGTATCGAGGGGATTCCCGAGCACATGATGCTCGGCTCCTCCGCCCTTCCCCCGCGGTATGGCGAAGCGATCACGCTCACGATCCACGGATCGGTAAAACAGGCGGACCTGACACTCAATGACATCATCATTCACTTCGACATGCGGGTGGAAGAGAATGACATTACATTCACTCCCCTGACGGTGCTTGATCACGAAGATCAGCCGCTCCTTCCAATGGAGGAGCATCTCAAGAGGGTCCCCTGGCGTTACGCGCTGGATCGGCTCGTCACCTCGGGGAGAAAACCCTGACATGAAGCGGGTGATGCTCAATACGACGATTCTGCTGGTCCTGGGACTCGCGATCAACATCCTTATCGCATGGTCCTGCGCCCTGTTTGCCACCATGGAAGTTTCGGGCAATCCTCAGGCGCTGACGACCCAGGTCAGAAACAAATGGATCGACCGATCCCCCTGGCCTCACAAGCTTCGTCCGGGCCGGACCCTGCGCAGCGCCTCATTCGGTCTCGAATACGATCTATTGCAGTCCGGCTATGATAATCCCAACTTCTGGCACACCGCTCTGGCCATGCGGGCTGGACTTCCGCTATTGAGCCTGTATGGCGAACGATGGTCGAACTTCGCTTCCGAAGACGCCGGCAAGGATCATGAAGACCAGTTCGCATTCGTGTATTCCATAAAATCCCCCCTGGCCGAGGACGAAGGCGATCCGAACCTGGCCCGCCTGCTTCCCTGGCGTCCGATCCTGCCCGGATTCATCACCAACACGATCTTCTACGCCTTACTCATTCGGGGCGTCGGCATACTCTGGAAATCCGTCCGTCAGGCAAGAAACCTCCACTTGGACCGATGCCCGAACTGTCAGGTCATACTGGTTCATGAGAAGACGGCGAGCTGCTTCTCATGCGGCTGGACCAAGGGCATCACCAACGCGCATCATCTTGAGTAGCGTATGTTTACACAATTATTATTGATCTTTGAATAGTTAGTTTAATTTGCTTGAACTTGCCGATTTCGCCGGGCATGGCAGCAATATCGACTTGCACGAAAGAGGTGTGGCGGGCAACGGTGCATTGTGCGTCGTGTGGAATTGGTCGGCACTATGTGAGGCGTAAGGAGGTATCCGGGGCGCAGGGAAGCGAGCGGAAGCGGTCGGAAGCAGTCAGAATCATTGCCACCTTCCGGCAAGGCTTGTGTTTTCTGTGTCTTCTGGACACTCAAGCAGATTAAGTGAACTATTCAAAGATCAATAGAGGGCGAGTCAATGCGCCAATCACGGTTCGCAGACCCGAACATCGCGCAGCACGGCCTCGACGCTGGTGCGGCCGTTCCAGGTATTGAGCTTGGGTTCGATCACCACGTCAAGGTTCATGCCCGTCGCTATGCTGTCCGCAAACGAACCGGCCTGCCACCAGACCATTCGAAGCAGGCTGCGCTGCCCTTGCCGGTCCTGGCGAATACGCAGGGACAGATGTTTGCCCTGTGCGCCGATCTGTCGTGGTGATTCGGCGAGGGTCGCATTTCTGACGCGAAACATAGGACGCGGATTGCCCCGGCCGAACGGCGACATGAGAGCGATCTTGTGGACCGTTTCGTAATCAAGCTCATCCAGGGTCGCGTCGCAGTCGATGTGGATCGCGGGGGTGAGTTGATCGACACTGATATTCGCATTGGCGTGGGCAACCAGGCGACGGGTAAATTCCTCAAGATGTGCCGTGGGCAGGCTCAAGCCTGCCGCGGCGTTGTGTCCGCCGAATGTCGTCAGAAGATCACGACACGAGGCGATCCCGTCATAGATCGAATATCCCTCGATGCTCCGCGCCGAACCCTTGCAGATATCTCTCTGTTGCTGAAGCAGCACCACCGGACGACCGAACCGATCGGCCAGTCGCGCGCAGGCGATCCCCACCACCCCCGGATGCCATGATTCATGGGCGAGAACGATCACACGATGATCTTCAGCCGTCATTCCCGAATCCTCGGCAAGAGTTATCGCCTGATCGACAATGTCCCGTTGCATCTGCTGACGCTCTCGATTGAGCTTTGTCAGACTCAGCGCGATGTCCCGTGCCTCATCCGGGGTCGCGTCGGTGAACATGCGCACCGCCTCCGCGGCATGACCCATCCGCCCGCAGGCATTCAATCTCGGACCGAGCACGAAGCCGACTTTCTCACAGTCGATTGTGTCATCCATCAGGCCCGACACTTCAATCAAGGCGCGCAACCCGGATATCGGTGTCTGCTTGATCCGGCGCAGTCCGAATGATGTGATAATCCGGTTCTCATCGACCATGGGAACGACGTCGGCAATCGTTCCCAGTGCCGCCAGAGGCAGCATATTGAGCAGCGTCTCCTGAAATGACTTGCTCACCCGCTGGGAACCGCACCAGGTCGTGGCAAAATGCCAGGCAAGCTTAAACGCGACACCTGCCCCACAGAGATCAGGGAATGGATACCGCTCTGCTCCGTTCTCACACAATCCCGGATGAACCAACGCGCAAACCTCGGGTAGCATCTCCCCTTCCGGAGGGAGCATATGGTGATCGGTGATGATCAGATCGAGACCAACATCATGGGCAACCTTCGCTGATTCGACCGCGGTGATCCCGCAATCAACGGTTATGACAAGTTTCGCGCCGCCGGTTGCGATCTGCTTCAAGGCATCGTCATTGAGTCCATAACCTTCCTCAAGACGATGGGGCACATACGTCCGTACATCAGCCTCGGGATCGGCGGTCCGGATCGAGTGATAGAGAATCGCAGTGGCGGTGATGCCGTCCACGTCGTAATCGCCATAGATCACAATCTGTTGATGATTCCTGATCGCTTCGACCAACCGCCGGGCGGCCTTCTCGATCCCATGCATGAGAGCGGGATCATGCAGATCGGTCAGCTTCGGCTCGCAGAAGCGCCGAATCGACTCGGGATCGTTGAGACCTCTTGCCGCCAGCAGGCGAGTCAGGAGCGATGTCCCCGGGACGTCATCACTGACATCGTCTTTCTGATCGATCATCCATCGACACGTCAGGCCGCGAATCATGGCAAGACAATAAAGCTCCTTTGATCATTCCGCCAGCGATGCTGATGATAACCCCCTCGTACGGATGAACTTCACCCATTCAGCTTGATAACCTGTCCGCAATACCCGAAATCCGGGGAATGGACTTGGCCCGCTTTTCATCGTTCGCCATACTGAGCGGGCCTTTCCTATGCATTCGTCATTTCGGAGCGCACCATGGCAGATCGATACCGATCCATCCTCCTCTTCGGCCCTCCCGGGGTGGGCAAAGGCACTCAGGGAAAACTCCTCGGCTCCATTCCGGGATTTTTCCATCTCGCCACCGGAGAGATGTTCCGGGGAATGGACAAGGACTCGACCCTTGGCAAGGAAGTCGTCTCCTATTCCTCGCGCGGCGAACTCGTCCCCGACGAGTTGACCGTCCGCCTCTGGCAACAACACGTCAAGGGTCTCATCGAAAACGGCACGTACGCTCCTGCTCGCGACGTTCTTGTCCTCGATGGCATCCCCCGCAGCGTCACCCAGGCCCAGGCTCTGGATGACAAGCTTGATGTACTCGCCATTATCCATCTCACCTGCCCTGACATCGACGAGATGGTCCAGCGTATGAAAGGACGCGCCCTCAAGGAAGGACGCAAGGATGATGCCGATGAGAACGTCATCCGACGTCGATTTGAAGTCTATGACGCCGAGACTTCACCGGTGCTCGGTCATTACGATGCCGCCCTGATAAACGACATCGATGGCGTGGGCAAGCCGGCGAGAGTGCTGCGGGACGTGCTGGCTATTGTCGCACCGTTGCATGATGACAGCTTCGAAAACCCGCTGGGCTGATGACCGAATCCGGAATGCTCATACCATATCTCATTTCCAGTTACGCTGGTCCTTCCGCCCCTCGACCACGACACCTTCTGCAAATGAGGCGAACACGATCTAAGCCAGCAGATTCAATGCCGTCAGCGGCTGGGCGCCCGCGAGCTTGACCGACTTGAGCGACGACTCGAGCAGCACCTTCAGCCGCGCAAAGTTCGCCGTTTCGGATGCATAATCCGTATCCCGGATTTTCGAATTCGCGGCGGAGATGTTCCCTGTCATCACCGCGATAATCTTGAGACGCGAGCCGATGGCGTTCCTGGCAAACGCACCAAGATTGCCGCGTTGAGATGCCACGGAGATTCGCGCCGAGGCCAGAACATCCTGGGCAATACTGAGATCGCCGCTTTCGATGTTCAGTTTCCCGCCCCGCTTGAGATCACTGAGGGTATAGGTCTCGGACCCGACAGTGGTGGTGCCGAGGCTACCCGTGGAAACGCTGTCGATGTTCACTTGCTGGCCGTCAACCGTGATCGATGCGGTGCCGTCGAGCAGCTTGTCTTCGTTAAAAGTGGTCGAGGATGACAGGCGGTTGATGGTGGAGAGGATCGAGTCCAGTTCCATCTGGTTCGCCTCTTTCTCCGCCGCGCTGAGACCGGCGGTATTGGCGTTCTTGACGGTCAGGGCCTGAGCCTCACCCAGCAGGTCTGAGACCTCGCTCAGTGCCCCCTCCGCGACGTTGATCACGTCCTCCGCCCTCTGGATCGATCTGGTTTCAGCCTCCAGAGCCTTGAGGATAGCCCGCAGGTTTTCGGACGTGATAAGGCCCGCCGGATCGTCCTGGCCGCGATTGATACGCAAACCCGTCGCCAACCTGGAAAGCGAGTCGGCCTGTTGGCGGGTGTTGAACCTCAGGATTCGCTGTGTAAGCAGCAGTGACGTTGAATTGAGGTTGATAGAGCTCATGTGTGCCTCCTCCCCTGGAGCGGACCGGGCTCATATCTTCACAGGTTCCTTCACCCAATCATCACATTCAGGCACCTCTCGGGGGAAGTCCGCCTGCGGGTTATCCGGAAATCCTCATCCCGACAATCCTCACAGACCGCATATTCGGAGTATCTCTCATAAACCATATTCCCGTGACGACCGGAAAGACATATCATGTGAAATGGTGTGTTCGTCAGGCATTCATCTTGGCGGCAACCGGCTGTGAGCGAAGCGGTTTGATGCATCGTGAAGCCGATCGGACCGATGGAGTTGACGGATTAAGACTGCGGCATCATCACGAAACGATGTCACCACGGCATTTCGCCTGTCGTATGTGACGTTCCGATAATATGTCCGTCTGATCAGGGAATGGAGGAAACGAGATGAGGATTACATTCAGCCAGTCCGGACCGGTCAGCGCGGCACTTGTCGTTATCACCCTGGTCACGGGTTGCACCAAGCCAATCGCCGAACCGGACGACAACATTAGCACTCCGGACTTCTTCACCGCCAATCAATGGGTCGATCATGACCGCAGCGGCGGGGCGGATTATTGGGAGTTCGAGGGCGCCAACAAGTGGACCTATCGCTCGAATGAAGACATCGAGTTCGTCTCCCGAATCGAGTGCCCCGTAGGATCGAAAGTCTCGTGGAAATTACGGGCTCCGAACGGGGACGTCGTGGATGAAGGAACAAGCGAGCAGCGTTGGCTCTCCACCTGGAGACGCGGCTATGCCGGACCTGTGATCGACCTCCTCGACAAGGCCGGCCCCGGCGTATGGTGGATCCAGTGGTCAGTCGAAGGCATGCATGTCGGACGCAGCGCCGCCAACCTGACCCGGTAAGCTTCCTCGTCACTGTCCCCCGACTTCTGACTTACAATACCCGTTGCGCCCGCGGATAGCTCCCCAAGGTCTTCAGCGAAACACAATGCGCCCGGGCATCCTCGATCGCGACCCGCATCCGCTCATCGCTCAGGTGCCCATCGCAGTCGATGAAGAACGTGTACTCCCAGTTCTCGCGGCCGCTGGGTCGCTTCTCGATGTGGCTGAGGTTTATTTCCGCATCCCGGAACACTCCCAACACGTCCACCAGCGCGCCGGGCTTGTGGGCGGTGGCGAACATGATTGATGTCTTGTCATCGCCGGTCGGCTCGGCGGTATCGGAGCCGATGATCAGAAATCGCGTGATGTTGTTGGGCTTGTCCTGAATGTTTGTCAGCAGGGGTTTGACGCCATACAACTTGCCGGCAAGCTCCGAACCGATCGCCGCCGCGGATGCCTCCTCGGCGGCTTTTTTCACCGCCACCGACGAGCTGGTGGTGGGGATCAACTCCGCTTCGGGATATTGCTCGCGCAACCACTGACGGCACTGGCTGAAAATCTGCGGCTTTGAATAAATACGCTCTATCTCATTGGGCGGGCAATTCGCCAGCAGGGTCTGGGCCACGTCGATGAGAGCTTCGGCATAAATCGTCACGTCATGACTCTGAAAGGCGTCGAGGGTATCGGTGATGCCGCCCCCGATGGAATTTTCATACGGCACGAGCCCGTAATGACACCGTTTGGCCTGCACTTCCTTAAAGACATGCTCGATCTCGTGGAGGTCGTCGAACTCGACGGAGGAGCCGAAGTGGCGGGTCGCGGCGACGTGGCTGAAGGAGCCCGCCGGGCCGAGGTAGCCGACCCGAAGGGGCCGCTCGAGGCTGAAGCTGCCGGACATCAGTTCGCGATAGATCGCCTCGATGGTACGGTCGGGCAGTGGACCCTCATTGAGGGCGAGGGCCTTCTCGATGACCTGCTTCTCACGATGAGGGGCATAGGTAGGCGTGCCGCTGTTCTGCTTGAGCTTGCCGATATCGACCACAACCCGGGCGCGATCGCTGAGGGTCTGGATAAGCCGGCAATCGATCTCGTCGATACGCTGGCGCAGGGCCTCAAGGTCTGCGGGGTTGTGATTGTCATTCTCTCCAGGCATAGGAATGGCGCTCGATTCAGCCAATCCATCGGCTATCGGACTTACCGACTGAACTCGACTGTGTCCCTGGCCGACCGTATGATTGAGTGCATGAGTGATGGCTCATGGCTCTGTTAGCTCTTTGACAATTGGGGCCGATCCGGTATCGACCGGACAGGGAAGGCTTGTCGTGGCGCGCCGTGGAGCATCCTTGCCACGTAAAAAGGATGCACACTATAACTGCCAACACGCAGTACGCTTTAGCAGCCTGAATAGGCAGCTCAGTCGCCGCTTGACGCCCGATGGGGCGGCGGCTGAAAAACATCGGGCTGGTTCCAAAGGGCTGACAGGCCCCGGCGGAATGAGAAAACTGTCTGTCATGACGAAGTGAAACGCCGTCGTTCGTGGCTCACCAAGTCGAGATCAAAGGAACGACTACGCGCGTAGAGGCGACCTGCCGACTGCTCCGGCACGGGGGTTCGAATCCCCCCGGCTCCACTTTTCTCTTCTCTTCAACGGGCGGACAACTCCTCGCTACGATTTTTTTCAGCGGGCAAGCCGCATATGGAGCAAGGCCAGGGCCGCGGGGTGAGGATGGTTGATATCATCAGCGATACGAGTGATTCATCCGTCCAATCCCGATTGCTGCATTGTTCCTCCCCAGCGAATCATGAACGCCCCTTACGAGCATCCCCCTCTGCCCCGCGACCTTGACCCGGTGCTGATCGTCATGCTGGATCATCACCTGGGCAACTTCTGCGTAGCTCTTCCGGTCATGACGCGACTGGCTTCCTACTTCGATAATCCTCCCGATTTTCTCGTGCACGACGCTTATGCCGAACTGACCCGGTCGCTCGGGCTGCCATCCAGGGTGAAATCCCTTTCCCGCTCGGGCCGTTTTGGCCGGAACATCCCCCGTTACGTATCGCGTTGCATCGGGCTGGGATTGCGGGGTTACAAGGCGATCATCGATATCGGGGGTGAGCTTAAGTCAACGACCCCGGTCCTTGCTTCTCATGCCCCCATCCGGGTGGGTGAATATGAAATGCCCCGGAACTGGCTCTACAACCGGAAGATAGGTTGTCGGGAGGCAATCTACACCTTTGATCGTTACACCCGCATTCTGCAATGCATTGGAGAGACTCGGCGTCCGCCGCTGGTGCAATTTGAGTCCCAGGCTGAAGCCCGACGCGAGGTCATGAAAATCCTCGACCTCACCGAGAGTATTCCAAGACGAATAGTGGTCATACACCCCGGCGCAGGCAAACACTTTCGACTCTGGCCGGCCGAGCGGTTCGCGGCGGTGGCGGACAATCTGGCCCAGCACAAAGACATGACCATCTGTTTCATCGGGGGATCGGGTGAACAAACGCTGATGAAAAAGACCCGTTCCCTGATGCAAAGCCCGCAGGCGGCGTTGTGCCTGAACCTGAGCCTTGTTCAGCTGGTCGCGCTCTTTGATATGGCATCGATATTGATTTGCAACGAGAGTGGACCGATGCATCTCGCCGCGATGACCGATCTGCCGATAGTGGGGATCTTCGGACCGACCCCGGAAGCCCGTTGGCTGCCGGTGCGAAGTGACAATGTCTCCACCATCCGCGGCTCGGCATGTAATTCCACCTGTGGACAGCGAGTGTGTACCGCCAACTCCCGGTGCATGACAGAGCTGTCGGTCGATGACATACTCGCGGCCGCCGAGCCATATCTGTCAGACCTTGACAATACCAATAACTCAAACAGGGGCGTCACACGGACAAATGCAAACGTTTCCTGATGCTACTTGTTCAACAGGCTCCTGATGGTCTCGCTCATAAATGAATCCGCGTGATCCTCATTCGTGGTCGCATCGGCCTTCTCGATGATCCGGCCAAGCGTCGCCTTGGTCGCAGCATCAATTGAGATGTCGTCGATGATTTCAGGATCTATCAGCAAGGCGCGTTTCATGGCGTTCGTTGCGGCTTCGACATCCTCCTGCAGGAGCCTGACCAACCCGTAACCGAACATGGCTTGAGCGCCAAGATCATCATCCTGACTCTCAGTGAGAAACGCCTGTGCCGCCCGGTCATAGTCGCCCACCGCCAGGAATTTCCACGCTTCATCAAGCGAGGATTCATCGGGCTTGCGCGGCACACTGGTGATTATTGTCCTGACCGTGCCGTCTTCCTGCGTGATCTGCTGCATAATCGCTTCCTGCGTGGGTTCCGCTCGATGCACCTGCGCGGGGACCATTTCAATTTCAGATCGCGTGCGAGGCCGAGGTCGTTCGTAGGCAGTTCGAGCATCGGGGCCAGCCTGCCTTCTCGTCGCGTCAACAGGCATGTCATACGAAAAACTGGTTGGATAGGCGACTGAATATCCCGGGTTCAGATACGTTGGGTACACATTGCCGTACAACCCCCCAATTGCCCCGGTCGGCCCGATCGGATACCTTCGGGCGTGGGTGAAGGTGTACACGTGCTCTTCGTCGTGTTCACCTTCCTGATGCCGGTAGCGAACGGTGGTGCTCAGCGGATAGCCGTCAAACGACGCAGCCAGACGCTGCTGGTAATATCGTGAAGAGCGGAAGATATTTCTCGTGGGATGAAAATGCCGCGAACTGCGGAACACGTTCCGGTTCGAGTTGCGATAATGATAGTCGTAGGCCTGGCGATATAGTCGGGCCATTTCACCCCTCAGCAATCCATCAATCGCAGGGCCGGCCTGCACAGGAGACGAAACCAGAACCAGAACGACCACGCCTCCCAGCAACAAGAAGATTGCTCTCCCGAATTGCCGTCGCTTGTAAAACATAATGCCGCCTCCGTTTTTTAAACTTGAATATGTGGGATTCCACTGTCATGACACTTGGATAGTGGTTCTGTTCCATTTTCTTCATAAAGAGTGTGTGTTGCCAGTCAAATTCGATCCCCCGCCTTCAAAACATGTCAAATGGGAGAAGCCGGAGAAGCGTGGAAGGACTCAAATCACGTCTGACCACTTCGGGTTCGGCCACTGAGAAGGGTATAATCCCCCTCAACCCCCAGGATCCGCCCTTGATACTGCCCCTTACTGTCATTGCCGGTGATCAGACTGAATCGGCGCCGCCCCCCGCTCCGGTGGGGGCGATGTCAGTCGGTGAACTCCGGGATTCCCACCACCGGGTGATCCGCGATCTCCGCCTGAGCATCACCGACCGTTGCAACTATCGCTGCACCTACTGTATGGATCCGGATTTCCGCTACATGCCCAAAAAGGAGCTTCTCAGCCTCGAGGAGTACCTCACCCTCGCCCGCGTGTGCGTGAGTCTCGGGGTGGAGAAAATCCGCATCACCGGGGGCGAGCCGACGATGTATCCCCAGTTGAATGAAGTCATTGAATATCTGGGCAGTCTGCCCCTTCGGGATCTCGCCCTCACTACCAACGGCTCACTGCTGGATAAGAAACCGTTGCGACGATGGCATGCCGCGGGACTGAAACGAATCACCCTCAGCCTCGACAGTCTCCAGCCCGACCGGGTCAAGGCGATCACCCGAACCAACACCGGCCCGGAAACCGTCATCCGCGCCATCGAGATCGCCCGCGAGGCGGGTTTCGATCCCATCAAGGTCAATGCGGTAATCATGCGTAACGTGAACGAGGACGAGATCGCGGACTTCGCCGATTTCGCCCGTGAACATGACATCGATATGCGCTTCATCGAGTTCATGCCGCTGGATTCCAGTCGCACATGGGACCGCAGCAAGGTCGTCACCGCCGACGAGATGCTCGAAAAGATCAGCACGCGACACGAACTTGTGCCGCTCGATCAGAGCGATCCCCATTCGACATCGCTGAACTACACATTTGCCGACGGCGCCCCCGGAAGGATCGGCATCATCGCGCCGGTGACGCGCGTCTTCTGCGGTGCGTGCAGCAGGCTGCGGATCACCGCGGACGGCAAGGTGCGGCCCTGCCTGTTCAGCCACAAGGAATGGGACATTCGCCCCGTTCTCCGCAGCGGAGGCAGCGATGAGGACATTGCCGCCTTCCTCCGCGATGCCACCTGGACCAAACAAAAAGGCCACGGCATAAGCGAAGCCGGCTTCGTCCAACCTGAGCGAACCATGTCCGCCATCGGGGGGTAGGATTTGCCGCTGAACGGCAAGGTTATCTCCTGAGTGCATAAAAATCCTGATATCATATTCAGTAGCATGAAAGTGCTTTCCCATCAGATCAAAAAGGTGCATCAATGATTTACCGACTTGCAAGCCCCACCGTCTTTTACCTTGCTCTCGTCGCGCCGGCAATCGCTCAAACCACGAGCGAGAAAAAAACTGAGGCGATTGCCTCGGTGGAAAACAACCAGACGGAACTGATCGATCTCGCCGATCAGATATGGCATCACCCCGAAACCGCACTCCGGGAGCACAAGTCCTCGAAAGTGCTTGCTGATGCCGCCCAGCGTCATGGTTTCGTCGTCGAGCGGGGAGTGGCGGGTATGCCCACCGCCTTCGTCGCCAGCTACGGTTCGGGTTCACCGATCATCGGAATTCTCGGCGAATACGACGCCCTGCCCGGTCTCTCCCAGAACACCACGACCGAACGTGATCCTCTCGAACCCGACGCACCCGGCCATGGTTGTGGACACAACCTCTTCGGATCCGCAAGTCTCGGGGCGGCTATCGCCATCAAGGATCTCATCGAACGCGGGCTGCTTTCGGGCACGATTCGGTTCTACGGCACCCCTGCCGAGGAAGCGATTGGCGGCAAGATCTACATGGCCCGCGATGGCCTGTTCGATGACCTCGATGTCTGCCTCGCCTGGCACCCGAGCGATAAGACCCAGGCGGACACCCAGAGTACGCAGGCGCTGGTGGATTTCACCGTCGAGTATCGCGGGCGCACGGCTCACGCCGCGTACGATCCCTGGAACGGGCGCAGCGCGGTCGATGCCCTGGAGTTGACCACTCACGGACTCAACCTCATGCGCGAGCACATCAAGCCGTCCTCGCGTATTCACTACACGATCGTGGACGGAGGCCAAGTACCCAACATCGTGCCGGAAAAGGCGAAGCTCTGGTGCTGGCTGCGCGACTGGGAGCGCACGGAGGTTGATTCTCTGCTCCAACGTGTGCGCAAGATAGTGGCCGGCGCCGCAATAATGGCGGAGGTTGAAGCCAAACTCACCGTCGAGTCCGGCGACTACGAATTGCTCGTGAACATGGCCGGCGCGAAGTTGCTGCATCAGAATCTTCAGTTGGTCGGCCCGGTCGAGTATACCGAATCCGAGCAAGCCTTCGCCCGCGCGATACAAAAGACGGTCGGCATCCCCGAAGTCGGCATGGACACCTCAATTCATCCTCTCGAAGGCCAGGACCAGCAGGGCGGATCGACGGATGTGGGCGATGTCAGTTGGGTGACGCCGACGCTGCATCTGTCCGTGGCCACGGCCCCGAAGGGTTGCCCCTGGCATCACTGGGCGGTCGTCGCCTCCAGCGGGTCGTCCATCGGCCACAAGGGCATGCTCCGCGCCGCAAAGGTGCTCGCGGCGACCATGGTCGATCTCTTTGAGAATCCAAGTCTGCGTGACGAAATCCGTCGTGAGTTTGAAGAGAAAACCAAGGGCGAAATCTTTTCGCCGTATATTGGCGATAGACCTCCCCCGGTGCCAGTAGACTAAAGCAGGCCCAAGCACCCCCCGAATCCAGAAAAAGTCCATGACCGATGGTGCGCCAACCCAGATCGGCCCTTACACCATCACCCGCGAAATCGGGCGCGGGGGGATGGGGATCGTCTACCTCACCCGCAACACTCTATCTTGCTACATCGCATAACTATATTGCTTCATAGCCGCCCTATCATCTTGCCGATCATTAGCCGACGAGATCAGCATGACTGAACAAGAAACCAAGCAACCTCCGGATGCCGATTATCTCGCCGAATACCACGGCAAAGCGATTTCGGTTCGCGCGATCATCGGGGGGATGCTCATGGGGCTGGCGAATCTTGTGCCGGGCATTTCGGGGGGGACGATGCTGCTGGCGGTGGGGATCTATCCGCAGTTCATCAACGGGGTGGCGGAAGTCTCTACGTTCAAGTTCAAAGCCCGAACCATGCTCCCTCTGGCGTGCGTCATCGGAGGCGCAATCGTGGCCATCGTGGGCTTCGCGGGTATCGTCGGCAACCTCGTCATCCACCAGCGCTGGCTCATGTACAGCCTCTTCATCGGCCTCACCTTCGGGGGCGTACCGATCCTATGGCGTATGCTCAAGCCCCTCGATCCCAGAGTTGTGATCGCGTCGATCTTGGGGATCATCGCGATGGCGGGGCTGGCATTTGTCGAGCCGGGCACCACCACTTCCAGCGCAAGTGAAACAAAGCAATACGCCATGCTCGTCATCGCGGGAATCGCGGGGGGGTCGGCGATGATCCTCCCCGGCATCTCCGGGGGCTATCTCCTGCTCATACTTGGTCAGTACGTGACGATCCTCGCCGCCATCAGCGGGGCCAAGGACGGGGCTCAGGCTGGCGACTGGTCGGCGGTGATGGGCTCCATGCACGTCATTATCCCCGTGGGAATTGGCGTACTGGTGGGGGTGGTGGGAGTGAGCAACCTCGTGAAGTTCTTGCTGGCGAAGTATGAGCGGGCGACGCTGGGCGTGCTGCTGGGGCTGCTTCTGGGGGCGGTGATCGGCCTCTGGCCGTTCAAGGAAGCGATTCCGCCCGATATCGGCGACACCATCAAGGGCGTTCTGCTGGAGACTCAGGCCGTGGTGGATGACATCGCCCCCAAGGACTGGCGGACCGAGCGATTTCGCCCCACTATCCTGCAAGGGTGCGGCTCGGTCGGCATCATCGTGATCGGCTTCGTGATTTCCAGCATCATCGCCCATTTCGGCGATTCAGGGGAAACCCCCAGCCCTGACTCCGAGTGAATCTCAATCCGCCCCCCGGAATGAGTCGATAAGCGAAACTTGGCCCGGCGACAGATACCTGACTGGAGACGAAATCGCAAGCACCGCAATCATCATCGGACCCCGCGAACTCTGTCAGCGACTCGAGCGACAGCTTGAGTTGCTCGACGACCGCCCGGTGAGCCTGGGCTGGATCATCACCGGCATGCGCGACACAGATGTGATCGCAGACATCGCCTCGCCGGAGGCCCCCCTGCTGGGCACAATCAACGACCTCGAATCGCTCATCGAAAAACATCACCCCGGGA
This sequence comes from Planctomycetota bacterium, assembly GCA_022560875.1. Lineage (GTDB taxonomy): Bacteria > Planctomycetota > Phycisphaerae > Phycisphaerales > SM1A02 > JADFSH01. The sequence continues at coordinate 3,875 of JADFSH010000032.1, read as the reverse complement.
TCGCGCTGCTTACCTTGCCCGCGGTGATGACCGACCTGATCATTTCGATTCGAACGCGTCTGCGCAAGCTCGGCGTGCCGGACCGGTTCATGCCCACGCTGGAGGATCAGATCGAAGGTGTCGGACCACGCACCTACATTGACATCGACCTGGCGAAACTGATTGATCGAGAACCGCGCGCCATCGATGAGCAAGCCGTACGCGGCGTGATTGAAGACAACGTCGTACTCATCACCGGGGCAGGAGGATCGATCGGGAGCGAGCTGGCCCGCATCGCATCGCGTTTCAACCCGAAGCAACTCCTGCTCATGGACCGCTCGGAAAGCACGCTGTTTGATATCGACCGCCAGATCGCGCGCAATGCGCCGGACCTGGCCCGCAAGGCGATCCTGCAGGATGTGGTCCAGGTCGCAGGCACGATGAGACGGTTTGAACAGTATCAGCCTCAGGTCATTTTCCATGCCGCGGCCCACAAGCATGTCCCCATGATGGAGGATCATCCGGGTCAGGCGATCGACAACAATCTGTTCGGCACGAAGTCCGTGGCCGACGCGGCCCACGCGATCGGCGCGGAGCGGTTTGTAATGATCTCCACCGACAAGGCGGTGAACCCGTCATCGATCATGGGCGCGACGAAGCGGCTCGCCGAACTGTACATTCAGCACATCAATCGCGAATCGAAGACGGCCTTCTCGATGGTGCGTTTTGGCAATGTGCTCGGCTCGTCGGGCAGTGTCCTGGAGACCTGGTCAAAACAAATCGCCGATGGCGGCCCGGTGACGGTGACCGATCCCCGCATGACCCGCTACTTCATGACCATTCCCGAAGCCGCGGCGCTGGTGATTCAATCCGCATCGCTGGTGGATGAGAACGTCGAGCATGGCGAGGTCTTTTTGCTGGACATGGGCGAGCCGGTCAATGTGTTGGAGATGGCCCGGCGCTTCATCACCCTGCATGGGCTTCAGCCTCAGCAGGTCGGGGAGCATGACCCTAAATCTGGTGCAGGAGGGATTGAAATCCTGATAACTGGTGCAAGACCTGGGGAAAAGCTTCATGAGTCCCTGGCATTCGATGCCGAGACCATGAAGCCCACCCGACACCCTGATATCAACATATGGATGCTTTCAACCCCTGATCACCGATATATCGGAGAAGTGTTGAAGACGCTCCATCCGGATCACCGGTCGGGAGACCCTGGCGAGGTGGCAAAGGCGATCCGCGATTTGATCCCGGAGATGTCCGAGCCGATTGCCGCCTGAAAATCTTTGGTAGTAAAGGCTTGCGTAAAAAAACCGAAAACTGGACGAGATGGCCCTTGCATGCCAACTGACAGATCAGGATGATACTCCGCTGGTTTCAATCCCCCTGGATCTCCTCCCCGGATTCAACGTCACCCCGCGTGATCTTCGATATAGGGTAGACCCACCCGGAAAGTCAATTTATGGTGCGTGACACCATCACAACGAATACCATCCTCATTGAAACCAAGCTCATGAGACGACGCGCCGACGAATTGCTTCAGCGTCTGGAGATCAATCGCAGCACCATTGAACAGCGCATCGGCGACTCGGGCCGATACGACCCCATGAAGTTTATTACCGGCAAGAGTGCGATGGACAACGCCATCTCAACCACGCACATGCTCATTACCCATATGGACAAACTGCTTCAGGAACCTGCCGATTATTCCAACGGCACGGGCGACAATGGCACCCGCGAAATTGCGAAGCTTTTCCCGGCCGTGCTCAGATGACCGCTTCCTCCCCTCACAAGCGAAAAACGAGCAGTCCCTCGTCATCCGCGTCACGGGCGCGCGACGGAGAGGTGTACTTCGGTTTCATCATGATCGGCACCTTTGTCGTCCTGCTTTCAGTTCCGCTCACGAGTGGCGAACTCTGGCGACACATCCTCATCGGGTATCTCGGCGCACTCGCCATGCTCGTCAACCTTTATGCATACCGGTCCTATGCCGGGCGCAAGCTTCTCCCCTGGCAACAATCACTGGCGCGTCTTCCCCTGCGTTGGGTCGGGTATGGCAGGAAAGGCGGCAGACCCATCGAAGCGGCGCACGACAAACGCGAGGTTCTCACCGCCATAATGGTCAGCGTCATCGTGTGCATTGTCCTGCTCTTCGGCCTCGCGGCCTGGCTCGTTCCCGGCATCGCGTTCTGACGTTACACTTTACGTCATGAATCGAATCCCCTTGCGTATCAATCGTCTCAATTCGCTGGCCGAGTTGCCCGACTATCAATCCGATCACGCCGCGGGCATGGATCTGCATGCCGCGTTGAGTGAGCCGGTGACGATCGAGTCCGGCGAAATTCGCATCATCCCCTGCGGCTTCGCCATGGCCCTGCCCGAAGGGTACGAAGCCCAGATCCGCCCCCGCAGCGGACTGGCATGCAAGCATGGCATCTCCGTGCCCAACGCCCCCGGCACCATCGACGCGGACTATCGCGGCGAGGTGAAGGTCGCGCTGATCAACCACGGCAAGACGCCCTTCACTGTCGAGCCGAAAATGCGTATCGCCCAGATGGTCGTCTCGGAAGTCGCACGCTGCGAAATCCAGGATGTCGAGGAACTGGATACCACTGTACGCGGCGCGGGGGGATTCGGCAGCACCGGGCACTAAGAAAGTTGGAAGAGAGAATCGCTATTCTTCTGGTGGAACAGGCATCTTGCCTGTTCGAGCGATCCTTCGCACAGGCTGGAAGCCTGTGCCACCATTCCCTCAGACACTAGAGGTCACTCACTTCGCTGACTGAGCGCATCCGTTCCGACAGCCTATCGTCATCCCGCAGGATGAGTTGCCAGTACCCCACACCGTGACCTCCGCCGCCCAGTTACTGATATCCAGGATCGCGGATACATCCTCGAATTCGGCCAGACGAATCAACATGCTGCCGTACTTTCCAGGGTCGGATGGATCATGAATGCGAAGGGGTCATTGATCCATGAGACTGCGAATTTTTTGTTGTTGATTCCCGGAAGGCAGTCCCCACGTTTTCTGATAGTCAAAGATTTCATTGATGGTCTTCGCGACGAAACCTTCATCAAGTATTTCAAAATGATCGCTAGAAATCAGGGCGGGATGCTCCACCCCGCACGCGCGACAGAGACGCAGAATCTCCCTGCGCAGGGTCAGCACATAATTCGCCAAGCGGTCCGCCTTCAGGGTCGGGTCGAGTCCCCGCACCAGCCAGGGATTGTTGGTGGCGACTCCCGTCGGGCAGTGGTTGGTATGACAACGCTGGGCCTGGATACACCCGATGGCCATCATCGCCTCGCGGGCCACGTTGATCATGTCGCACCCGAACCCGAACCCCAACAGGGCCCGCTCGGGAAAACCCAGTCGCCCCGAACCGATGAAGACGATATTCTGATCGATCTTCCGCCGGGCAAATTCTGAAAACACGCGGGTGAATCCGAGATTGAACGGCAGGGACACATGATCGGAAAACACCAGCGGGGCCGCCCCCGTGCCTCCCTCTCCTCCGTCGATGGTGATGAAGTCCACGCCCCGCTCTCCATCCTTCATCGCTTCCGCGAGATCCTCCCAGAAGGCCCTTTCCCCCACCGCCGACTTGATACCCACGGGCAGCCCCGACTCCTCAGCCAGATGCTCGACGAAATCGAGCATGGAATCCACATCTGAAAAGACACTATGCGATGAGGGGCTGAGGCAGTCCTTACCCATCGGGATGCCGCGGATTTCCGCCAGCTCGTGCGTGATTTTCACAGCGGGCAAAACGCCGCCCAATCCCGGCTTGGCACCCTGGCTGAGCTTGATCTCAATGGCCCGTATGGGATTGGCATTGACGACATCCTTGAACTTGGCCAGATCGAATTTGCCCTGATCATCACGACAGCCGAAA
>JADFSH010000170.1 GCA_022560875.1 Planctomycetota bacterium | reverse complement strand
CCGATGTTGGGCAGATTCAGTTCCATGAAGGCAAAAAAGGCCGCCCCCGGTGTAAATATATCATTTACCCGCTCTACCACCAGGAGGAGGGTGTTCTCTAGAGGCGCGTCGGCTACGGTAAACGAGCTCAGGGTCACGGAGCCGAGAAGAAGCAGGGGCGTCGAGGGAGGATAGCCGGGAGGAGCGAAGGAGGAAGTGTCCCAGGTGATCGCGCCCGAGGTGACATTGAGAGGACCAATCCGGGAGGCGCCAAAGTTCAGATAGATCAATTCAAAATCGGTGAGACCGGGGGACATCTCCGGGTGATTCCCCCAGGAGGTGTCGGTCACGCTCAACAGGCCCAGCGCCGAATCGTCGCAAGCGTCAGTGAATTCAAACTGATTGGAAATGCAGACCTCGAGGAAGTCTGGGGTGATCGCTCCGGTGGGGTCATTCCAGGACAGATCGGCGCTGGGGTGTACATTCAGCTCGTCCTGCGCCGGGGAAAGCCCGGTGGCCGTGGGAAAGATGTCCGCTTCCACCAAGCTTGCAGTGCTGAGGCTGAAGGTGGAGGTGCTGGGAGAAGATCCGAAGATTTCAAGCGTCCAGAGTCCGTCTGACTTGGTGATGAGTTCCGACAGTGAGTTGGCTGGAATTTCGACGTCCCACTCACTACACCCTTTCCCTCCCATCGCCAGGATAGTGCCGTCTCCGATGGTGACATCAACACCCGTCACGCCGTCCACGTCAGCCAGATCGATCTCAATTTCCAGGATGAAGTTGTTCGGAGACTTGATTTCATCAATGCGAAACAACGCCAACTCGATAACATTGACAAACGGCCCGGAGGCAACATCAAACTCGATAATCGTCTCGCTGCCAAGAAGAAGAAGGGGCGTCGAGGCAGGATAGCCAAGGGGAACAAAGGGCGAATTGCCCCAGGTGATCGCACCAGAGATCACGGCAAGGGGGCCGACCCGGGTCTCGTCAAAAGTCACATAGAACACAGAAAACTCGCTGGGTCCGGGAGGCATCGGCGCGGGGGGTGTCCAGGAAGTGTCGGTCACGCTCAACGAACCCAGCAGCGAGTCGTCGCACATATCATCAAACGAGCTGAAAACGCAAACTGCCAAGGCATCCGGGGTGGCCGCCCCGGTGGGATCATTCCAGAAAATGGTCGCGTCGTCAGGCACACAAACATCGCCATGCGCCGGGGAGAGTCCGGTGGGGGTGGGAAAGAGGTCCGCTTCAACCAGGCTCGCACTGCTGACTGTGAAAGTGGAGATGCTGGGAGAAGCCCCGAAGACTTCAACCGTCCAGAGGCCGTCTGACAAAGTGATGAGTTCAGCCAAGGTGCCGAAACTCAAATGGATATCCCACCTTCCACCACCGTCATCAAACATCGACAGTATGGTGCCGTTCCCGGTCGTGACATCCACACCGGTCACTCCGACCACGTCCAGCAGATTGACATCCATGTCCAGGATGAAGCCTTCTGGATCCAGGTTAATACTACTGCGATTCAGAAACAACTCGATGTAGTTGTCGGCTGGCCCGCCCGTCTCGGCATTCACCGGCTTCACCGAAGCCACCGCCGAAGCTGTAGATGTGAGAAACCACATTGTCAGTGCAGCCGCAGCGATCAGAACGATACAGCTCGATGAACGTTGATTATGCATGATGTACTCCTCCATCCCAGGATATGAGTATCTCAGTAACGCACCAATTGTACCGCCGGGCGAGAAATCACCACCATCATTTCTCCCCGCCGGTGGCCTACCCCCTACGAATTGACCCTCTCTGGACTTGTTCCGGGCAGACTGACGAACCGGCTCGCGTTACGGGCACGCGCGCCACGCCATCGACTGACCTCCATGAGCCGTACCGCCACCTACGGCCATCGCCTGGAACTATCTCCCCGGCATCCATCATCCGGCGGAGCTAATTTGAGACTTTTTCAACGGGTTGCCAGGCAGAGATGAGGTCAATCCTTCCCTTCCCCCTTGATGAGGATATCGGAAAGCCCTACACTTGGCCGTTCACTTGAATTTTCGAGTGACCGAAGGGCATTTCGTGGGTGATGCCTTCGGCGGACAAACTCATGACAACCCGGGCCGGATCCTGCCGGCCCACCCCAAGCGCCCTGGTGCGGACGGCAAGCCGGAATGTCCGGTGCACCCACATCCCGATCCGCCGGTGTCGCTGAGACGGAAGGACAAGCTGATGGCCTCCCTCGTCAATGATCTGATCGAAGCCGGGATTCACTTCGGACAACACAGAAGCAACTGGAACCCGAAGATGGGCCCGTACATCTACGGGGTGCGGAACAAGATCCACATCATCGATATCCGCGAAACGATCAAGGGCCTCCTGCTCGCCAAGCGGTTCATCCAGAAGACCGTTGCCGAGGGCCAGGATGTCGTTTTTGTCGGGACCAAGCGACAGGCCCGCAGTTCGATCGAGAAATACGCCATCGAGTGCGGCATGCCGTATGTCACCGAGCGCTGGCTGGGCGGCACCCTGACCAACTTCCGCACCATTCGCGAACGACTCAAGAGACTGGAAGAACTCGAACACCTGGTCGAAAGCGGCGAGATCGAAACCTACTCCATGAAAATGACCTCTCAGCTTCTCCGCGAGAAACGAAAGATCACCCGCAACCTTCAGGGCATTCGCAATATGTCGAAACTTCCCGGAGCGGTGATCGCCATCGATGTCAAACGAGAGATCAACTCGTTGCTCGAGGCCCGTAGGCTGGGTATCCCCACCATCTGTCTCATCGACACCGATGGCAACCCGGACCTGGTGGACATTCCGATCCCCGGCAATGACGACTCCATGCGCTCGATCGATGTCATCGTGCGGGAGTTGGTCGAGGCGGTCAAGACCGGCAAGACCGGCCGCACCGTCACCGAAAAGACTGATGCACCGGAAACCGATGACGCGGCGCCCCGCCGACGCTCCTCCCGCAGTCAATTCCGAGCCCGTGATGACGTCACGTCCACCCCCCCGGTCTCCCCGGCCCCCCCGGTCTCTCCGGCCTCCCCGAAAACACCGCCCACGTCCGCTCCCGCTCCCACGGTGGAAGTGCCCGGCAAATCGACAGGGAGCGCGAAGAGCGATACCCCGGAAGTCGTCGCCAGCCCCGTATCCGGGAGCGGCGAATCGACTTCCTGACTGAATGTCAATGAATTCGGCCCCCCGGCGCCGAACTGGTAATGAATGGCAATGAAACTCCCATCGAGCCGATCGGTGAGATGGGTCACTCTGATTTTCGTATCTCTCCGATCAAAAAGGGAACCGTGATGGAGACAACCGAGGTGAGCTTTACCGCCAAAGACGTAATGGCCCTCCGGCAGAAGACCGGCATGGGCATGATGGACTGCAAGAAAGCCCTGACCGAGTGCAACGGCGACATGGCCGCCGCGACGGACTGGCTCCGCGAACACACCAAGGGCAAGATGGAGTCACGCACTGAACGCGCCGCCGGCGAAGGACGCATCGACATTGCGATCGATGGCTCCAACGCGGTGATCATCGAGGTTCTGACCGAGACGGACTTCACCGCCAAGAATGACAACTTCGTCGCCATGACCGCGGACGTGGCAAAAATGTGTCTCGCCCAGGGTGCCGGCGATGTCTCCGCCACCGATGAAATCAAAAATCGCATCGACGATGTGCGTCTCACCACCAGAGAGAACATGAGTCTCTCGCGGGGCGTGAAGCTCGAAGGCGGATCCTTCGGCTCCTATATCCATCACGACGGGAAACGCGGCGTGCTGTTGCAGCTCGACGGACAGGTTGATGCCGCGATCCTCAAGGGTATCTGCCAGCACATCGTGGCCATGGATCCGCAGGGTATTTCCGAAGCCGACATGCCTTCGGAAAAAATCGAGGAGATCCGCGCTGAAGCAATCAAGGGTGCCCAGGAAAACGGCAAGAACGAAGAGATCGCCCAGAAGATCGCCGACGGCAAGGTTCGCAAGTACCTTGAAGAAAACACCCTCCTCGCCCAGAAGTACGTGGTCGATGACTCCAAGACCGTCAAGGAGATCCTCCCCGCCGACGCGACGATCACCAAGTTCATCCGCTACACGCTGGGGGCATGATCGCAATGTCTCCCCCAACTGTTTGACTCCATGAAGCCCGTGTCATGTACGACACGGGCCTTTTGTTTTCCTGACCTGATGAGGTGCCAAGTTATGCCGGTGATGCCAACCCAGCTCGTTGATTGCCTTGAAGATGTCATGTTTCGTGTGCCGGCGGGTGAAGCCAGCATCACCCCGCTGACCATCCCCGGTCTGCGCGGGCGGGCGACGCCCATCTCCACGCCTTACACCAATCTCGTCGGGGTCGCCGAAGCTGACGTGGAGATCGCCGATGAGACTATCGACAGGGTGATTGACGAATTCCGGGGGCGGAACCAGATGTTCGGCTGGCTGATCGGCCCCCGGACGCCGCCTGATCTCGCCGCCCGCCTTGAGGCGAAAGGTTTTTCCCGGTTCGAGGAATTCGCGGGCCTGGCGCTGATGGATTTGAATCGCCCCGATTCAGCGAACGATGGCATCACCATTCGCGAGGCGGGCCCCGAGGATGAGCAGCAATTCGCATCCCTGCTCAGCGCTGCGTTCGGCCTGCCCCCGGAAATGGTGGAATTTCTCTGTCGCATCCTGTACTTCGCGGAGACGGATATTCGTTGCCGCAACTACTTTGCCTATCGCCCGGGAGTTGACGAGCCGATCGGGGTGGCGAGCACGATTGACGATCCGAACTCGTCCACCATAATCCTGGGCGGCAGCGCAGTGCTCGAGGCCCACCGCGGCAGGGGCGCTTACAAGGCCCTCGTCGCCCGCCGCCTGGCCGATGCGCGGGCCGAAGGGACCGAAGCCGTGGTGATCCAGGCCGTGCGCTCGACCTCCGCCCCGATCTGCCGAACCCTGGGCTTCGAGGAAGTCTGCGCCCAATCGCTGTATGCCTGGGGCGCGGCGTAACAACTCCCCGGATACCGGTGCCACTGATTCTCTCACCAGCAGACGAGAAAATCAGTGCGATGAGCATACATTGACAATCTACACTGACATTTCCGCAAAGCCGGATGTGTCAGTGGCACCTGCTGATTGCTACTTTTTTCATTCGGGTGGCAGGGTCAAGCAGCAGCTTGACCCTGCTGAACGACAATCTGCCTATGCGGCACTGGGAATTACTGACCCCGCTTGCCACCGTACTTGCCCACGCACCGAATATCTCTCTGATCCTTGCATGCCGCCATGTTACGAATCTCGATCCAGTATTCTTCCCGTACGTCATCATCAATGTCTATCGTTCCGGGATAGAGTCGATCATCGCCCTTCTTCTTGCAACCTGAGATCCAGAATTAATCGCCGGTATCGACCGCGATGAAATTCGTCAAGTATCCGGTAGTCCGCTTGAATTTCCTCCCTCTGTAAGACACAGACCGCCTCGTCTTGGAAAATGTAACTCGTCCAATCCGCGCTGACCCGGAGAGACCGTTTTCGCTCTTGTCCTCGATGTACATGATTCGTGATTTCATTGCACCCGCCTCCCGATCAGCACGCCCTGTCGGAGCGGTACGGCGGTGACTTCGAAATCCTCATCAGACGCGAGCATGCGATTGAAGCGATCGACGGCGATTCGCTGGGGGTCATCCTCCTGGTCGATCGTCCAGTCCGAGCCGTAGATGTTATCCGCAAGGATGAGTCCGCCCGGCGCGATCAGCGGCCTGAGAAGCTTCCAGTAGTCGCAATACTCCAGCTTGATCGCATCAAGAAAAACCACGTCAACGCTGCCGGGGGCGATCTCTTTGACTAAATGAGGCAGCACATCAAGACCCTTGCCGCGTCTGATCTCGACGCGATCGGCCACTCCCGCACGCTCGAATTGCGTCTGGGCAAAATCCGCGTGCAGGTCTTCCGCTTCGATGGTGATGAGCCGGCCGCCATCTGACAAACCCCGCGCGATCCAGATGCCGGAATACCCGCCCAGCGTGCCGACTTCAATTGCGAGTTTGCCGGGGGTCATGGCGGTGAGGATCATGAGCAGGCGCCCCGCTTCCGCACACACGGCAATGTCCGGCAGCCCCTTCGCCACCGCCTCGGTCATCAGCCCCGCCAGATGCGCATCCTCAGTCCCGAAAACTTCCTGCGAATACGCACTCATGTACTCCCATAGCCGCGGCGTCATTTCCATGTAGGGTATTGTAGAGCAACTAGAGCACAGGAACCCAGGA
>JADFSH010000169.1 GCA_022560875.1 Planctomycetota bacterium | reverse complement strand
TTTGCGATCATAACGACGTCCGGGAATCCGGTGTCCAAGGGGGCAATCCGGGGACAGTCCGGGGGCAGTCAGGGGGGTGGTCACATGGTAGCGAACAGGTTCAGAAGAGTCGGTCGAGGGGGTTTGGGTCAAGCTGCAAAGAGGTCTAAGAGGAGGATTCATCCTTCATATTCCGACTGGAGTTGTTTATCATAGAGGGTTACGGGAACGGTCTGATGGAGTCGCAGGAAGCGGAGCATCCTGACACCATTTTTTGGAGCTCAGAAACATGGCATTTTCAAGAGCAGCGTGGGGCATTGAAATCGGTTCGAACGCGATCAAGGCCATCCGTCTGGAACGGGAGGGCGATCGTGTTCGATTGGCGGATTTTTGCGTCATCCCTCACAAGAAAGTGCTTACCACGCCGGATCTGGATGAGGATGAGATGACTCGTCTGAGTCTCGGCCAGCTCATCAGCCAGAAAACGCTGGAGGGTGAACATCTGGTGATTTCGGTGCCGGGTCATTCCGCCTTCGCGCGTTTCGCCAAGCTTCCGCCGGTGGAGCCGAAGAAAGTGCCCGACATCGTCAAGTTCGAGGCCGTGCAGCAGATTCCGTTTCCGATTGAAGAGGTCGAATGGGACTATCAGACGTTTACCTCTGAAGATTCACCGGAAGTGGAAGTCGGCATCTTTGCGATCACCCGAGATCGCATACAACAACGACTCTCACTTTATGCTGAATTAGGACTGACGCCGGAGGCCATGACCCTGAGTCCCGTCGCGGTGTACAACGCCATGATCTATGACCTCAATCTCGAGGAATTTGACGGACCGGTCATCTTTCTCGACATCGGCACCCGGGCGACCGACGTGGTGGTGGCCTCGGAAGGCCAGTGCTGGATTCGCACGTTTCCCCTGGGAGGCACGCATTTCACGGAAGCCATTGCCAGCACCTTCAAGCTCAGCTACTCCAAGGCGGAGAAACTGAAGTACGAAGCGGCGACGAGCAAGTACGCCAAGCAGATCATGCAGGCGATGCGTCCGGTGTTCAGTGATCTGCTTCAGGATCTGCAGCGTTCGATCGGCTACTTCCAGAGCCTGCATCGAGACCGCGAATTGAAGACCCTCGTCGGCCTCGGCTCGACATTCAAGATTCCGGGATTGAGGAAATTCCTCGGACAACAACTTCAGGTCGGCAGTATTCGTCTTGATGAATACAGGAAAATCGCCGTCAAGGGCCGGGAAGCCGCGTCATTCGCCGAGAACACGGTGAATATGGCGACCGCTTACGGGCTTGCCCTGCAGGGTGTGGGACTGGCGGGTATCGATGTCAACCTCGTGCCGGTCAAGGCGCTTCGTGAGCAGGTCTGGCATTCAAAGACCAAGTGGTTTGCCGCGGCCGCGGCCATCATGGTCGTGGGAGCGGGCATGACCTTTCTCCGACCGCTCACCGATCAGGCCAGACTGAAATCGCGCGTTGATAATGTGGTCCAAAGCACGCTGGATCGAGGAGGCGAATTCCGGAAGGAATATGATTCTCTCAAGGCCCAAAACAACATCGGGTTTTCAGCGGAGAACATGAGACGGCTGGTCGATTATCGCTCGATCTGGCCGTACCTCGTCAATGATGCCGCGATGTCTCTGGCCTCGACCGACCCCCAGCCCGAGTTGCTGGGCAACGATCCGGAGTTGATACTCGGCATTGATCCGAAACTGCGCAGGCTCGTCCAGCTTGCAGAATTGAGCGGTGAATACCACGGCCCGGAAGAGGAAAGCACGACCCGGCGAATCAGCATCACCATGGATGTGGTACTCAGTCATGACAAGCCGATTGAATACCTCAACAGCACCATTGCCAAATGGTTGAGAGACAATGCCCAACGACCGGATGTTCCTTACAAAATCATTGCCAGTTCGATTCTGTGCAATCCAACGCTCCTTGAAGCCGTCGTGGTGACGGAAGAAGGGGAACAAACGCGGTTGGCAACGGCTACCAATGCACCTCGTCGGCCCCGAAATTCAGGAAACATTAGTGGTCCCGGTTTAATAATTCCGGAAGAGTCTAGCCGTGGAGCTGGTATGCGTGGTGATCGAACGCCGACGAAAAAGATAACGGCACCGGGGGCTGGCGCCGGTAGCCTGTCTCGGGGGCCTGGTGGAAGCGGCGCTCCCGGGGGGAGGGGACAACAGACCCCGTCCCGGGCTCGAACCCGAACCAATCCGACAGACACTCCGGGCGTTACTCGAACAGTTACCGGAGTCGATGGTGAGACCACTGAGGATCAAAATCCGTTTTTGGACAATTTGGACAAACTGGCTCCCATGCCGGAGTCGCCGAAATCCTATAAGCCGGGTGATACGTATTACAAGGCCGTCGTGACCTTCGAGGTTGAAATTCTCGATCTGAACGCGCCCCCTCCAGCGGCGTCGGATCAGGCTTCCTCGGGGAGCCGGCAGGATGAGGAGTCGAACTCATGAGTGTCGTCATGGAATGGGTGAAGACGAACGTTTTCATTGTGATATTCGCCCTGCTGATGATTTCGGCACTGGTGATACTGCCGATTCTTTCCTCAAGCATGAACAGCGGCATCTCGAAGACGGTGTCTGAACGCGTCAAGCTTGTGTCGGACCTGAAAGCACTGGGAAAAAAGGATGTCGAACCGCCCCAGGCCGCGAAGCCGGTTCAGGGTGTGCCGGCTCTCGTGAACGAAAAGCTGCTGGAAGCGTATCGACAACTCGGGACGGAGATGCGATCCGACGCGGATGCGGTGATCGCCAGCGCACTTGCCTTCAATCGGAAGGATCACCACCTTTTTATTGACAACATATTTCCGAGTATGCCCCCGGAATTATCAGAAGTCCTGCCCAAGCGTTTTCATGAAAAGTTGATGGTGGCGTACGATTCTCTTTTTTCCCAGATCAATGCCGGCCTGCCGCCCACCACTCAGGTTCTGGCCAACGAACTTCGCCGGGCGGAGAGCAATTTCATCTCTCAATCCGTCCAGAAGAACAGCCGTGCCGACCTGACTGAGGAAGAGATACAGGAGTTGACAAGAAAGCTGGGAAAAATCCGGCTCGGGAAGAATCGGGAGCATGCGCAAAATATCGAGATTTACATCAATGAGGACGAGGCCTTGTTGCACATCCCGGCGTGGGATCAAAGCCTGATTCCCACTGAATCCTATATGTTCATCTGGAATTGGGAATACTGGGTGACGCACGACATACTCATGGCGCTTCATCACGCCAATGAAAAATCCGAAACCGTGCTCCTCGCACCCGTCAAAAGGCTCCTGAGCCTGAGGATCAACGATATGCCGGTCGTCCCGCAGTACGCGTCACCGAGTTCGCGTCTGGGAGGCGGAGGCGTCATGGGAAGCACGGGCGGAGGGAAAACTGTCAGCGACAATGATACTGAGGACGCAGCCTCGGGCGGTTTGATCGATCCCAGCCAGCCCGTCGCTCCGGATTATTCATTCCGATTCACCGGTAGAAACTCGAATGCGCTGTATGACGTGTATCCCATCGATCTTGAGTTGATCGTGGACAGCACCCGCATACCGGAAATTCTTGATGCTATCGCCCAGGAAAACTTCTTCACCATCACCAACCTCTCGATCAGACCGGCTGATCCCTTTGCAGCGGCCAGTGAAGGATACATGTATGGATTGGCACCCGTTTGTTATCTGGATTTGACCGTGGAAACCGTCTGGTTGCGACAGTGGACTTCGGAAAAAATGCCCGAGGCCGGGAAAAAGGCCCTCGGCATATCCGTCGCCTTGCCGACGCCTGAGGATGACTGAGTGGTGAGAAACACAACGAAACAACAAGAAGGCATGCACCAATGAAAATCAAGGGAATAACCATCTGGGAACAATACGTTGAATTTTTTGTGCTTGCGATCGCTGCCGTGGTCTTTGTGGGATTCACGGTGATGCAGTTCATTGGAGACCCGAACAAGATCACCCAGGGTCCGGATTCCTACTCCCCGCGCGATGTGGATCAAATCCTGCTGTATGAAGCGACTCGCTTGTCGGCGGGACTGGAGCCGGATGCAATTTCACCGGTTCTATTTGCCTCACATGAACCAGTGCTTCCAGAGTTTGAAGCGTTGCTGCGAAGTTCGATCAGTCCGGAACCCACCCTGTCCAGACTCTTTGCCTATCACACGCTGCCGGATGCGGATGAGGTGACTGAGGCGGGAAAGCGATATATCGAACCCGGTATCTCCGCTCCCTATCAACTCGTCATCAAGCAGTCTTTCGATGCCCTGCTTCCTGAAACCATAGACGAACATGAGGAACTAAGGAGCAGATTTCCAGAAGAGCCTTACGACATTCAATGGCTGACGGTCGCGGCAAGGTTCAATGTCGCGGATGTGCTTGCCCAATACCAGAAAGAGGGTGAGGACGGCGAACTGCCGTTTTTCGAGAATTGGTACGGCGGACACATTGACATTCTCGATGTCATCCTGGAACGCGAGGAACGACAAGACGGGAAATGGGGCAACCTAACGGTCTTGAAACCGATACCCGGCCAGCCGACCTTTCGCGACCAAATCGAGGGTGACATTAATGTTCAGGGAAAAGATCGCATCCTCAACGAGTTATCCAATCCCCTCATGCAGAATGCGATCATCAGGCCGGAGTTTCTTCCCACATTGGGTGACTGGCTTCCCCCTGATCCGGGTGAAGACATAATAGAGGATGAGCCTGAAATCATCCCTCCCGAACTGGAAGAACAGTGGAGGCTTGAGGATAACCTGCGAAAAACGAAGGCAAAACATGCCCGGATTTCAATGAAGCTTGAAGAACTGGGCGGTGAACTTGAGCCATCCAAGAGTACTCCGGCCGGTCAGACAGGCGCTGGTCGTGGCGGCGGTAGCGGGAGGGGAGGTATCGGTGGCCTTGGCGGAGGAGGAGGGGGGGGTGGAACGCCAAGGGGAGAGGGACGAACGGGAGGATCCATATCGGATAAAGCTAATGAGAACAGACGCATCGGCATGACCAAGAGAAAGCGAAGACTCGAAAAGGAGATTGCAAATCTCGAGTCAAAATTAGCCAAATTCGGGAAAAATCTGCCGGCCGATGAGCAACTGGAGGAGGAGGAATCGCCGGATGAGATCACGGTCTGGGCCCATGACTTGACCATCGAATCCGGGAAAGAGTACCGGTATCGTTTGAGCATCAAGGTGTATAACCCGGTGTTTGCCAAGAAGCTGCATCTGCCCGATGATCAACACGTCCGGGCCGATCAGATCACGCTCTCTTCGGCCACAAGCCCGTGGACGGAACCCGAGCTTGCCGATGAGTGGCTGAAACTGTTCGTGGTTAACGCATCCAATCCGAACCGAAATCAGAACCAGCAGCGGGTTCTGGGGGGGCTGCGTCTGGGTGATGCGCGGGCGGATATATTCCGTTTTCAGTATGGCCGATGGTGGCGTGCATCATTCTCCATCGAACCCGGTGACCGTATCGGCGGCATGAGGCCACAGCGGATAAATGGCGGCGTGCCTTTTGACGTTGATTTTAATACGGATTGGTTTCTGCTGGATGTCATCGATGAAGTTGATGCGCCGAAAGAGGATCAGGATCGAGGGTATGCCGCCAGCGTGCTGATTCAGAGCATTCGTGATCCGGAAACGATTGTGCAGCGATTCCCCAAAATCGAGGCGAACTCCAGGAATCGCAGGCGGTTGCTCCAGGATGTGGACCTGGCCGACCTCGCCAGCGAAGTCGCGGCCGCGGATACGAAGTAGAACAGTTTTCCTGTGTCTGTGTCAGTAGCGTTTAAGTCCGCCGCGGGCGGGGGGGTGTTGATGCATCTGGGTTGTGGGTTTGCTTCACTGTCTTTCAAAACCGGGATGTCAATAAAAAAAGGCTCCGGATGACGGCATCCGAAGCCGGGAAAGGCCCCCTCACAGGTCCTGTTCATTTTCATTGACGAAACGATCATCTGGTGGTGAAGAGCCGATCTGGTTAATTGCCCATCCTCCGCGTCAGGAACAGCTCGTCGCTGGTCGCATCACGGCAACGGCACGTGTCCGGTCAGAAAAAGTTCATCGGAGGAACTAAATGGGCAGCAGTGTTCGATGGAAAACAGAATCACCTCATTCCCGTCGATATCGAAACGCAGACTGGCGACACTCATGCCGACCGCGAACGGATCATCCTCCGCCACGACCTTGATGTCCCAAGACGTGCCGTTGTCGCGCGCCAGGAGCACCGCAGCCGAACCCCCGATATCCGCGCCATGGTCGC
>JADFSH010000031.1 GCA_022560875.1 Planctomycetota bacterium | reverse complement strand
CCATCTCAGGAAGCGACTCAGTGGCATAGGCTCAGGATACGATTAAATACCCAGGTCAGCATATTCCGGGACATATTCCGGGGGGGATCAAGCGGTTTGACCATTCTGAGATTCCTCAGACACCGGGGGAGATTCTACGGGGGTCTGCCAGCGGTCTTCCGGCTCGATCGGCTTGCCACATTCCGGACACGCATCACCCGTCAGTTGGAACAGCAGATAGCCGCACGCGCAGCGGGGTTCCTCAACGTCGATACTGATTCGCAGCCCGCACCCGGTGCATTTCGCGGAGCCGGCCTTCATGTTCTGTGCGAAGCCGCAGCGCGGGCAGGTCAGATCGATCATCACTTTCCGCTGGATGCTCTCAGCGGAGTCCGTCCTACTTGATCGCTCGACGATGCCGAGGATGGGCGTCACCAACGTGCCGCAGGCACCGAGCAGGGAGAGCACGGCGATCAACTTGCCGGTCCAATCCTCGAACTCCTCAGTCCAGAAGATGATCATCAGCACCATCGCCAGGAACCCGGTGATGTAATGGGTGACGATGCGAACCATCTGAAACGCTCCCCGATCCAGTCGCAACAGTGAAAGCAGGCCGAAGTGAGGGCACCAGATGGCAATGATGGTGAAGGTCGCGCCGATCTTCATGAGCAATTCCTGCAAACGATAACCGCCGTTCCAGCTCCACGGCTCGAACCAGATCATAAACGACCAGTGCAGCAGCGCGGCGATGGACATGCTGATCCCCAGCCACGAGATGATCTTCCGGCGATGGCGATCGAGTACGATCGCGCATCCCAGCGCCGTCATGCTGAATGCCCCCATCAGCAGCGAGGTCACGAGGATCTTCTCGCTGGTGGAGCCGAAGGTATCGAAGATGATGGCGAGCACGCCCAACGCCGCGGCCAGCGTCAGCGACCCGATCATGGTCCAGAGAAAAGCGGTGCGCAACCTCATGCCAGAACCCCCAATGCATCATCATATAAGTCAGTCTCTAGGGATCAATCGTTCCGATGGCGGGGCTTCCGTAAGTCACAGTGGATGGATCGGGCAATGGAGGGAGCCCGAATGACGCGCGGAGGGCATTCTGTCGGGGCAGGTTGATGGTAAGAAATGTCGCCACGGGTAAATCACTCGTCGTTCCATCGGCGAGCCCGACGGTGAACGTGCTCTGAACCGTCACAAAATTCTGACCCATCCCGACAGAAAATGAATCCGGATCGAAGGAGAGTATCACCAGCCACAATCCCGGATCGGCATTGTTTAGATCAATTCCGTGATAGGTAAAGACAAAATCGCCGAGACGATGGGCGATGAGGTTTTCCGGCTGCGATTCGACAAATGAAAGAGCGGCAGACTGCTTCTCTTCAGCGCTCATGATTTCATAATCCGCCAGCGTCAGGTCGGCAACCGGCACGTCTTCTCCCACGGTCGGGGATTCCCATGATACGTAATCCATACTGGACAACCCCTGGTCGCTCATAAGCTCTATCGCATGATCGGGGCCCTTGCCGTTATGTACAGTCGCGTAGGCAATAATGTTTGTTGTCATGCCGGCAGTTCGGTCGGTGAACCCGGGACCGAATCCTCCGGATCCACTGAGGAGGGAAAAGAACAGGAAACCGTACCCGACAATGATCGTGACAATAAAGAGAAGCGGCAGCGACAGTACCGCAAACGACGCCCGACCCCCATGCACCTTGTGACCGTCCTTGATCATGATCGTCGCGCTGACGATCCACCAGATATAGCTGACATATTGCCCGCCGCATAAAGCGAGAATGTTGAACACACTCGTTCCCGCGCTGTAGCACAGGGCCTGATAGGTGCGCCCGATACCCTGCTCCAGCGGCCCGGTCAGACGCAGCAGTCCGTGAATGAGCAGACCCCAGAGTCCGATGAATATGAACGAGCCAAGAACCACGCTGACCAGCAAGATGGCAACGCCGATTCCGGCTATTCCAAAAAACGTACCGGGATTCGGCCCGCCGGACGATGGGCTCATTCTGCCTACCAGTAAGATTGCGATCACTCCGAGCGGTATGGCCATTACCATCACGGGGACCATCAAGGTGATGATGGCAAACCACCACGCCTGCCAGATCGAACTCTGAGGCGGGGTTGCCTTGATGAGCCGTCCCGGAGCGATGAGTACGCGGCCGATCGTGGCGACCCAGGACTTGAATCGCCCCCGTCGCCCCCGTTCCAGCCAGGGATTGAAATCGGCCTGCGTCTCTGTTTCGCGAATCCCCTCCGCCGGACGAAGGATCATCTCGTCCATGCTCACATGCTCGCCGCACTGGACGCAATCGAATTCCGGGGGATGAAGATGCCCGGTCGGCGTGGTGCCGAAATACACCTGCTCGCAATGCGGGCAGCAGAAGTGTACGGCATTGGGTTTGAACTCAAATTCACTGGGCAAGAACGGCTCGCCGCATTCGGGGCACTTCCCCGTGGTGAGGTTCCAGAGGGTATATTCACAGGTCTTGCAATTCATGGGGGAATCCGGTTTCAGAACTTCTATCGGTCAAACGCGGGGGACACACCCAGTCACATGCCTCGGCAATCATTGTCTTGGGATTCCCCGCCTCACGATTGCGATTCGCCATCCCAGGTCAGAACCTGTTGATCGACCATCGCAAGGGTTCGCCTCACGGCAGGCCATCCCATTTCCGGGGGGTCGCTTCCGGGGGTCAGTCCTCCGGTGCGTTGTCTGAGACTATTTTTCGGAATTCCGTGGCGATCGACGCGGTGATCGGCCCGACGATGCCGCTGCCGATGACGGTATCGTTGATCCGATTGACCCCGATCACCTCCGCCGCGGTCCCGGTGAGAAAGACTTCGTCGGCGCTGAGAAGTTCCTCCGTCTTGAACATGCGCTCCTCGACGGTATGACCCAAGGCCGGGGCGAGCTGCTCCATGACGAACCGGCGCGTGATGCCGTGGAGAATCCCCGCTTCGGTGTGGGGCGTGAAAATCCTGCCATCCTTGATGGCGAAGATATTGTCGCCCGTGCATTCTGAGACATAGCCCTCGGTGTTGAGCATGATCGCCTCGAGCACCCCCGCGTTGACGGCCTCGATCTTGGCGAGGATGTTGTTCATGTAGTTGCAACTCTTGACGGCGGGGTCAAGACACTGAATCGGAATGCGGGCGAGAGCGGCGATGATGACGGGCATGCCGCTCGCGTAAAGCTCAGGGGGATAGATCTGAATCGTATCGACGATGGCGAATGCGGTCGGTTTCTTGCACAAAAAGGGATTGAGCCCGAGCGTGCCCGGCCCGCGAGTGAAGACCGGCCGGATATAGGCGTTCGTCAGTCCACTGGCGGCAAGCGTGTCGCGGATCGCCTGCTCGAATTCGTCAATCGAACAGGGAGGCTCGAGATGTATACTCGACGCCGACTCATATAAGCGTTTCAGATGTGACTTGATCTTGAAGAGGCGTCCGTTATAGGCACGAATGCCCTCGAAGCAGCCATCGCCATAGAGCACGCCCTTGTCGTACACGGATATGACGGCCTGATCCTTGTCAACAATCTCGCCGTTGATCCAGACTTTGGACATGCTCTTCCTTTGTGAAGTGTTTTGATTCGGCAGTGTAGCGGATGAGGATGAGTCCTGAGGAGGGGCGCTGACCGGATTTCTCATAGCTTGTCACCATTCTGAAAAAAGAGAGACGCCAGAGCGGTCTCAAGATCGGGGTGGCGAAAATCATACCCCAATTTGATAACATGCTCGCAGCTGACGCGCTGGCTCATCGAGACATAGCGAGCAAACTCACCGAGAATCAATCGCAAGGCAAGTTTCGGCGCAGGCAGCCAGGACGGCCTGCGGAGGGTGCGACCCAGAATCCGGCAGAACTCCCGATTCGTGATGCTTTGTGGTGAAACCGCGTTGTATGGCCCCTGACAGGCCTCATTTTCCAGCACAAAGTCAATCAGACCTATCACATCCTCCCAGTGAATCCACGACATGGTCTGCTTGCCGCTCCCGATCGGGCCTCCGAGAAAGAATCTGAAGGGAGTGAGCATTTTTCCCAGCGCTCCGCCTCGCTCATCGAGCACGATGCCGTAGCGAAGTGTGATCACGCGCGTCTTCTCGCTCTCGGCTTCCCGCGCTATCGCTTCCCAGTCCGCGCACAGGTGGGCAAGAAAATCCTCGCCGGGAGGATCGCTCTCCTGGGCAGGCTCTGGGCCTGTTTCCCCGTAGTACCCTATTGCCGAGGAACTGATGAAGATGCGTGGCGGATTGCTCGCCATCCCGATCGCGGCGACGACCTGGGCGGCGCTGTCGATGCGACTGCTGCGGAGGATCTTTTTATATGAGGCTGACCAGCGCCGATCGGCGATACTCGCCCCGGCGAAATTCACCACCGCATCGCACCCATTTATTGCCGCCTGCCACGGACCGGGTCGGGTCGGATCATCCTGAATGATACGAAGATCGCCAGCCGCAATAGCGGGGAGAACGGCGCGCGCTTTTTCCGCGTTACGAGTGACGGCGATGACGGAATCACCACGACGCAGACGATCTTCGACCAATCGCCTTCCAATGAGTCCCGTTGCGCCAGTGATGAGAAGTTGCATCGAAGAGACGTCCTGCATCCTGTAACCTGTCAGAATAATCTCCGACAGTATAACTCAGGATGCGCTCGCCATTGCTTTCGCCCGTTTGAGCACGATATCGATCATCGATTCGGTAAGCCGGCCCGTAAACGTATTCTGCTGGCTGACGTGGTAGCAACCGAGAAGAGTGATGGAGCCAAATGCAATTTCCGCCCCATGACCGAACTTCGGCCTGGGGGAGGGAATGACATGGTTCAACTCCCGCAGCGTCTTCAGGACGGCATTCCAGCCAAGTCCGCCCAGGGCGAGAATCACTTTCGGCTTCAAACCGGACACTTCACGGTGAAGATAATCCGCACAACGCGATAGCTGCAACGACGTGGGCTTGTTGTGGGGCGGGGCGCAGCGCAGTGCCGCCGTGATATACACATCCTGCATTTTCAGCCCGTCATGCACATCGCTCGAATCCGGCTGATTGGCGAGTCCGGCACGATGGAGGGCTCCATAGAGAAAATCTCCCGAACGATCGCCGGTGAACATCCGACCCGTGCGATTCGCTCCGTGGGCCGCGGGGGCGAGTCCGACGATCAGAATTCTGGCGGCATGATCCCCGAATCCGGAAACGGGCCGGGCCCAGTAGTCCCAGTCGGCGTACGCCTTGCGTCGCTCTCGACCGATTTCTGCGCAGTATTCTCGAAGTTCCGGGCAACGCTGACAGCGAATCACGGTCCGCTCGATTTGGGCCAGCGATTGATCACTCATCGGCTTTGGATAACGCCATGCCTTCTTCCGGCAATGGGGTGAGGCTCATCCCCCCCACCGCATCCACGATGAGTTCATAGACCTGCCCTTTGCGCACCGGTTTATAGACCGCCTCACCCTGTGCGACCCGCACGAACATCGACTCGGCAAATTCGGCATCCGTTGCCAAACGCCAGAACTGCTCCCAGATTTTCTGCTCGAAAATCCCTATCTCCCCCACCGCATAACCGGGCGGGACCGCTCCGGGCGTATCGATGGCAAATCCGTCCCGGGGCGCCATCTGGTCTGAATACAGCCGCCGCAGGAGCAGAAGGGTGCGGCCATGAAGCGGATGCCCCTGGGCGACCTGATCGGGAAAGTATTTCACCGTCCAGCCATCGATAAAAAGTACATCTCCCGGAATGGTGAAGTCCTGCCGCGCAAGCTCGCGCCCCTGCTCGTCCAGTTCGATGAGAATCAGGTCGGTCTCCTCGATGTTGCCATCTGCATCGAGTCTCTGTTCGGGGATATGCACGTGGGCCACTCGTCGGGAACGAGAGAGCCGCTGGATCATGGTTTCGCGTTTTTCAACCATCTGCTGCAGTTCGGCATTGGCGGCTTCAAGACGGGCGATCTGGATTTCATTCTCTCGAAAGATGATCCCCCAGACCCCGAGCACGACGATGCCGGCGAGGAAGGCGGTCACGAAAGTTGTGCGCAAAAAAGGCTTCATGCTTACCCCTGCGAGTGTACGCTCCTGAAGTGACTCAGTCTCATCGGCAAACGTGAAGAATCGTCGTCAATCGACCGATAACAAGGCCCATGCGAAGGATCAATCGCTTCGGCATTACGTGCGCCCTTGTTCTTGGGATTGCGTTCCTCCTGCTGTCAGTCAGGGTCGCCTGGGGTACGACACCACCTGGGTCAGCGTCCTTGAATGAGGATACGCCGGTCCGTCTTACCTCGTTGAAGCGATTAATCCGCAGGTTCGACTTCGAGGAGGCGAGTCAACGGCTGGTTGAATTTCCCGACGATTTCTACCGGCGCAGTGCTCAGGACGGAGCCTCCGCCCAGGGTTTTCCGCCCTTCGGGGGCATGAAACTTTCCACTGAAGCGGCCTATTCGGGCAAGTGGTCATTCCAGTTCGATCTCGACGGAGGTTCGCTTTCGGCCCGGACATTCGACGGCGTGTTGCCAATCCTGCCCTTCGCCGATTACATGGTGACCGTTCGGGTCCGAACCGCCGGACTCCAAAACGCGCGGGCCAGACTGGTCGCCTGGCTGAGCGATCATACCGGTCGGATGATCCCGGCAAGCCGGGTCGAGAGCGAGCTTATCCAGACGCATGAAGTGTGGGAACAGATCTCAATCGAGTTGCCTGGCGAATATGAGAATGCGGCGGATCTCGTCATTGAGTTACAGGAGCTGCAACCTGATCAGTTTGTGGCTACCGACGCTTCCCGAAATCAACCAGTCTTCAATGACTTCTCGGGGAAAGTCTGGTTCGATGACATCAAAGTGCTCCACCTGCCCCGGGTGGAACTCGTCTCGGTTCAACCGAACAACATTACCCGCCTGCCGGATCGTCCCGAACTCTCGATTCTGATACGCGATCCGGCCAGCGAGCCGCTGATCACGAACCTGTGGGTTTTCGATCTTGATGGCAACCTGATCTACAACGAACAGGTCGGTCCCAAGCGAGGGCAACATCGCAAAATCGTCAGCCTGCCCATCACAACCTGTGGCTGGTACCGGGCCATACTGGAAGTCCACTCAAAGGATAAACTGACCAGTCGCAACTGGCTCGATTTTGTCGTCGTTCCGGAAAAGCGCCGCTCCTCCATCGTCAAGCAGAATCGATTCAGTGTGGTCCTGCCGGAACTATCCGCCCGACGGCTCGTGGAAACGCCGGAGCTGGTCCGCAATCTGGCGGTGCGCGGCATTGTGCTGCCCATCTGGTCGAGAGCGCTGTCGAAGACGGGAAAAACAGAACGGCTTGAGGCGCTCAATCAGACCATCGCCCGCCTGCTGGAATCAAATATTGACATCACCTTTTCACTCAATCAGATTCCCGACGAGATTTCACAGGCATTAGGTCTTGATCCGAATCAGGTGCTGGAAATGTTCAACGAAGATCCGGCCATCTGGCGGTCACACCTGGAAGAACTGCTTGCAAGTTTCGGGCTGGAAGTCAGTCGCTGGCAAGTCGGAGCCATCGGAAACACGACCTATCTGAACATGAACAACCTCGGAAAAATGATCGATACCGCCGAAGAGGTTCTTGGGCGCTTTGTGGCCAATCCAACAATCTTCATCCCCTGGTCGGTTGAATATACGCTGCCGATGGATCAGCGTGTCAACTCGATCCACACGACGATTCCCTACAACATCCAGGCTGCTTCCCTGACGGACTATATCTCCCAGTGGCGGGAAAACGATACCAGAATCAACGCGACATTTGATCCCCTGCTGGATGAGCGGTTTTCCTACAAACAGCAACTGACGGACCTTACTCTCCGCACACTCTACGGCTGGCGTATCGGGATTGATGAGATGAGCATCATGGCGCCGTGGACGTGGAATGCCCGGCAGCATAATCGATTGCTCATCAAACCGGCCTTCAGCGTCTGGCGCACGCTGGCCGATCTGCTCAATGGTCGAACGTTCGGCGGTGAATTCAACACGAAAGAAGGGATCCACTGCTGGATCCTCAAGGGTGAAATCTCCGATGATTCAGCACTCGTCGTGTGGACTGATCAACTCAACCCTGAATCATCCTCACCGCTGAAACTCTTTCTCGGCGCGCGAAATGTGCAACTCATCGACGCCTTTGGCAATGTCGAGGACGTCGCGCTGGAGAACGGTTTCCATACCGTGTTCCCTAGCGAGATGCCGGTGTTTATTGAAAACATCAACATCAACCTGGCGCAGTTTCGAAGCGCATTCGCCATCACATCCGACTTCATTCCGGCTATCAACCGAGTTCACAATCATGAACTGATCCTTCAGAACCCTTGGAACTCCGTCATCACCGGGGTCATCACCCTGAAGGACACGGCGGATCTCGATATCTCGCCCCGTATCCTTCCTTTCACCGTACGGGCCGGCGGAACCGCCTCGATACCCATTCACATTGTCGTAGGCCGAAATGTGCTCGCCGGGCGCAAGGTCATCAAGGCGGAAGCCTCCCTCAATGCCGACCGAGATTACAAACTTCAATTGCAGACCACGGTCGAAGTCGGTCTGCCCGACATCGAATTTTCCGCGACCTGGGGACAAGCCATAAATGTGCAGACGGGCGAGAACAATCTCGTCATCACCCAAATCGTCACCAACACCGGACAACGGATACTGCATCTGGATGTGTTTGTCATGGCGCCGAACATCTCAATTAAACGACGGAAACTTCCTCCCCTCGGCCCGGGAGAGAGAGCCGTCCGAATGTTTAATCTTGGAAGGAGCGGCGCCTTCACATCCACCCGCCAAATTCGGGTCGGGGTCGAGGAGCGAAACGGATCGATCCGTCTTAGTCGTCTCATCGGCATTCCCGTATCAGAAGATGCCTCGCCACAGTTAGGATTCGTTCCGAACTGATCTTTTGGATCACCACTGCTCAGCGATAACGAGAAGCGGGTCGGTCGTTGATTGACACGCAGGTGATTCGAGAGATCAACCAACTCCCATCATCCTGTCGCTCAACCCACAACACCCACTGCGAACGTACCGGCCCGAAGCCACTGGACGGCGTCGTCCAGCACGTCAGGTGACACTCACCTATATCTCCACTCTTTGTGTAACCCCGCAGGTGGGTGACCCGGTTGGAGTCGATCAGCTTTTCAATGGCCAGTTTTTCGAGATAGTCTTTGATCACCTTGAGGTCATACCCGGGATTTCTCGGGGAATCGAATGCGAGCGTGGCGTCGGCGGCGAGAAGGGCCGTCGCCCGCCTCACATCACCGGCGACAACTTCATCCACGAAGGACTGAGTCAGGCGTCGTGAATGTTCGCCGGCCGTCCTGACCAGCCACCCCGTCACGAGCACGCCCAGACCGGTCAGACCCAGCAGCACCGCGATGGGCAGCCATTTCAAGCGACCACGATACAAACCGGACCAACCCATCATCACCGCCAGGGCCAGGCAAATCACCCCCACCGGATAGGGATTTTCCAGCACATAAACGGTGATCAGGCTTCCATTCGGAGGGTCAGGCATTGTTGCAGGCTCACTTGGCGGTCTTCCGATAATCAATACGCGATTCCCTTTATAGCAGCCGCAGATTGCATCCGAAAAACTCACGTATGTCACTGACCACCACATCATCCGCGCTAAGAGCAAACCTTGCTTGCCTTGGCCACCGAAATAGCGACCTTGCCCGTGCGCTTGAGGATACCTCCCCGGCTCAGGATCTCATTTTCAGCGAGACACCTGAGGGTATCCTCTC
Organism: Planctomycetota bacterium; assembly: GCA_022560875.1. GTDB lineage: Bacteria > Planctomycetota > Phycisphaerae > Phycisphaerales > SM1A02 > JADFSH01. The sequence continues at coordinate 17,689 of JADFSH010000031.1, read as the reverse complement.
GGCAACCTACGGTGGGCGAAACCTCTGCAGTCGTCGCGATCCTGTCGATGAGGCCCGGCGGCTGATCGAGCCGATCGATATCGTGGAAAATGCGGTTTTCGTGGTGAACGGGTTTGGCCTGGGGTATCACGTGCAGGTGCTGGCCGAGCGTCTGAAGACCCACGGCCTCATCGTAATTTTCGAGCCGGATCTCGCACTCTTGCGTTCGGTCTTCGAGCGAATCGATCATTCGAGCTGGATGTCGAAAGCCACCATCATCTGGATAAGCGACCCGGTCGATCGGGGTGCGCTGGGACAGAAACTCGAACAAGCGGAGACCGTACTCGCGCTGGGGATAGCGTTCATCGATCATCCCGCCAGTCGCGCGCGAATCACCGAACCGGCGCGGCAATTCTCCGAAATGTTCAGGGATCACATGGTTTCCGCCAAAACGACGCTGATGACCTCGCTCATCCGTTCGCAGGACACGGTGCGCAACTTCCTGCTGAACCTCGATCACTACACCGCGGGGGCGGGGATCGCCGAACTGGAAAACCTCGCTCAGGGTCATCCGGGAGTGATCGTTTCCGCCGGCCCGAGCCTGCAAAGAAATATCCAGCACTTGGCGCAGGAAGGAGTTCGCGACCGCTGCCTCATCATCGCCACCCAGACCACCCTGAAACCGCTGCTCAAGGCCGGGGTGCGTCCACATTTCGTGACCGCCCTGGACTATCACGAAATCTCAAAGCGGTTTTACGAGGATCTCGATCCCGACTCGCTGCGCGACGTGACGCTTCTGGTCGAGCCCAAGGCGCATCCCGTGATCATCGATTCGTTCCCGGGTCCGGTGCGCTGTTGTTCGGCAACCTTTCTCGACGATGTGCTTGGAGATCTGAAACGCGACATGGGAACTATTCCCCTGGGCTCCACCGTCGCGCACCTGGCCCTGTATGTCGCCCGATACCTCGGCTGCCAGCCTATCGCCATGATCGGGCAGGATCTCGGTTTTCCCGACGGACTCTATTACACACCGGGCACGGCAATCCATGACGTCTGGTCGCCGGAACTCAATCCGTTCAACACGATTGCGATGATGGAATGGCAGCGTATCGTCCGGCATCGACTCCATTTGCAGAAGACAGTGGATAGCAATGGCAAGTCGATGTATACCGACGCTCAGATGATCACCTACCAGAGACAGTTTGAACGCGACTTTGCCAGTTACGCTCAAGAGGGACTCGACATCATCGACGCCACCGAGGGAGGCGCGGTCATCCAGCACACCCGGACGATGCCGCTTGCGGATGTGCTTGACCAGTACGCCACCCGGCCTCTGCCCCGGATCCCGCTTCCGCCTCTCGAACTCGATGCCGAACGACTGAAGGTAACGCGACTCCGGGTCAGTGAAGTCCGGCAGGAGGTCGCGCAGTTTCGGGAGCTCTCGCTCAAGACCTCGCGCTTGATACAGCGAATGCTCGACGAACAGCATGATGTGGAGAAAATGGCGAAGTATTTCCGCAAGATAGAAGACCTGCGGAGCCAGGCGGAAAAGCGTATGTGGGTGTTCCACCTGATCAACAATCTCAATCAGCTGGGGCTCTTTAAACGCGTCAGGGCCGACCGAAAATTGCAGGTTCTGGAAAACCTCACCCCCCTGGAGCGACAACGCGCCGAACTCGAGCGCGATTATCACAATGTTTCCTGGATCGCGGAAGCAGCGCAGGTATTGATCGGCCAGCTGGTGCAGACTGAACGTATTCTCGCCGGGGGAAAAGTGGACATACGACAGGAGTTCAAGGCTGATATCACGGCGGAAGAGGAGGGTGAGGCTCATCAGACTCCCCCGCATGTCGCCGCTCTCATCCCGGTCGATCCCGATCGCAGCGGACTCGGGATTGCCCGATCACTCGCCGAGCCGTTTCAGGGGCAACCGGTGATCCAGGCCACGCTGGAGCGGCTGGGGAAATCCCGGACCATTGAATCGATCATCCTGATCACTCCGGATTCCTTTGACATTGAAGCCCTGCTTGATCGAAGCCGCATCGACCTTCCCGTAGAAATCGAGCCCTGCGATGGCTCCCCCTTCGGCCCCGAACAAGAGGCGATCGCCGCGGCGCGAATGTGGTCGGAGACTTCCTGGCGAGGCGGCATCGCGGGGACATCTGCCTACGACGAAATTCTCTGTCCCGGCGTCATGAGCCGAATCATGGAAAGCCGCGGCCTGAGCGCCGCGCTTCTCATCGGTCCCGACTGGCCGCTGATCAACGTCATTGAAGAAGGGGGATGTGACACTCTGGTCCGAAGGCATCTTGAATACCCGCACAAACTCCAATTGGTCTTCACCCAGTCCCCGCCCGGTCTGTGCGGCTGCCTCGTGGGAAACACGCTGATGAAGCAACTGACGCAGCGCAATCGTCTGTCCACTCTCGGCTCACTTCTGGTGTATCAGCCGCATGCCCCGCAACCTGATCCCATCGCCCGGGATGCCAATGTGCAGATCGATCATCGTCTGCGTCGGGCGATGATCCGGGGAACGTTCGATTCATCTCGGAATCGAAAAATTCTGGAGGCATCATGCAGTGCGGATCATTGCTCCCCCCCCTCGACCCTCAGTGCGGTCCAGGCCATCGAACATAATCTTCGAGAGAAACCCGAGTCTCTTCCGCGTCATGTCATCCTCGAATTGACCACGACGCGACAGAGTCGGGGGTTGTTTCAACAGTCTCTCCGGCCTCACGGACAAGATAAAATGATCGAACGGTCGCCTCTGAGCCTGGAACTTGCTTCTCAAATCTTCGAGCAACTGGGCCCCGCCGGTGATGTCGCGCTGACACTGGCGGGACTCGGCGATCCGCTCCTCCACGAATCAGTCGATCAGATCATTGCCCTGGCGAAGGAATCCGGGATCCGGGCGGTGCAGGTGCGCAGCGAATTGCTCGCAGACCAATCGGTCATCAAACGACTTGTGGAAAGCGGTGTGGATGTGGTCAGTGTGGAGCTTCACGCCGACCGGGCAGCGACCTATGAGGTGATGATGGATTTTGATCGATTCAAGGAAACGCTGCAGAATCTGGAGTATCTCAAGAGCATCCGAAATATTCTGGTCGATCATGGCCCACTCAACTCGATCGCCCTGCCGTGGATCGTGCCCCGTCTCCAGCGCCGCTTCGAGACGTATGAGGACATCGAAACGTTCTATGATCGCTGGATGATCGAACTGGGAACCGCAGTGATTGAAAGCCCGCCTCCGTTCGCCCCTCAGCCCGGGCAACCGGCAGACTCTCTCATTCCCGCTATCACCCCCGCCCAGGTCATGCGGCATGAACTCAGCCGGCGCATGACCATCCTCTGCGATGGAGGCGTTCCCGTCAGTGAACTGGACATCACCGGGGAGAACTGCATTGGCAACGTCAACCAACAATCGGTGAATGACCTCTGGCAACAACTCACGCACCAGCGATGCAATCTGGAAAAGACCCGAGGTATTGACTGCCCGGATCTGCGGACCTTCCTGCCATGACCTGTGTTCCATCCGTTCTCGTCGTCATCATCGGCCGGGCCGGCAGCAAAGGGCTGCCGGGCAAGAACGCTCTCACCGTCGCCGGTTGTCCCATGATCTGTCATACGATTACCGATGTCCGTCAGGCCACCCTCGTCGATCGGATGATCGTCTCGACCGACGGCGATGACATTGCCCGAGCCGCGGAGTCGATGGGCATTCAGGTGATCCACAGACCGGCCGAGCTGGCCGACGACAATGCGACGGTCGATGCCGCGGTTCGCCATGCGGTCGAGTCCGTGCAATCCGAAGCTGACATCATCATCATCCTTTACGCCAACGTCCCCGTTCGCCCCGAAGGCCTCATCGACCACGCGTTGCGAACCCTGCTCGACAGCGGTGCCGACAGCGTGCAGTCATACACCAAAGTCGGCAAGCACCATCCGTATTGGATGGTGATGATGGATGACGAAGGAAGAATCGAGCCGCATGTCCAGAACACCGTCTATCGAAGACAGGATCTGCCTGAACTCATGATTCCGGATGGGGGTGTCATCGCGGTTCGACGGGAAAGCCTCTTCGACATCGATCCGGCGCAACCTCATTCCTTTCTCGGTCGTGATCGCCGGGGTATTGAAAATCCCTGCGGGGCGGTCATCGATGTGGACACCGAAGCTGATTTCGTTCTTGCTGAGTCCATTCTGAGTCGGGCAGGTCAGAATCAGGGCGACTCGCCATCGAGCGCGGAGACGATTGTGTCGTGCTGAGCATCTCCGATCGAGAAATCGGTCCCGATTTTCCGCCCTATATCATCGCGGAAATCGGGGTGAACCATGATGGCTCACCGGGCCGGGCGATCGAGCTGGTCGAAGCCGCTCACCATGCCGGGGCGGATGCGATTAAACTGCAATTATTCAAAACCGATCAATTGCTCAGCCGTGCCGCCCGTCTTGCGGCATATCAGACTCGAGAAGGCGAAACCGATCCCGTGGCCATGCTCCGTCGTCTCGAACTGGACCTCGACGCCATGCAACGTATCACGCAAAGATCGCAACAACTGGCCCTTCATGTGATCGTCACGATTTTCAGTCTTGAAATGGTCGAGCCGGCGCGAAGCATTGAATGGGATGCGTTCAAGACCGCATCGCCCGATCTCATCAACCGGCCGCTGATCGAGGCCCTGATGAATAGCGGTCGGCCCCTGCTGATCAGTACCGGGGCATCAACCCTCGAAGAAGTCCGGCAGACCTTGCGTTGGCTGGGTGTCTACCCTCATCTGCTCTTGCAATGCGTCAGTTCCTATCCCACCCCCGAAGAGGCGGCTTCGTTGGGCGGACGGCTTGCCCTGCTTCGCCTGACTCCCGCAGCATTGGGGTATTCCGATCACACCCGGGCCATTGATACCGGGGCATTGGCGGTCGCCTCCGGAGCATGCCTGCTCGAAAAACACCTGACCTACGACCGTCAGGCGAGCGGTCCCGATCATGCCGCCTCGCTGAACCCCGATGAATTCGCCGACTATGTCAGACTTGCCCATCGTGCGTCGAGAATGCGCGGCCGCGTTGAAAAATGCGTCCTGCCGGAAGAGTTGGATGTACGGGATACGGCCCGACAGTCCCTTACGACAAGAAATGAACTACCCTGCGGACACATCCTGCGGCGCGAAGACCTTACGATAAAACGGCCCGGTATCGGAATCAGTCCATCTGATCTGGATTCAGTGATCGGAAAGCAACTTCTCACATCCGTTGACAAGGACATGCCACTTCTGAGGGAGCATCTGAATTGAGTGAGTCACGCATCATTGTGGTCGTCACCGGATCGCAGTCGGAATACGGACTGCTCAAGCCAGTCATGCAGGCCATTGATCGTCATCCGAGGCTCGAACTCCGGGTTGTCGTAACGGGTACGCATTTGCTGGGGCCGGCCTTGACGGTCAAGGAAGTTGAATTGGAATTCGATGTCCACGCTCGAATTTCGATGCAGCAATCCGGCGAGTCGGCTCGATGTGACAATGCCTCCGCGCTGGGGCGGGGTATTTGCGGGTTCGCGGACTACTACTCACACAACACCCCGGACGTGGTGCTGGTGCTGGGTGATCGGATCGAAGCCTTCGCCGCCACGGCTGCGGCAACAGTCGCGGGCATCCGCGTTGCTCACATGCACGGGGGTGATCGAGCGGAAGGCATCGCGGATGAGGCGCTTCGACATGCGATAACGAAGCTTGCTCACATTCATCTTCCCGCCACCGGAATATCTACCGAGCGCATCATCTGTATGGGCGAATTACCCTTGCGGGTGCATCTGGTGGGCTCACCGGCGATAGACGGACTTGCCGACATCCCTCCTCTGCCAATCTATCAATACAAGGAATATGGCAGCCCGCAAATCGTTTTTCTGCTTCATCCCCTGGGTCTCGATCAGGATGAGGAATGGGCGAACGCTGAAAGCCTGCTTCGCCTCTGCCAATCCCGCGGTAGCGTGCTCGCCCTGCATCCCAACCTCGACCCGGGTCACGAAGGCATCCTGGAGGCGATCGGGCAGTCGGATTGCGAACAACGTGCGCATTTTCCGCGTGATCAGTTTGTCGGCCTGCTCCGACGAATCAAGTGTCTGGTCGGCAACTCCTCGGCAGGATTGATTGAGTGTGCGGCACTGGGCGTACCCTGCATCAACGTGGGGCCGCGTCAGGCCGGTCGAGAAAAGCCCGGTAATGTTCTTGACGTACCGGACGGTGATCTGGGGGCGGTGGATCTCTTTCTTGAGGAGATCGAGAACGGACGAACGGTCCCGAATGAGCACCCTTACGGTGAGGGGAAGGCGGGCGAAAAAACCGCGGATATCCTGGCGACATTCAATCCCGAACACCATCCACTGACCAAGCAGAATACGTATTGACTTATCGGTCCTGGATGAGCACGAGAAGAGAGACCCTTTCACCTGATCTTTCCCGGACCATGCATCAAGTCCAGTCTCATGAAAGTCGATCATGAAGCAGGAATCTTTGCACAATTTTAGAAGAGGAAGCCATGAGCACGATCATCAGCGAAGAACAGGCACAAATCGTTGAGAACGCGATTAAGGGTATCAGTCACATTGCCACCCTGCCCGAAATCACGATCAAGATCATCGAGCTTGTCGAAGATCCAACCAGTACCGCCCAGGACCTTCACAGCGTCATCTCGAATGATCCGGCACTTTGCAGTCGTATTCTCAAGGTCGTCAATTCCGCGTTCTACGGACTTCCTCGTCAGATCGGATCCATCAACCGGGCCATCGTCCTGCTCGGCCTGAATGCCGTGAAAAACATCGCCATCGCCGCCAGCTTGACCAAGCTATTCCGAGGTGGTGACTTGTGCCCGTCATTCTCAGCCCGCGATCTGTGGATTCACTCCGTCGCTTCGGCAACGTGCTGCAAACTCATCTGTGATGAGATGAAGCTGGGGCTCCCCGATGAGGCGTTTCTCTCCGGCCTGATCCATGACATCGGGATCATGGTCGAGATGCAGGCCATGCGTGACAAGCTCGTGGAAGTCTTCAGCAATATGAGATACGACGATGACGGCAGCCCCCTCACAAATCTTTGCGAACTGGAAGAGCAGTATTGCGGCGCCGATCATACCGCGTTCGGCTCCGGACTTTGCGAAGTCTGGAAGTTCCCCAAATCGTTCACCTACGTGACCGGCTATCACCACAACCCACTGGTGCTTCCCGAGCGAAACCGGACGCTTGCCTCCATCGTGTACATCGCCGATCGCGTGACGGCGGAAATCGGGTTCGGTTTCCGAAGTGATGTGGCCTCCACTGAGATCGAGTCCGGCATTCTGGCGGAAATCGACATGACCAGTGAGCAACTCAACACGATCAAGGAAAAACTGCCGCAGGCTTTCGAGGAAATCGAAGCCACTTTTCACTGATCCCGCAAATACAACCAAGCCACTGGACGGGTCAGAGTTTTCTCCGGCCCGTTTTTGATCATGCGTTGACTCGACTACAGTGTCTCCATGAATGCTCGCGACCGAATCACCTCCCGGATTGCCGATCAGGCCCGTCGCTATCCCGATTTCGACCTCTCCTCCCTCGATGTCTCCGGATTGGACGATCGGGACGCCGCCCTGGCCCGGGCGATGGAAATGACCACCCTCAGACGTTGGCTTACCCTGGTGACGATCCTTGATAACAAGCTTGCTCAACCTTGGGAAGGTCTTCAACCCGCGGTCAAGGCTCCCCTGCTGGTCGGTGCCGCCCAGCTCCTCCTGCTGGAGAAGATTCCCGACCATGCCGCCATCAACGAAGCGGTCAACTGGACCAAGCGCCACGCACGGGCCAGGGCCGGTGGATTGGTCAATGCCATCCTCAGGCGAGTGGCGGAACTCCGCCAGGAGGTTGTCGAGAAACACGATCCAAGTCGCGCCGATGAACTCGCCCTTCACGACGGGCGGGCCTGGCGTCTGAAGGAAAATGTATTCGACGAGGATCCCGTTACCCGGATCGCCCAGCAGACGTCCCATCCCCGATCGCTTATTCAGCGATGGATTGTCGCCTTTGGCAGGGATCAAGCCGAAGCACTTGCGTATCACAACCTGATGCACCCGCCAATCATCATCAGCGGGGTTGATGAAGACTCTGCTCAGGCTCAAACCAGTCTCTTGCCGCATGAAAAACCCGGATACTTCCTGTTCACGGGAACCCATGTTCAGCTCACCACCCTCTTGGCTTCACGTGAGGGGAAAAACGTTCGAGTTCAGGATCCAACCACCGCGGAACCTGTGCAGGCCACGCATCAGATGAATCCCCACACGATCATCGACTTCTGCGCGGGGATGGGGACCAAGACCGGACAACTCGCCGCGAAACATCCTGATGCCCGGGTTATCACCACGGACAAGAATCCGGCCCGGTTCGAGATTCTTCAGAGGACGTTTGACACGCACCGGAATGTCGAGGTTGTCCCATTCGACCGGATCCGAGAATTTGATAATCAGGCGGACCTTTTGCTCCTGGATGTGCCCTGCAGCAACTCGGGGGTTCTGGCCCGTCGGGTGGAGGCAAAATATCGATTTACCGGGGAAACCCTGGAGAATCTCGTTGGGCTCCAGCGTCAAATCATCGCTGACAGCCTGCCGTTACTCAGTGAAAATGGGCGGATTCTCTATACCACCTGCAGTGTCGAGGAGGATGAAAATCAACGCCAGGTCGAATGGCTCACCCGCTGGCATCCTCTGAAGGTGGTCTCTTCGGCCCTTCGTATGCCCTCGGGTGTCCCGGGAGACCCCGTTGACCGCTATACCGATGGAGGCTTTCATGCCCTCCTGGAGCGGATATGAAGAGGGTGGACTGTTCAAGAGAGAAGATGTTTCCCAGCCCTTCACACGCGGTCTGCCTTTGCTACGATCAGTGATTCTCGTGCCGCAGGGTACCAGCTCCATTTCAGTTCTCACGAGCGTCCAATGAAAATCACCGACATTCTCTCACCCAATGCCATCAAGGTGCCACTGGATGCCCTTGAGAAGAAGGAAGCCATTTACGAACTGGTCGATCTTCTCACTGAATCGGGTGTCATCTCTAACTCCCAGATCCTCAAACAAGTTGTCTGGGAGCGCGAGCAGCAACGTTCCACCGGCATCGGCGAAGGGTTGGCCATTCCTCACGGCAAGACAAACTGCACGAAACATATCGCCATCGCAATCGGTATCCCGTCCGAACCGATTGAATACGATGCGGTGGACGGCAAGCCGGTCAAATTGATCGTTCTGCTTGCCTCTCCCCCGGACAAGACCGCCGATCACATTCAGGCCTTGGGCAAGATCAGCCGCCTGATGGGCAATGACAGCTTTCGGAGGTCCGCCTACGAGGTGGAATCGGCGCAACAGTTGTATGAGTTGTTCTGCCAGGCGGAAACGCCCTCCACCGCCTGAGCATCAATTCGCCATTGAACCCGCTTCCCGACGGGCGACAAGAGCCCACTCGCGATATCGCGCCGCCTCTTCCGCCCGACCAAGCTTGCCCAGGATCATTGCCATGCTCTCGTAATGTTGCGATGAGGCGTAACCAAGGCTCAAGGTCCGCGACATATGCTCCAACGCGGCATCAAAATCACCCCGACAACTTTCCAGCCAGGCAAGACGCACCAAGGTTTCCGGGCTTGTACGCAGGCTGAACCCTCCCTCTCGGAAGGAGGCGGCACGCCGATACCACCGGATTGCGGATTGCATTCTCATCCACATCTTCTGACAGAATCGATGGAGCGGAAGCAAACACTACCTCCAACGGAATCTTCACCTTCGTATCGTGACGCACTGCGTTGAGAAAGATCAGGTTCACCGCCCCACTATGGACACTCAACAGTGTCAGACTCCCGGTGAGAAACGCGAAGGCCAACCCCGCGGGACGCAGGCGACCCTTTTGTTTCAGCAGGAATCGGTGGAGGTTGACGTTGTCCCGCCCGATCATCCGCCAGAGCAACAGAAGCATGAAGGTAAGGACGGCAGTGAGACCCGCCACCATCAGCAGTGGAAAGCGCATCACATCACCCCTCAAAGCAAAGAAGATCAAGGCGAAGACACACGCAAAGGCGATCTCCTCGGAGAGGCTCAAGTCATATTTGCGTCGGGGCGGGGCGTGCTTCGCGGCCCCCTTGAGAATCGCAGGCTTGCCAAAGCCGTAATAGAGCGCATCGTTGGGGCACACGCTGACGCAATCGAGACACTTCATGCAGTTCGTGTCCACGACCATGGAATACTCACGAACCTCCTCATGCACCCTGACGTTGGAGGAGCAAACTGCTGTGCAGTGGCCACTCTGGTCGCAGGCATCGGTGACGCGGATACTGGCCGGAGACAACTCATCCAGCGGACGGAAGAACCCGCCGTACGGACAGGCATAGGTACAGAATCCCTTGGAGCCGAGAAAATACACCGTGGCGAAACCGCAGATCAGCAGAAACGGAATCGCCAGCCCCACCCCCGGAAATGTCTGCCAGAAATCTCCCGTGGTCAGCGCGACACTGAATCCCGGCCAGGTCAGCTCCGGCTGCGTCCACGGCGCGATCGCCAGCCGGTAAAACGCCGGCCACACGAACATATACAGCCCCAGGATCAGCGGCACGAATACCAGCAAACGAGAGCGGAACGGCCGGGGCCGGATGTGAAACTTCTTCATGATCCAGCCGCACAGGTCCTGGAGCATCACCATGTGACATCCCCAGCCACACAACCATCGCCCGAAAAAGAGCGTCCCGAGCAGAGCGGCGATAAAAAAGATGAACCCGGGGTTGATGACTCCCCGACGTCCGAACTCCATTGCCTCGGAAGGCTCGATGGGCGAGACGGTGGAGCCGGTGATCCACCACTGGATAACGTGGGCGATGATCAGAAGCTGGATGACACCCAGCACCAGAGCCCGTCGCGGGGCGTTCTTCGAGCGGCGAATGGGCACTGAGACTTGTGATCCCAGCACCGGAAGCGCAACTCCTTTTCGAGAGATTTCGGCACGGGAATGTCCACCTGATTCAGGCATCGGGGCTTTCCTGCATCCTCACCTGGGGTTCATCGACTCTCGAGCCCGTAACAGAAGGTGCATCGATCGTACGATCATCATTCCTTGATTAGTATCCCTGACCGGTGATGCTTCCGCACCCTAAAACTTCGACTTCGTTTCGCCTGCGCGGCCTATGATTGCACCGATGAGTGAAGTCGTCCGAGTCGATTTCAGCAAGCCTATGCCACTGTTCCCCCTGCCGGACACGGTGCTGCTGCCTCATGCGGTTCAGCCTCTGCATATATTCGAGTCCCGTTATCAGGAAATGGTGAATCATTGCCTGGATGGCGCCGGTCAGATCGCCATGGCCTGCTTCGAGGGATTCAAGTGGAAGGATCATTACCACGATTCGCCTCCTTTGCGCCCCGTGGTATGCGTTGGGCAGATCGTCCAGCATGAATCACTCTCCGAAGGGCGGCATAACATCCTGTTGCACGGGGTCTGTCGGGCGAGAATCGAGGAGGTTGTCGAGCCGGATGATGATCATTCGTATCGCATGGCCAGGCTCGCCCCCATTGAAAAGATCGATGAAGATCCTCCCTCGTTGGACGGTGTGCGAGAAAATCTTCGCACGATGCTGAAACGCCCGCATCTGCGCAGGATGCGTGCCGCGAAGCATGTCACCGAGTGGTTCGACCGGGAGGACGTTTCCACGCTGGCGTTGCTGGAATTGATCGGATCGGTCCTGCTTTACGACAGTGAACTGAAATACCTGCTGCTTGCCGAACCATCACCGAATCGCCGGGCGGACATTATCATGAGCGAACTGCATCACATCGATCGAGTGGTGGGTCTGGCTGATCGTCAGGATTCCAAGTCCTGGCCGAAGGGCATGAGTTGGAATTAAAGTTGACAATTGAAAGTTGAAAAGAAGAAGGCGACCGTAGGTCGCCTCTGGAATCCGATTTCAACTTTCAACTTTCAATTGTCAATTTTCAACTTTTCTCACCCGAACATGTGATTGTCTCGAACCACGTCCATGTGACGCTGCAATTGGCGTCCCGGGCAGGCAGTGACCGCCCATTCCTGATGGGTGCGGATATTTCGAGCCGGCACGTTATACATCTGCATCAGTATCTTGACATGGCGACCAAGCCCTTCAAGCTGGGCGTTGGTGGGCATTTGCAGATCAAAATTACCCATCGCCATCACCCCGAGATTGCCCTCGTTGTGGTCTTTGACGTGCGCACCCTGAAAATAACGATGTCGGGCCTCCCACACCCGCCCCCCACGATCGATCACAAAGTGATAACCGATGTCACCCCACCCCTTGTTGCGATGACTCCTTCGAATGACTTCGAGTCGTTCGGCAGCGCTTGCCCGTGAATTACCGTAAAAGGGGTCCATCCCATCATGATGTACGGTGATATATCGAACGGGAACCATGCGATTCATCAGGCCCGGCATGAACTTCCCCTTGGCCCAGGATGATCGTGAGAGTACACCTTCTGGAAGCTCATAACGGTGTTGGGCCGGGACCGGCAACACGACATCCGCACCAGGCGGCAATTCCGGCATGGGGAGATCTGGCCAGATCGGTCCTGGCATCGAAGACACTGTTTTCGGCAGTTCGCTACAACCCGCAGCAATCATACCCAGGCCAAAAGTCAGAAAGGCTCTGCGACTGGTTCTGAATATGTCAATTCCGGATGCAGGATCTGAGGTATCACGCAATTCATGATGACGGTTTTCCATACGCTCGGTGCTTCCTTCTTGTCGCCAAACACCCCACTTATCGACGCTCAGGCAAACGCAGCTTCAGTATAGCTTTCAGGGTGTCATCCCCATGCAAACGACTCGATCCACCTGGCATCCACAGACCGTGGAGCGGAAAGATAAAAAGTCAGGCAAGCCCCAACTCACCGGTGGATAACCTATCCGTTAAAAGTGCCAGAAGCAGTCGCTGGAAACAATGTGTAAGCCTCTGCATAACAACGCTTTACGCACTAACTCGCACGGTTTCCACATGCTTTTTTTCAAGCGCGTCATGGTGTGATATGGCCTATAATTATCGTTTCCTGACGCGATGAATTACAGCCTGACGGAGATTCCATGCCCGATCAATCGCAAGACCACGCAACCCCGAATAGTCATGCCAATTCGACTTCCGGCAACGGTGAGTACACATCGGAATCCATACAGGTTCTGGAAGGACTCGAAGCTATCCGCAAGCGCCCCGGCATGTATGTTGGCGGCATCGGTCTCAACGCCCTGCATCACCTGGTATTCGAGTGTGTGGACAACGCCATTGATGAGGTCATGGTCGGTCACGCGACCACCGTAACCGTCCAGCTCGGAGTGGATGGTTCATGCACTGTCATCGATGACGGGCGGGGCATGCCCGTCGATCCCATGAAGCACGAAAACCCCGCCATCGACGGACGACCAGCCGTGGAAGTCATCATGACCGAGGTTCATGCCGGCGGAAAGTTTGATGACAACGTTTACAAGGTCTCCGGCGGTCTGCACGGGGTGGGCGTCAAATGTGTCAACGCTCTTTCCGAATGGACCGAACTCGAGGTTGTCAAGGACGGGAAGGTGTATCTCATCACCTTCGCGCGGGGAGAAGTCGTCAAACCGCTGGACGTGATCGCCCGGCTCAACGATGCCTCGGATGAACATTCCGCGAAGTCCGGCACGCGAATCAGTTTTCTGCCGGACTCCGAGATCTTTCCCGACACCGAATTCCGTTACGAATCTCTTCAGCATCGCCTTCGGGAACTGGCGTATCTCAATCCCGGGGTCACGATCCATCTGATCGACGAGCGCGTGGACAAGGACGGCAAGCCGCGCAGGGACCATTTTCATTTTACCGAAGGCCTGGTCGGCTATATCAAGCATCTGAACCGAACCAAGATTGCGACCAGCCCGACCATCCACATGCTTAAGGAAGATGACAAAGCCAACATTTCCTGCGAAATCGCCCTGCAATACACCGACGCCACGAATGAAGTGCTGCTTGCCTTCGGCAACAACATCATCAACCCCGACGGCGGCACCCACGTCTCCGGTTTCAAGTCCTCTCTCACGCGAACCATCAACGGATACGCGAAGCGGAACAATATCCTCAAAGACATCACGCCCAGTGGCGATGACCTGCGAGAAGGCCTGACGGCGATCATATCCGTCAAGCTCTCCGAACCGCAGTTCAACAACCAGACCAAGGAGAAGCTGCTTAATCCCGAAGTCGAGAGTTTTGTCAGTTCCACCGTCACGTCACATCTGGGTGCGTGGCTGGAGGAAAACCCCGCCGAAGCGAGAAAGATCTGCCTCAAGGCCGTGCTTGCCGCCCAGGCCCGCGAAGCGGCCCGCAAGGCACGCGAACTGATCAAGCGCAAGGGCGCGCTCGATTCGGGAGGGCTTCCCGCAAAACTCGCCGACTGCGCCACCAACGACGTCGAAAGCTCGGAATTGTTCATCGTCGAAGGCGATTCGGCGGGAGGCTCCGCCAAGGGCGGACGCAACCACGACACGCAAGCCATCCTTCCCCTGCGCGGCAAGATCCTCAATGTGGAAAGGGCCCGTCTCGACAAGGTGCTCGCCTTCGAGGAAATCCGAATTCTCATTCAGGCTCTGCAATGCGGCATCGGCGAGGACTTTGATATCTCCAAGCTCCGTTACGGGCGCATCATTATCATGACCGACGCCGATGTTGACGGCTCGCATATCCGCACCCTGCTTCTCACCTTCTTTTTCCGACAGATGCCGGAACTCATCCGTCACGGCAAAATCCACCTTGCCCAGCCCCCGCTCTATCAGGTCACCCGGAACAAGAAATCACTCTACGTCCTGAACGATGAGGAAATGTCGGGGGTGTTGACTGAACTTGCCCTCAATAATGCGATTTTGCTCATTCGAGACGAGGACGGCAACGAACTCCGTCGTATCGAAGGACAAGATCTCGAACGACTGACCCGCACCCTGCAGCGATTGCATAGCCTGGTGACGGTTGCCGAACGTCGGGGGACGTCATTCACCAATCTGCTTGAATCTCGCGATCACGATCCGGAAGCCAAACGCCGCCTCCCCCGGTATCGCCTGGTCTGGTCCGAGGATGAGGCGTTGTGCTGGTCAGAAGGCCAGGCCCGTTCAATTATTGAGGAGAAAAAGCTCATTCTGGACGATCTCGGTGGCGAGAACCCCCGGGCCAACGGAGATCGGTCTCTGCTCGCCACCCTCCGCGAACTGCATGAGAACCGGGAGATTGAAAAGATCGTGGAGCGGCTGGATGATTTCCAGATCAGCATCGACGATTACGGACTCGTGCAGGAGGAATCCGTCACCGGCGAGAAACTCCCCACCCGTTATGCCTGGCTTGTCGATCCGGACACCGAGAAGGAAACGACGGTTGACGTGCCGAACATCCCCACCATCATCACGGCACTCCATGATGTCGGTCGTCGCGGTATCGAGGTCAAACGCTTCAAGGGTCTCGGCGAAATGAACCCCGAACAGCTATGGGAGACGACGATGGATCCCGAGCAGCGAACATTGTTGCGAGTCACCTGGGATAGCGCCTCCGACGCCGAACAGCTTTTTTCCACGCTCATGGGCGAGCATGTGGAAAGCCGGCGTCAATATATCGAGGATCATGCCCTGGAGGTGAAAAACCTCGACATTTGATATCCTCGTGAATCAGGAACAGGATCGCCAGTCTCCTAGAAGCAACGGTATATACGTGACCTCTTCAATGGCCTAGGTTGCAAAACAAAAACCGGCCCGCCCCTGAGGGCGGCCGGCGGCTTGATGCGAGTATGCATCCGAAGGTCGCTCTGGACCCCTCGATCAGCCCCAGCTGCTTAAAACATCCAGCAGGTCGGTAACATTGACGGAGCCGTCGCAGTTTGTGTCGCCCGCGCACGTGCCGGGTCCTCCGCTACAACCCCAGTCGCCGAGCAGGGCCAGCAAGTCGGTCACGTTCACGACGCCATCGTTGTTGGTGTCGGCGGTGCATTGGACGATCGAGTCGAGAAGAAGTCTCGTATGACTGAAGATGGACGGATCGTTCTCGGGCAAGTTGACGGGGGTTTGCTGTGGCCCGGGTCCCGTCGTGTAGTAGGGAACCACCCAACTCTGGTAGATCTGGTGGTGCGGTCTCACATCCTCCGACTCTATGTAGTTGATCCAATCAACCGTGTTTTCGTAGTAGGTCTGGTCGTCGTATTCAGTCGGATCCCAGAGCTGGCTGTTCCATATGATATCCGTATAGATGATCCCGAATTCCATGCCTCGAGCCGCGGCAAACGACTTCAGCTCGCGCATGTCGGCCCCCACGTCGATATTCAATCCCCACCAACTGTTGTACTGCTCGACTCGCGTCCCGTGGACATCCATGTGGAGAAAAGGCAGGGTGACGCCGCGCGCTTCCAGGATCAGAATCCATTGCTTGAGCGAATCGACGCTGACCTCCGGATAGAGCTCAACCTGTCCGATGGCTATGGTGGGAAACCAGGCCTGCATCTGAAGGATGTAGGGAACGACGTGATCGGCGATGGCATCGAGTGAATTGACGAGGCAGGGCCGGGGATCTATCTGGCCGGTCTGGAGGTAGTAGTGGGTGGGATACCATTGCCGGATGGGTTCATCGATCCGCAGATAGCGCACCTCCCCCCCATTTGCTTGCACGTTCTGAATCACGTTGATGGATCCGTTCAACGACAGGGAGAACACTTGGGAATCGGTACTGCACACGATCGGCTCGACGGACATGATCGGGCCTGCGAAGAACGACTCGATGGCGATGTCGATGCCCCACTCGCCTAACCTCTGGAAAGCTTGGACGCCCACCAGGTTCTCAAGGTGGTTGTCACCGCAATCGGCGGTCGGAAGCACGGTGCAGCTCCAGCCCTCACTGCCCACCTGGCTCCCGCTGAGCAGGAATACATCGATCTTGGACCTCGCCAGAGTCCATTGCTCGGGGGTGGTGAACATGTCCAGGAGATCAACGCTCCCGAGATTCGATCCGTACCAGACCTGCTCGGCTATTGCTCGCTTCTGACCTTGGGACTGAGGGCCCGACGGTGACTGCGCGGCGACCCCAGTCGATAGCAGGTTGATGAGAAGTACGCTCCCTATCGGTCCAACCGCGTTCTGCATGGCTAGTTCCGAGATGAATCAGATTCGTCAGCGCGTTCTGACGGGGTTCAATCCGACATTGCCCATGTGACATTTGCCCAGCTCCATCGCCGAGCTTTCCTAGCACGAGTGTAACCCACCCCCCCGGAAACCCAAGTATCAGTTGCTTGTTTCTGTCCGGATTCGATGGAGACGGGCCGAGTCCTGCCCCAAGCCGGCGGCAAGGAGTAGAGAGTTATCCTTTAAAATTCCCTTTTTTCTGCAATAATATTTCGCATCAGATGCTTATGAAAATAATTGTCTTGGCAGTGTAAACCCCCTTCTCCTAGAATTGTGGAGGTCCCGCCAGGCAGCCATATTCTTTAGGGTGTTGCTGCGGAGGCAATATCAGACTGGCTTGGAGACGAAGGCAATTGGTCTCATAGATATCGAACTTGAAATCTCTTGATAGCACGCCCATCGAGATCCATGGCTGAAGGAGAAAGATGTCATGTTGCATAAAAAAGAGAGCTGTATTGGTGTTGGGTTCCTTGTTTGTGGCGTTCTTCAGGGACCGGCTTTCAGCGCCACGCAACCAGCTTTCTGGAGTGTGATCAG
>JADFSH010000168.1 GCA_022560875.1 Planctomycetota bacterium | reverse complement strand
TTCCATGACCGGCGTTGTGCGAACAAGTGAGTTGGCGGTGTTCCGGTGGACATTTTTCATCCAACTGCTGCTCGGGATGACTTCGACATTCTTTGGAGTAACCGCGACTATCCTGTTTGATACTTCTCAGGGGAATAATTTAGTCGATGGATTGGTACTCATCGGGTTGGTGTGGTTCTGTGCGGGAAGCTTGGGACTCATTGCCTCTCAGGTAATCCAGAGAGGGCGCTTCGTCAGAATCATGTTCGTGTGCGGCATTTTCATTTTTGTGCTCTCGGTGATATGGCTTGTTTCTTTTTGGGGGCTCGCCGAATATGGAGATGCTTATCGGCTGCTCACCTATTATCGTTTGCTCTCTTATTTTTCGCTATGGGTGTTCAGTTCTGTCGTGGTGACAATGGTAGTCATTGTCGCTTATGTTCTTTCGCTTGAAACGAAATCACAGGAGATACAGATCGGCAAGCGTGTGGTGGTATGCCTCTTGTTGATCTGCACTGTTGTCAGCTACACCATCATCTGGTTTGAAGAGTTGACGCAGTTTGACTTTCTGACCATCGGGCTCGTATTTGGGTGGGTGGCGACCATACTCTGCCTCGCCGGAATCAGTCTTGCCCTGCGCCGGGAAAAGAAACCCACCCGAAGCAAGCTGGTCCGCACGATTCCCAAGCGGGTGAAAATGAAGATGACCTGCCCGCAGTGTCAGCAGTGGCTGGAAGCACCATCCGGCCCCGCCCGCTGCGATGAATGCGGCCTGCGGCTGATCATCGAAATAACAGAACCACGCTGCCCCTGCGGCTACCTGCTCTACGAACTGCAAGGCAATGTCTGCCCGGAATGCGGGAGGGATACGACAATCGACAATTGATGATCTTTGAATAGTTAGTTTAATCTGCTTGAACTTGCCGGTATCACCGGGCATCGCCGTAATATCGACTCGCACGAAAGAAGAGCGGCGGGCAACGGTGCATTGTGCGTCGTGTGGAATCCGATGGCACTTTGTGAGGTGTGAGGAGGTAACCGGGGCGCAGGGCAACCTGAGGAAGCGGTCGGAAGTTGACAGGATCATTCGCACCTTCCGGCAAGACTTGGGTTTTCTGTGTCTGCTGGACACTCACACAGATTAAAGTAACTATTCAATGATCAATGGAATTCAGGTATTCTGAGTCGCAGATTCAATCGTCACCACCACCGGATCACCCCCCGGATCACCATCCGGACTAACCGCCTCTTCACCCTTCTCCACATGCAGGTGATCGGCGCGGAGGGTGGACCAGTCGTCGATTATCAGGTCCGGTGAATCCGCATCATCGTGAATCTTGAGAAGGTTGTATTCGTTGTTGCGCTGGGCGGGCACGAAACCCGAATCGCGGATGAGTCGGCACAGCATCGGCTCGTTGAGGCAGTACGTCGTGCCCGCGGCGGAAACCACATTCTCCTCCATCATCACCGAACCCATGTCGTTGGCCCCGTAATGAAGCGCAATCTGGCCGATGTTCGGCCCCATCGTCACCCAACTCGCTCCGATGGAACGGATGTTGTCGAGGTACAGCCGACTGAGAGCCTGGGTGCGTAGATAGTCGCTCGCACTCGCCATCCGCACTCGTCTGCCGAATTCCGGATGGTCGGATTTGTCGCCGCTGCCATCGAGCTTTGCCACGACATCGCCGGGGAATGGTTCGGAGAAATCATCGCCCTCGCCCCGGCCCCATTCCCGGCAGCGACCGAGGGGAGTGTTTTCACGCTGAAACGGCCAGGAGATGAACGCCTTGTAGCGTCCGCCGCCGTCCGCCGCGAAATCCTCGATGGCCCGATCCTGCCACTGGCGGACGAGGTCGAAGTGGTGGATGCGATCGGCAATGCCCTCGATGTGGCCGAACATCATGGTGGCGGAGGTGTTCATGCCCAGTTCATGGGCGACGCTCATGGTGGTGAGCCAGGCTTCGGCATCGCACTTGCCGAGACCGATTTTTCGACGCACGGCGTCGGCGAAAATTTCTCCGCCCCCCCCCGGCACGGAGTCGAGACCGGCTTCCTTGAGCCGCATCATGACCCACTTGAGCTTCTCTCTCAGCGAGTTTCCGGGGGCGTCGAAAAATTTTATGAACTCAATGAATTCCGGGGGGCTGAAGGCGTGGATGTGGACCGCCGGGTAGCGGTCCTTGATGGTTTGCAGCAGTTCGGTATACCACGACAAGGGCAGGTCGGGATTCATACCTCCCTGCATGAGGATCTGAGTGCCGCCGATGTTGACGAGGTCCGCTATTTTCTCCAGCAGGGCTTCGTAGTCGAGGGTGTAGGCATCGGTTTCGTGGCCGTCACGCCGAAACGCACAGAAGGTGCATTTTGCCGTGCAGACATTGGTGTAGTTGATGTTTCGGTCGAGAATGTAGGTCCGGATATGTTCGCCATGCACGAACCGGCATCTGGCGTCCGCCCAGCGTCCCAGATCCTGAATCGGCATGTCGTGATAGAGCGTGAGAGCCTGCTTAGGCGTCATCCTCGCTTCCCCGGTGACGATATCTCTAAGGAGAGCGGAATCAAGAATGTTCAGCTGGGGGTGGGTAGGGGAGGCCATGTTTCGAATCCAGATGACGGTGAGCCGGCACGATCGGGGAGTGCCATCGCACTTTAGGCCCGCAGCGGAACATGATATGGGACATTGCTGGCGAGTCGAGTCGGTACGACCCGTAATCATATCCGAGGTATTTTACCTTATTGCCCGTTCATTTCCGTCCGATCAAAAAAGAGAATCGCCGTCCTGGGTCGGGGCGGACCGCTGTTGTTATCGGAGTTCCTGATGCTGACATCCAAAGCCAAAACCATCGGCGCGGCTCTCGCTCGACTTCGCAAGGCGGTCATGCTGTGTTCGTGGGCGGTCGGACTCGGTCTGGCGAC
The DNA here is from genome assembly GCA_022560875.1 of Planctomycetota bacterium. Taxonomy (GTDB): domain Bacteria; phylum Planctomycetota; class Phycisphaerae; order Phycisphaerales; family SM1A02; genus JADFSH01. The sequence goes on along the minus strand of JADFSH010000168.1, from coordinate 3,712 downwards.
GCAGGTGCTGATCTGGTCGCTCGTCACGTTCACGGATCTTCGCTGGGACGAGATAGAGACCCAGGAGTCGGTAACAATGATTGTCCAGTCAGATATGATCATGCCGACCCAGATCCATCTTGATCCGGCACAGGCTATTCGCGCGGTGGCGGGAACGGACCTGATGGTGAAGAAACCGTCAATTGAAAGTATGCCGGAGAATGATGAGACAACCCGGGTGCTGAATGATGCAAACGGCTATATGGGTTATGCATTTCGATGTGCGCGTGGTATCGGTACGGCGGCGATGTCGATGATGCTGCCTTTTCTGCTTCTCGGTACCGTTATTGCCACGACTTCGGTTATCCACGGATGTGAAAAGACGCTTTCCGCTTTCATACTTTCCATGGTCGTCGCGATGCTGGTCCTGCCGTTGGGGGATGTGCTTTCGCTGCCTTGGAGTGACGGGGCATTGACAAGCTACGAGCATATGACCTGGCAGGTTGATGAATACCAAAACAGTCCCGCCAAAGCATTAGGGCCGTTCATTTTCTTTGCTCGGTATCTTTTGCTGCCGGCTGCGAGTGTCCTCGGCATATTCCTCGTCTGCCTGCGTTTCAATGCCGGCGTGGAACTCATGGTCACCACTACGAGTGAGCATCATGTCGATCCGGACATTGAGAAGGAAGCGTCAGGAGTCAAGGTATCCGACAGCAGCGGATCCCGTGCCGCCCAGGCCATGACTCAGATAGCCGGTCAGACTTCGCCCGACGAGTCGCACGTTGACGCCGCTCCCCTTGCGTCGCAGGTGTCCAAAGGGGAAATGCCTACGCGGGTGATTTAGGATCCGGACGGACCTGCTTTACCGTGCTTCAAATGTTCGTCGTTTGGTTCCTTGCGAGCCGATTCCGGCTTGCACCTTGACGCCGCATCTGGGGCAGCGCCCTTCGTATCTTGTTTCCTGTCGGTTTCGATACATCCTGCCGTAGGTGTGGCAGCAGCGATACCAGACGGAGAGAAACCTGCGTCTCACCGTGTTCGAGGGGATGGCATTGGCGGGATGAACATTGCGCCTTCTGAAATTGACCATGTCTTCCGGTGGATTCATGAAAAGGATATCGGCGTGAAGCCTCGACATCCTTCAGCCGGTGGTCGAACAAGACGCTTCGATCTGCTCACGAAAGATACGAGCCCGGTTTAATAGGCGATCAGTTTTCCGGCGAATGTCATTTACGCGACCCTCGTCCTTCAGGAGCGGCAGATTCGTGCGGACATTCCACGCCGCGGCCTGTGCCCCGGCCTCGGATAGAATGGCCGCGATCGCCAGATCGCTGCTGAGCATTCGATTCGTTTTCCCCGCCAGACGGTCCAGCAGGTGCATGAGCTCCAGGCAAACACTCATCACCTGCACCGGTGCGTCAATGGCCGCCTCGACGGCCTGGGTCCATTCCTCATTCGGCTCGTCATCGTCCGGGTTGGCCTTCATCAACTCATTGAGTGTGTCGTAGGCGCGTGCGTCCTCATCCGCCAGCGACAACGCACGACTGGTGAGTTCGTCAAGTGTGTTCAACGCCTCGCGATGAAGTTCGTCATGCTCGGCAAGCGTTTTTTTCCCCGTCGAGTAGCGCACGACCATGATTCCCAGCGCAGCACTCAGGGCGGTAACGATCGAGGAGACCGCACCTCCGCCGGGGGTCGGGGTTTTTTTCCCCAATGACGATATCAGGCTACTCACGGTCATCGATTCAAGCGACATGTCGATTCACCTCTCCAGAGATCACCTGCGGATTTCAGCCTTGAACTTCTGCATGATCATTTCGATGACGGATTCCATCTGCGGATCGACTTCCTCATGCTTGAGGGTTCGATCTCGCGCCCGGAAACAAAGTCGAAACGAGAGTGACTTTTTCTTCGCGCCGATCTGATTGCCTCTGAAGACCGTGATGAAATCTACCGCCTCCAGATGCTCGAGTCCCAGGGCATTCACCGCAACGTGAATCCCGGCCCAAGTCACCGACTCATCGATGATCGCAGACACATCCCGTTCTATTGCGGGAAACGCCGGCAAGGAGTGAGCTTCGGTATCCGGGGGGTACTGATCGATGAGACTGCCCGTTTCGATTTCCGCGGCGATGACCGGTGCATCGAGTCCGAAGTCCCGGGTGATCCTTTCCGGGATGAGCCCAAGCCGGCCTATGTCCCGGCCATCCAACGCCACGGTGCCTCCGGGATTGAACCAGGCGACGGCGTTATCCGGGGGGTCATCCGGCGTCACATCTACGATTGCATCCGGCCCTTTCAGGAGGTGGGCCAGTCGTTCGATAATGCCGCGCATGGGGCGCAGCCCGTCCTCGGGGTCTTCAACGTCCGCCAGCAAGCCGAGCTTGACGACTTCCTGATGCTGTTTTTGGGTCTGCCAGAAGGTTGATCCGGATTCAAACATTTTCAGATGATTGACGCCGTTGTCTTGGTTGAGCTTGCGTACTCGAAGCAGGCTGGGGAGGATCGAGGGTCGCAGAATCGGCCAGGCCTTCGCGCGGTCGTCATCGACTCGCAGGCTCTCGGTTCCGGGCATAAGAAAATGCTTTGCCGCCTCTTTGCCAATCAGTGAGTGCGTGATGGTTTCCAAGTATCCCATACCGACGAGGGAGTCTTTAATTGCTGTCATTGCCATGACGCGGGATTGCGCGGGCGCGATGCGGATCTCGATCTTTTCCGCGATCGGAATCGAGTCGTGACCAAACATGCGTCCGACCTCCTCGATGAGGTCGATTTCGCGCTCGATATCGAGCCGGTGGATAGGGACCAGGCAGTCAATGCGATCCTTGTTGAGCTTGGGTTCGAATCCCAGACGCTCCAGTACATCCAGCATTCGATTTTCCCGGATAGTAACTCCCATGATCTTGTGGCAACGAGCCACCCGCATCGAGACGGCTCTTCGCTGTGGAATCGGTTTGCCATCGCTGAGAACGCCCTCACACAGGCTACCCCCCGCCATGTCGAGGATAAGCCCCGCCAGCCGGTCCGCCGCTTCATTGATCTGTCCCGGATGCACATTGCGTTCGAAGCGATAGCTCGAATCGGTGGCGATGTTGTGGCGACGACTCGTGTTTCGCACCGAGACCGGATGGAACGTCGCGGCTTCGATGAGGATGTCCGTGGTCTGCTCGGTGACCGCCGTCAATTCTCCCCCTTTGACACCGGCCAGAGCCACGACGCGCTCAGCGTCGGCGATCACCAGATCTTCTTTGTTGAGTTTGATCTCCGCTTCTCCCTCGCCGAGAGGCAGAAACAGCTCATCCGGGGCAGCGCGCCGAATGATGATGGCGTTGTTTTTCAGTTTGCTAAGATCAAAGACATGGGTGGGTTGTCCCCATTCGAACTGGACAAAATTTGTCGCATCCACCACGTTGTTGCGGGGAATGTCGCCCCGGGCGCGAAGTCTGTGGGCCAGCCACTCCGGAGAGGAGCCGACCTTGATGCCCCGGATCACCCGCGCGGTATATAACGGACAAAGGTCCGGTTCCCGGTTGGTCACCGTGGCAATTTCTGAAACAGGCGGTCCCGTTGGATTCAGAGTTGTCGTCGGAAGTTTCAGCGTTCGCCCGGAGATTGCGGCGATTTCGCGGGCCAGCCCGATATGGCAGACGCAATCGCCCCGGTTGGAGGTCATCTCGAAGTCCTGGAGTACATCGCCCTCTACGGATTCGGTCCCCTCCAGGGGAAATCCCGC
>JADFSH010000004.1 GCA_022560875.1 Planctomycetota bacterium | reverse complement strand
GTCCATCGCGCATCATCTCACGCAGTTCGTGCAGACCAACAACGAGGCCCACTTTCAGGCGGCCATAGATGAGGCGAGATGGCACGCCGAGACGTTCGGGGTCAACGAGCAGGGTGAGCCGTGTTTCTTCATCGAACTCCAGCGGCACGACGTGGTCGAGCAGGAGCGGATCAACCCGCATCTGATCAAGCTGGCCCGCCAACTCGACCTGCCCCTGGTGTGCGACAACGACGCCCATTTTCTGAGGGCCGAGGACTGGGATGCCCACGACAGCCTCTGTTGCATCTCGATGGGCAAGATGAAGGATGACACTGAGCGGCTGCATTATTCCAAGCAACTCTTCGTCAAGTCTCCCCAGCAGATGGCCGAGCGTTTCGGCGACCTGCCCGAGGCGATGGAAAACACGATCAGGATTGCCGAGCGATGCAACGTCGAGCTGGATTTCTCGGCGAATCACGCGCCGGTAGTGCGGGTGAGTTATCCCGAGGAGATGCCGGCTTATAAAGGGGGCGATCTTTCGGAATGGTATACAAATTTCTGTGCAAAGTTCGAACTGTTGCCGTTCAATGCTCTTCGAGATGTGGATGTCACCAGCGAGCAGCTCAAAGAGGATTGCGATCGGGCTTTGCGTAAATTATGCGAAGCGGGATTGATCTGGCGTTACGGCACTGAAGGCATCACCGAAGCGATCCGAACCCGACTCGAACGCGAGATAAAGATTCTCGCCGACAAGCTGATTTCCGCCTACTTCCTGATTGTCTGGGACTTTGTGAACTGGGCGCGACAGAATGGCATTCCCGCCAGCGCGCGGGGCTCAGGCGTCGGAACCATGGTCGGATACGTACTCGGCCTGTCCAACGCCTGTCCGGAGCATTACGGGTTGCTCTTCGAGCGTTTCACCGACCCCGACCGATCCGAATATCCCGACATCGACATAGATATCTGCCAGAACGGACGCGGAGCGGTCATCGAGTACGTCCGCAAGAAGTACGGCCACGTCGCCCAGATCATCACCTTCGGGCGTCTCAAGGCCAGGGCCGCGATCAAGGACGTCGCCCGGGTGATGGGCCTCTCACCCGCGGAGGGTCAGCGTTTAGCCAATCTCGTGCCCGCGGAACTGAACATCACCATCGAAGCGGCCAAGCAGAAGGATGATGACTTCAGGCACGAGTACGAAACCAACCCGCTTTCCAAACGCGTGATCGATACGGCTCAGGCCCTTGAGGATCACGCGCGGCACGCCGGGGTTCACGCCGCGGGGGTGGTGCTGGCGACCCAGCCTCTCGACAACATCGTGCCATTGTGCAAGGCCACCGGGAGCGATGACATCGTGACGCAATGGGACGGCCCGACCTGCGAGAAGGTCGGCCTGCTCAAGATGGACTTTCTCGGACTGCGCACGCTGTCCACGATCGAGCTGGCGAAAAAACTCGTCCGCGAGACGCTGGCGGATGATGAGGTCTGGAAGGTACTCGGACGCGCCGCCGGCGAAGGGCCGCACCCGCTGGATCTTGATCGGCTGCAATACGATGATCAGCGGGTGCTTGAACTGTTCCGCCGGGGCGATACCGCGGGGATATTCCAGTTTGAATCAGGCGGCATGCGCAAACTGCTGCTGGACATGAAACCCGACCGGCTGGAAGACCTCATCGCCGCCAATGCGCTTTTTCGCCCCGGTCCGATGGACCTCATCCCCGACTACTGTGCCAGAAAGAACGGCAGGCAGGCGGTACCCAGGATCCATGAGATCGTGGATGGTTTCACGAAGGAAACCTACGGCATCATGGTCTATCAGGAACAGGTGATGCAGATCGTCCACAGCCTGGGAGATATCCCCTTGCGTGAGGCGTACTCGCTTATCAAGGCGATCAGCAAGAAGAAGCACGCGATCATCGACGCCGCGCGACCAAAGTTCATCGAAGGTTCAATAGCCAAGGGGCTGGACCGGGAGAAGGCGGGCCAGCTCTTTGATCTCATCCTCAAGTTCGCCGGGTACGGATTCAACAAGTCCCACTCCACCGGATACGCGATCATTGCGTATCAGACGGCGTATTTGAAGACCTACTTCCCGAATCAGTACATGGCCGCGCTGCTCACCTTCGAGAGCGAGGCCAGAAAGGTCGAAGACTGGGTCGGATACCTCGAGGAATGTAAGAAGACGATTTTTCCGGATCACACCCGCCACAAGACTCATGTCGGAGTCGAGGTGCTTCCTCCCGATATCAATTTGTCGGACACGGATTTCACAGTGGTCTTCGCGGAGGACGAGCCCCGGGATGCCTGCCACGGTCACGTGCGGTTCGGACTCAGTGCCATCAAGGGCATTGGCAAGGGGGCCATCCAGGGCATTGTCGAGGATCGTCGTAAGGGAAGTCCGTTCCGGACGATCTTCGACTTCTGCGAACGAATTTCCTCGCGTACCGTCAACAAGGCGGCGATTGAATCGCTCATCAAGTGCGGGGCGTTCGATTCCGTCCACGGAATCGAGCAGCGCGCCGCGGTACTGGCCGCAGTGGACGATGCCATCGCGGCGGGTCAGTCCGCCGCGGAAGATCGGCGCAGCGGGCAGATGTCGATCTTCGGCACAATGGAATTGGAGGCGGATGTTGACGCGAGCCAGACCCTTGAGGAGTGTTCCCTGCCGACGGTTCCCCCCTGGGGGAAAATGCGGATGCTGGATGATGAAGTGGAATGTCTGGGGTTCTACGTCTCCGGCCATCCGCTGGATCAATACGACTCAATCCTGAAGGAATACGGCACCTGTACGGCAAGGCAACTCGCCAAACAACGTGATGAACAGGCGGTTGTTCTGGGCGGCATTCTGAAAAAAGTCCGATCCACCGTGGTGCGCAACGGGCGCAGCGCCGGGGAGAAGATGGCCATGATCACCGTCCAGGACATGTCCGGGGAAACTGAGGGCGTTGTGTTCTCAAACATCTTCGCCCGCTACGGCCAGTACCTTCAGCCGGGTGCGATCGTCCTGCTCGTCGGTCGCGCCGATCAGAAGCGCGGCGAGCCGCAGATCATTGTCGATAAGGTGATCCCCATCGAGGAGGCGGCCAGGCATCTCGCCGGGCGCATTGAACTTGAGTTCCGCGACGACGGGGTTGACGATCCGGTGACGCAACGATTGGACATGGTGGCGGGACTGATCCGACAGGCGGGATCGGCGGGAATCGATGGTCACCCCGCGGAGGTGCATCTGCATCTCCACACGGAAGGAAGACGCGTGACGATGCGATGCCCGAGACGCCGCGTGATCATCGGGCCGGAATTGCTTGAGCGGCTGAGGCAGACCCTCGGCGAAGATTGCGTGCGGGTGTATTCCTCCGGACCGTCCACCTCAGGATCCAGCCACCATGGTCGGGGATCACGTCAGGGCACACATCGTGTGGAACCGGTGGAAATGGCGGTCTAATCGGAAGGGTTGTTACGCCGCGAGTCCGCCTTCAAAACCGAATCCGTAATCATCACCTTCGTAATCCAACCCACCATCGACGGCTTCATCGGGCCAGCTCGGTTTGGCGCGATGGTGAATCTTGATGATGTTTGAAAGCTGCTCGGCGAATATGCAGCGGAGGGTGTCGAGCGTGCCGGCCAGATCCTCGGTGAACCGATCAGCCTTGTTCCGAAACAGCACCACCACCGCAAGACATTCTTCCTTGTGCATGCAGGAGAAGGCGATGACCTGGGCGTCAGTGAGAAACTCCGAATCGGTGTCGATCCAGTCGCAGAATTCCTGGGTGTCGTCAAAGGTGATGATCTCGGTTTCCATCGCCATCTGCGGGCAGATTGAATAGCAGAGATGATCGAGCAGCGCCGTAATGGATTCGCGCGGGCAGTCGTAGTTGACATAGGCTCCGAGACCGTAGTTCTGGTCGGAGTCGGGCAGGAAGACCGCGGCATTGGTTGGGCCGGTCTTGGTCAACAGGTATTGCAGAGCCGTGCGCAACAGATCCTCAACGTCGAGTTCCTGACTCAGCAGGGTCTTGAACTCACTGCTCACCGCCACTTCATCCATCTGCTCGGCCATGTCCTGATAGGCATTGACGAGATCCTTGCACAGGACATCAACCTGTTCGGAGATTTCGTGACGCGCGGTGTTGAGTTCCTTGCATATCTTCTTCAGAATGACAATGCGCTCATTTCGCTCACGTTCGATTCGCGCCTTGGCCAATGCAATCTCGATGCGATCTGTGAGGATGTCGGAGCTGGACTGTTCACTGATGATGTCTAACACTCCGGCCCGCATGGCTTCAATCGCGTTCGTTTCGGAGCCATCCCGGGTGATGAAGAGAACTTTCGTTACGGGGGATACTTTTTGCGCAATTCGGCTCAGCTCCAGGCTGTCACCGCCGGGAAGATCCAGTTCGATGATCATCAGGTCGAAGCGACCTCCGGAGATGGTGGATTTGGCGGTGTCCAGACGTCCGATGCAAATGTAATGATGTCCGGCAAGTTCGAGCAGTCCGACGAGTCGCTTCCGGATTTCACCTTCAGAAACCACCAGGAGAATGGAGGCCGGGCTCTTGCGAAGAGCACGATCGTCCAGGGCATGGGCAATCTCACGATCGAGGGCTTCCTCGCTGTGCTGTCCTGAATTGATCGTTTGCTTGTGGGGCACCTATTCGCCTTCCAATTCTCACGTCGGAGAAGCGTGCCGGTCAGGCGACACTTCGCTGAATCTGATTCTCTCCTCGCCAACCGGACAACTTGATCGTGCCGACGGCACCTTTTTGACTACCGTTCTCCAGCGTGATCGTGCCGTTGCTGGCTTCCACCAACCGTCGGGCCTGAGCAAGTCCAAGTCCCGGCTGACGACCGGCAGCCTTGGCACTGAAAAACGGATCGAACGCATGCGTCAATGTGTGCGGTTCCATTCCGGAGCCGTCATCCGTTACCTGAAACTTCAATCGGTCATTGGCGGGATCGATTTGAACTCGGAGTTCAATATGGCTTGATCCTTCCGATTCCATGGCGTTGCGAATCAATTCTTTCAGCGCGCGTCCGATCTGGTCCGCATCGATCCAAATCATTTCCGGAAGTTCATTGGACAGAACCGTATGAAGTTGAATTTCTTTATTCTTTTTATTGGGATTATGCTGGATTACGCTGGTGACGAGTTTCTGAACTGAAACCATGCTTTTACAGGGCTTGGTTGGTTCGGCAAACAATCGCAAAGCCGTAATGATGTCACTGAGACGGTGGGACTGGAGGGCGATCTGCTTGGCCATGGTCCGTTGCTCAGGGTCGACCAGACAGTCCAGAAGCATCTGTGAGCGTCCGGAAATGACCGTCAGGGGATTGTTCATTTCATGCGCGGCACCGGAGGCAAGCTCTCCAACTGCTGCCATCGTCTTGGTTTGCGCCAAAGAGTCCTGAGCTTCGACAAGCTCTCGGTTGGCTTCCACTAGTTGCTCGCCCAATCGTTTGGCGCCTTCGTGCTGAGCACCGGCAGCAATTGCCGCACCCCACGTGCGACTGAGGGCTTCCAACAACAGGCGGGTTTCGTCGCTCTCAATCGGACAATTATGCAGGAGCACCGCATTCACGCCCCAGCCGCAACGGAGCGGCAGCTTGCGTACGGATTCAAGGTCTATGGTGTCCGCGAGGACTTCACTGATCGACGGAATACATTCGAGTACATGCGGTGATAGCTGCACGTTATCGGTCAGTTCCTGCAACTCTAAGATGCCGGACGAGGGAGGGGCGATCTGGCTGTGTTGAAGACGACCGCTGCCGTCAAACTGATAGAGCTGCCACGGCTCGTCGTTCCGTGACTGGTAGAGAATGGTGTAGAATCCCTCGCCGAAGATCCGGGTTGCGGATTGCACCACACGGCTGAGAAGTGATACCACCGATCCGCCGGGAGCGGCGGAGTCGTGGAAAGCCGTGATTGCCTCGAGAACCTGGGCCTGTTTCCGGGAGTTCTGAGCGTTCTGACGCATTGTCACATTGGCACGTCCGAGAACCTCATTGGCCCGAATAACGGTACGAAGAAGTTGCTGAATGCACTGCTCGGTATTCAGGCCGAGGGTCTTCGAGCAATTCTCAAGCTCTTTGCGCATGGCGGGCAGTATTTCAGTCACGGTATCCATGTCGATATCGAAACTCTTGCACATCTGGGAGATGTTCTCCCCCCGCGCACTGTGACCGAGGGGTGCGATGTGTTCCTTCCGGACAATCGCGTCAGCCAGCGAGACCAGGCCGATCAGGGGTTTATGATCCAGATCCGGCAAGGAGTCATACGGCTGTCCGTGAAGCCAGAGCACATCACACAGGCGATGCGGGAGTTGCCAGTGTTCGGCCAGTCTTCGTCCCGCGGTATGGCTGTCGATGCCGATTGTCTGCCGACAGGCGAGATCGAGCGTAATGTGCTGAGCGACAGCCAGTTCGCAGACCCGGTCGAAGCTTTTCGGCAGGATCAAATGAAGGCAGAGCTGGCCGAGGTCATGAAGCAGGCCGCTTGTGAACGCTTCGCTGCCCGAAAAATGGTGACGCAGTGAACTGGCCTTGCAGAGCATCTCCGACGTTATGGCAACGGCCAGACTGTGTTGCCAGAAAAGATTCCGGTCGAATGCGGCTCGTTGGGTGAAGACCTCTCCGCCAGAACTGACGATGCCATCGAATAACTCGAAGACCTGTACGGAGAGGACCGCACTGCGAATGATATCGATGCCGAGTAGGATGACCGCACGGTCAACCGTTGTGACATTGGCGATCCGGCCCCGCTCGCTGGTGCGGCAAAGTTGAAGAACCTTGCTCGACAGGGAAGGATCGCAGGAAATGAGATCGATAACGTCTCGCATCTCCGAATCATCGGAGGAGGTGAGTTCGAGAACCTGAATGGCGATCGTACTCAGGGTAGGGAGAGCATCAAGCTGTTGGAGGATCAACTCGACGCGCCGAGACTGGTTCAGATCCGCATGTGGAGCTTCGGGGTTCATTGATCACCTCACACAGTATCCTGAGGGTGGGATCAAATTCCCAGAAGCTCATTCATTTTCTGAATGAGCTGTTCGATATTGAACGGCTTTTTCACAAACGCATCGGCACCCATCTCGGTCAGTGAATCGATCTCTTCCTGATTCACCACGCCGGATACGATGATGATTTTCGTGTCAGCTAAATTAGGATTGGATTTGATTCGCTGACAGACCAGATTGCCGTTGATGTCCGGGAGCATGTAATCAAGCAGGATGAGATGCGGCTTCATTCGTTCGGTCAGCAGGCCCGCGTCGTATCCTGTTGCCGCGCTCTTGACCTCAAAACGGTCATCGCGACTGAGGACATCAAGGAACAGATCAACGATCTCTTTGTCGTCATCAACCACGAGGATGCGCATCTTGCCGCTTTCCAGTGAATCGACGGGGATCTCATTCGTCTGCATGAATCGGATCAGTTCGCCCCGTGGAATACGGCGGAATCGCGAACCGGGGACACGAAATCCGTTGAGCCTGCCACTGTCGAAACAGCGAATGATGGTCTGTTGAGAGACCTTGCAGATTTCTGCTGCTTCGCCGGTGGTGAAGACCTGCTTGTCAGCCCATGATTTTGTACCGTTGTTTTTTGCCATTCTGATCCCCCTCCTTGGACCATACGCACACACGTTTATTGGGGTTTCCGTAAGTGCCCCATTTTGCCATACTTACCAGTAACTCATCGTCCCCGAACCCCGTTGACTTCATCGTCTCAAACATGCACTGTGATCCTGTGCCCGCGCAATGGTCACACTCCCTATCCCTTGTCGGGAAAAAGCAGTTATTGGCCGTCCGGACAGCGTTTGCGTCGTTTTTCCCACAGCGTGACGGCTTCCGGTGGCCTGGGATATAACGGGTGGAGCATCAGGGGATCAGTCATATCTCCAGAAGCGAATTGATACAAACTCACTTTGAGACACGCCACAGGGTCGAACTGAGGCTCGACAATTGGTACGGGTGTCCCCTCGCACTTCTTCCGGATCGCCTCCGGTACATGATGATCACCCAGCAGAACGGTGATGTCCGTTAAATCGAGTTGGTGGGCATCCAAAAGACCGGGCTCGCCCCGAATCTCCCACCTCCCCGATGTCGAGTCTACCTTGGTCAACCAACTGGTTTCGCCCTTGCTGGCCAAGGCGACGAGAATCGGTCCGGTGAGGGCTGGATTATGCGATTCGGTTGCAACCAGAGCACTGGGGACGGCAATGAGCTTCACCTCGAGGGTTTCGGCGAGCATTTTTGCCGTGGTGATTGCGATTCGGAGTCCGGTAAATCCTCCGGGACCGATGGATAGCCCCACCGCTTCGAGATCACCTGGTTGGAGGCCGGCTTTCGTGAGCAGCCGATCAATTGCAGGCATGAGATCGTCATCGTGTCGCTGTGATTCCCGCAGCATCTCGACGTGAACAACTCCCTTGGCATCGCTCAGAGCGACACCACCCTTACGCTGCGAAGTCTCGATGGCGAGAAGAACTGGATGCGGCATGGGTCACCTTACCTGGAAGGATCAATCTGTACCGACACCAGAGGGATGGCGGTTAACAATGCTTCCTCAGGGTCTGGGGTCGCGGCGAGGTCGAGATCGACGACGGTCGCCCTTTCATGGTCAGAATTGAGGACGATCACACCCGGCGAAAATCCCTTGCTCTCGATCCCTGTCTCCACGTGCTGATGGCCAAGATAGAACAATTTCACGTTCCATTTTTTTGCCAGTGTTTCATACAACACCTGATCGTGGGCGCGTCCCCAAACCATGAGATACGCGGAGCCGTATGGGTAGTGATAATCCTCATTCTTGAGATCCCGGTTGATGATGTCGGTGTCGAATTTCATAAGCGCCTTAGATGCGGGCAGAGAGTGTGCGCAGAGAATGCCGGAGTCCGAAATCAGGGCCAGAGGCATGGCGCGGATAAAACGGTTGATGGCATCGGCGACTCGTTGCCAGGCGTCTTGATACACGTATTCAAGAGCCTGATTGAACAGATCGAGGCTGTTGCCGGCCCCTTTGCTCACTCCCCGGCCGGTGAGTTGCGATAACTCATGATTCGCCAGCAGGGGATGAACCTGGTCAGGATGGTCAAGAACGAGCAGGGCGACTTTCGTAAGCATGCGATGGCTGAAATCCATGCCATTGAGAAGCTTGTCGCCATGGATGAGTTCATGCAGGATCACGTGATGATCGGGTGCGTTCTCGAGCTTCGCGAGACGGAGGATCTTTTGCAGATGAATCGTATTGTCGTGCAGGTCGCCGGTGACGAGAAGCCGGCCCTGGCCCGGTAGACGCACGATGGACTTCTCGCGATAACGCGAATCGAGCATTGCTTCATTGCCGCGATCAAAGACCGCGATCACAGCTTCAGCATCAAATTGGTCGATGGTTTCAGACACGTCGCAAGGATAGCCTCCGGATGGCCGGACGGTCGAAGTGGTTTGGGCGAATTATCTAGCACTTTCCAGGTAATCCTTTCGGACGGGGGCATGCTTGAAATGCAGACTGCAAGAGGGGATTTTCATTGAAGGTAGGTGTTCGTAGGTTTGATTCAAATTCTCTTAGCGCGTACCCTGCATTTTCACCAGAGGAGGAGCCAAGACCCATGACAATCAAGGTTGGAATCAACGGCTTCGGACGGATCGGGCGGCTTTTCTTCCGAACAGCGATCGAACAGGGTGGTATCGACATTGTGGCTATCAACGACCTTGTACCCGCGGACAACCTCGCCTATCTGATCAAATACGATTCAACCCACGGTCGCTTCGGCAAGGATGTTAGCGCAACTGACGGCGGCATCTCGGTTTGCGGTAACCTTACGAAGTGTCTCTCCGAGCGCGACCCGGCCAATCTGGGCTGGGGCGATCTCGGGGTTGACTACGTGCTTGAATCCACCGGCCTGTTCACTGCGTTTGACGGTGCGAGCAAGCATCTCGCCGCCGGGGCGAAGCGCGTGCTTATCTCCGCTCCCACTAAGTCGCCGGAGCAGGTGCCAACCTTTACCTACAAAGTCAATCACGAAAAATACGACCCCGAATCAGATCGGGTGATCTCCAATGCTTCCTGCACGACCAATTGCCTGGCCCCGGTCGCGAAAGTGATCAACGACAGCTTCGGCCTTGAAGAGGGGATCATGACCACGGTTCATGCCGCCACTTCCACCCAGCCCACGCAGGACGGTCCTTCAAAGAAGGACATGCGAGGCGGGCGGAATGCCTATTCGAATATCATTCCCGCCTCCACCGGCGCGGCGAAAGCAGTCAGCCTCTGTATTCCCGAACTGGTGGGCAAGATCACGGGCATGGCGTTTCGTGTTCCGACGGCGGATGTTTCGGTGGTCGATCTGACCTTCCGCACCGCCCAGGAGACTTCTCTGAGCGAGATCAACGACGCGATGAAGGCCGCTTCGGAAGGTCCGATGAGCGGCGTCCTGGCCTACACCGAGGATCCGGTCGTCTCCAGCGATTTCATCGGCGATCCGCACAGCAGCATCTTCGACGCCACGGCGGGCATTGAACTCAACCGCCGCTTCTTCAAGATCGTGGCCTGGTATGACAACGAAATGGGGTACGCGGCTCGCTGTGTGGACATGATCCGTATGATGGCTGATCAGGACGGTGTGTCCTGATTACACGCTCATCTTCTTTTTCCAATACCGCATCATGCCCATCACGTTCATCCCCATGAGATGTTCGACGACATAGTCGTCATAGAGCTTCTCCGGCGTGCCTTGCTCTATGGTCACTCGGCGTTGCCAATCGACAAGACGCTCGAAGATATCATCCCGCGTCAGGTCTTCAGCCATCAGAGTGCGCACGAACTGAGCTTGTTTGAACAGTACCTTGCGCAGTCGTTCAAAAAGCACGTTCGGCTTGCCCGCGTAGGCGCCGAAATGCGTGGGAAAGATCACATCGAAATTCATGGTCTCCAAACGCACGAGCGAAGTAAGCCATGATTCAAGATCGAATTCCGGGGGCGGAGTGGGAACGGCCAGGTAGTCGCCTTCGGGCATGATCATCGCCGCCACATCGCCCGTAAAGCAGATTCTGCCATGCTCAACGGTCGTCAGGGCATAGACGTGATGATGTTGGGCATGGCCGGGGGTCTCGATGGCGGTGATCTTCAGGCCGCAGACGTCGATGACATCGCCATCGTGAACTGAGGTGACCTGATCTGAGGCGATCGACTCTACGTTTCCCCAAAGATAATCCATGCGGTCCTGGTAGATGCGGGTCGCACTCTTAAGCAGGACGGAAGGGTCCACGAGATGCTGCGCTCCGAATTCGTGAACATGAATCTGCGCGCCTTGCTGCGCCCACCACCAGGCGGCCCCTGCGTGATCGAGATGGATATGGCTCACGAGGACATGTCTGATGTCCCGTGGCTCGAATCCGATATCACGCAATCCGGGAAGGTAGTGTTCGACAGTGTTCCCGGCACCCGTCTCGATGAGAAGCGGCCCCTCCGGCCCTACCAGCACATAGACTGCCGTATAGCGGGGCAGATCGAGCCAGAGGGTGTCGAGCGTGTGGATTGTACAGTTCTGCGAATTGGCGAGCATGAAGAATTGATCGTAGACGGGCTGGCCGAACCTCGCTATGTGGAGGAATCCGGCATGGTTTCGCCGGCCTATCAGTGTGCTCAATTCGGCTCGGAACAAGTCGCGCGGGACTTCGACAATAGGGGCAAAGACATATGTCGAATCGCCGATGAATGGTCCGATACTTGATGACAGGTTGGAGGGAAATCACCCTGTAACCCGACTCGCATCTTTGACATGATCGCAACCATCTATTTCAATTGAATAGAAACCCTTTCGTGATGATTGATGACAACATAGGCTATGAAGATGTATCTCATGGATCCGGGCTGCTGGCTGTGCAACGCCTTCCGATCAACGGGAAAGTTCAGTCGCAACCCTGGCCAGTACACGAGGTTTCATCTGAAGTTCACTGAGAATTGTGGGAATCTCCATGCGGAATGCTCTGACGAATGCAATGCTGGGTCTGGTCGTTCTTCTCGGGGCCGTCGCTGATGCGTGCGGTCAATTCAAGCCCTCACAAGGCCGTCAGAAATCCGCGGAGGATCTGGTAGCCGTCAGCTTCGTGTCGGATACGGCGAGGATCGCTCCCGGCCAAACGTTCCATCTCGCCATCGTTTTCGAGATCGAGCCGCATTGGCATATTTACTGGGTCAGTCCTGGCGCGAGCGGCTTGCCGACCCAGGTGGACATTATTGCTCCGGAGGGATTTGTCGTTGGCGAGCCTTTATATACGAGACCCCAGGCGTTCGGATCGTCAGAGACTCTGGAGGGATTGACCTATGGTTATGAAAAGAACGCCGTGCTCTTCGTACCCATCACTGCCCCGGTGGATCTCAAAAAAGGCTCCGCGAGTTTTCAGGCTGACATTCTGTATCTGGTCTGCAAAAGTTTTTGTCTGATGGGCAATATCAATCGTTCGCTGACCCTGGAAACCGACGATAAAGAAAACCATGCTTCCATCGGGGTCGATCCGATCCTCGCTCGAGCGAAAGATCGGCTTCCCCAGGCACTGGAGCAGTTGGAAGAGTCGAAGGTTGCCTTTGACGGCAAATTGCTTACGGTGAGAATTTCCGCCGGGGATTCGAAAACCGCGACACTGTATCCCATCGAGCTTCCCGGGATCACATACGAAAATCCGAAAGTCGTGCTGAAAGGCGATTTTTTCATCGCTACCGTCGAGGTGGAGATCAACCCCGACAACGCCTTGGGTGAAGAGATGAAACTTGTGGGCGTGGTGGGCTTGGGAAAAAATCGCGACGATCCGAGTTATATGTTTGAATTATCGCTGTCTAAGCCATGACGGCGGATTTTGAGGAATACACGAAACAACAATGCTGTCCCCAATATGGAGCTCTATTTCATGAAGAACCGATGCAGTTTTCTGTCCACGATCGGCCTTGCCGCTTTGATGAGCGCCGCGGTCGCTTTTGCCGCCCCCGCCCCCGGAGCCGAAGCCAGCGCCGAGGAAAAGGCCAAAGTAGGCGAAGCCGCCCCGAATTTCACACTTGACGATGCCAATGGCAAGTCACACTCGCTGAGCGATTACAAGGGAAAAATCGTGATCCTGCAGTGGATCAACCCCGACTGCCCGATCTGTCGCCGGGTCAGCAAGGCAGGGTTGGTGACCAAGATGGCCAAGGAATGTAAGGCCCTCAACAAGGACATCGTCCATCTGGCAATCAACAGCACCGCGGGCATGCCCGGGTCCACCAGCGCGAAGTACCTCAAGAAGCATAAGATCAAGGCTTTGGCGCTGATCGATGGCGATGGCAAAGTCGGCCACCGGTACGGTGCGAGAACCACGCCCCATATATTTGTAATCGATGCCGAGGGCATCCTTCGCTATCAGGGTGCCATTGACGACGACCCTCGGGGCGGCAAGGAAGACGCCACCAATTACGTGGTCAATGCTGTCCGCCAGATTTCCTCGGGCGAAACGGTCAGTCCGGACTACGTGAAGTCTTACGGGTGCAGCGTCAAGTACGCCGATTGATCACTCATCCCACCGAAAAAATAAGCCCACGAACTGCGGTTCGTGGGTTTTCCAATTGTTGTTCAACACAGACTCGATCCTACTGCAGATTCACCGGCATGATGACGTAGGTGAAGTCGTTTCCAGTTTTCAACACCCCCGGTTTGTTGGCGGCTTTGAGTTCGATGATGACTTCGCTATTGCCGACGACTTTCAATGCGTCGGTGATGAATCCAGGATTGAAACCGATATCCAGTGGTTCCCCGGTATAGTCCTTCAGATCAAGCTGGATTTCCGCCTCTCCCATCTCCGGAGCGCGACTGGAGAGGGTGAGCTTATTGTCATGAAAGCTCAGACGCACGCCTTTGGATTCCTCATTGGTCAGCAGAGCGGCGCGGCGGATGGCGCTGGCCAGAGTACCGGATTCAAACGTCACACGCTTGTCATGGTCCTTGGGGATGACATCCTCGAACGGCGGGAACGCGCCCTCGACGAGATTGCTCGAAAGGATAGCGCAGTCCGGGCCGTCTCCGACCTTGAACAGCACCTGGTTGTCCTCGATCACCATGTAGATCGGCGTCTCGGGATCGTCAATCAGTTTGCTGAGAAGCGAAAGAGCCTTGGTGGGGATGATCGTGGTTGATTTACCTTCCCCGATGTGACAGGTGCCTCTGGCCAAGGCCAATCGACGACCATCGGTGGCGATGAGCCGCAGATTGCGATCATCGCGGTCGAACAGCACGCCGTTGATCGCGTAGCGACTGTGCTCGGTGGCGGCGGCGAAGAGCGTACGCGAGATCATGGTTTGCAGGGTGCCGCTTTCGATCTCGACCGTGACCGTTGTGTTTTCAAAATCGCGAATTGCCGGCGCCTCTGCGGGGTCGTAGCCGAAAACTTTGAAGTGAGCATCGGCGCCGCGAATGTTCAATGCGTGATTGTCGGTTTCGAGAGTCAGGGTGGCATCGTCGCTGGCGCGAACGATCTGGGAAAACTTGTCGGCGGGAATCAGCGCTTCGCCTTCCTCTTGTATGTCCACTTGGTCTACGCCGAGACGGATGCCTACTTCCAGGTCAGTCGCCGCCACGATGAGCTTGTCGTCCCGGGCCGTCAGCTTGACGCAGAGCAGAACGGGGCTGGGGCTGCGACTGGGAACCACACTTCCCACGAGATTCAGTGCGTCTGACAATGCCCCACGATCACAAATCACCTTCATTGCTGGTAGTTCCTCTTCCTAAAGATACAGGGTATAGAGTGTAGCAATGGCGACTGAATCTGCGAAATTTGCCGGTATTTTCGTTTGTGGGCTAAGATGACGTGAAGGTTGTCAACGTCTTGTCCACGCGACCGATTCACGCCATACCGACGGTTAGGCGTGGTTGTATGGTCAAAGCGTAAAAAGACCGAAAAATGCAGCAGGATTTGATTCTGGTGTGAGATACTGCGATACTGGCCTGATTGCCCGCAAACACTAGACCTTCCAAGGCCCGATTCCCGCCCCAGTTGGGACGAAAGGATGCTGATGTCGTTTGAAGCCGCTATTCATGAAAAAACCATTACTCTTAATAGGCTTTGTCTGGACATGTGTGCCACGGCTGGAAGCGGCCATCCCACTAGCGCCATGAGCCTCGGGCATATCACCACGGTGCTGATGTACCATTCCATGCGCTGGCTCCCGGATCATCCCAAATATCCCACCTCCGATCGCCTGGTCCTCTCGGAAGGCCATGCCGTTCCCATTATCTATGCGGCCATGGCGGATATCGGCGGGGCAGTGGGGAACGACGGACAATTCAGGCCATTGTCGGTTGATGATCTTCAAACACTTCGTCAGAACGAATCAATTCTCGATGGGCATCCAAATCCCATGGAAGGATTTCCGTTTTTCGATGCCGCCACCGGATCGCTGGGACAGGGACTTTCCGTAGCGGCGGGCCTGGCTATCGCCGCCCGTGCGGATGAACTCGACAAGCGGATCTTCTGCATCATTGGTGACGGAGAGTCTCGTGAAGGCCAGATCGCCGAAGCCCTCGACTTCATCATCGATCACAAGCTCGCCAATGTCCTGCCCATCTTCAACTGCAATGGATATGGTCAGGCGGACAAGGTTGCCGGCGGGCAATCTCCGGAAACCCTCACGAAGAAGCTTGAAGCGTATGGCTATCATGTCACCCTGATTGACGGCCATGAGCCGGAACAGATCAAAAAAGCCTTCGACGAGTTTGCCTCCCTATCCGCCGGTGATGAGCCAATGGCGGTGGTGGCGAAAACCATCAAGGGCTGGGGCGTACCTTCCATGCAGGGTGGGGGTTGGCATGGCAAACCCGCCACCGGAGAAAAACTCGCTCAGGCCCAGGAGGAATTGCTGGAATCCGGCGTGGGACTGACTTCCGCTTTGGCGGGTTTTGATCTGACGATCTATCCCCCCACCGAGGACACCAGGCCTGAGAAAACGACCCCGAGCGACCCCCCCACCTTCCACGAAGCCATGAGCCGCTATGACATGGGTCAGCTTCTCAATACCCGCAAGCTTGCGACCCGAAAAGCCTACGGTCTCGCTCTACGGGTGGCTGGTCACTGCAATCAAGATGTATTCGCTCTCGATGGCGATGTGCGCAACTCCACCTTTGCCGAATGGTTCGCAAACGATGCCGAGCTGGCCGACCGCTTCGTGGGCTGCAAGATCGCCGAGCAGAACATGTTTTCCGTGGCGGTGGGACTTTCCGCGGCGGGCAAGGTTCCCTTCTGCTCGACCTTCAGCAAGTTTGTTACCCGGGGTTACGACCAGATCGAGATGGCCATCAATTCCGGCGCGAATCTCAAGATCATCGGCAGTCACAGCGGCATCTCCCTCGCCGCCGACGGACCCAGCCAGATGTCCCTGCCCGATGTCGCATGGTTCCGCAGCTTCGCCACCACTCGCGATCACTATGGCCACCCCGCCTGCTACGTCATTCAACCCGCCGATGCCTATGCCGCGTATGGACTGACGCTCGCCATGGCTGATTATCACGGCGTCTGCTATATGCGTACCCATCGGCCGGATGTCGAGTTCATCTACGATGAGAACACCAAGTTCAACCTGGGCGGGATGGAACTACTC
Organism: Planctomycetota bacterium; assembly: GCA_022560875.1. Classification (GTDB taxonomy): domain Bacteria; phylum Planctomycetota; class Phycisphaerae; order Phycisphaerales; family SM1A02; genus JADFSH01. The sequence continues at coordinate 56,528 of JADFSH010000004.1, read as the reverse complement.
ACCCCCGGCCGGGATCTACTCATCGTCACGGCCGGCTACATGGTTCACGAATGCAACAAGGCTCTGGAATCGCTGGACAAGATGGCGATCGACATCGCCCTTGTGGATTTGTATTCGATTCCCTTCAACGCGGAGCAGCTTCTCGATTTCGCCAACGATGCCGCAGGCAACGTGCTGGTGGTGGAGGACAATTACGGCGCATCACTGGGTTCCGCCGTGGCCGACGCCTGCGCGGAATCGGGCGATGGCTTCACCATCGAGCAGCTTCACGTAAAGCGTATTCCCAAGTCCGCCGAGAGCGAAGATGCCATCCTCAAGCAGTGTGGCCTGCATTATACGGACATTACCGAAAAGGCCGCCGCCATGCTCGGCGTCCCCGTCGGCGCGGCTTAGCAGGATTGCTGGATTCTTAGTTTAGGTGGCACGGGCATCTTGCCCGTGCGAAAAGCCCATGGATACCATCCGGTTTCGATGAAGTGCCATCATTTCACCACAAATCCCACCTCATCCATCAGTTTCTCCATCATCTTCTCGATATCGGGGACGTTGCCATCGTCAAGCTGGGTGATGGAGATGATGAGCATTTCGATGAGGCCGTGGTAGTCGTCAACGGAAATGTATTCGGGACCGACCTTCGCGGGGCGCTTGCCGGCGAGGACGCTATCGACATCGCGCATGTTGTGGTAGTTGCCCAGGGGCAGACACAGACAGGTTGATTCGTAGCCGTAGGTGGAAAACGTCGTCGCCTCGCACGCCCCGCCCGGCATGAGCTTTCGCTGCCATTTGTAGCGTGGATTTCTTTTTGCGTACTCGCCCATGATGAGGCTGATGCGATTGGTCAGTCGTGGATCGAAGACACTGATGCGGTCGCCCACCCGCACGATCGGCCCCGCCCCGATGGGTGATTCGGGGTAGCTGCGGGAGTTTTCCAGGCAGATCAGTCGCGATGATCTGGGCATGGAGCGATCTTTGCACGCCGCGATCGCCCCGATGAACCCGACTTCTTCGGCCCGGGTGAGCAGCACCCCGACATGCTCCATACTCTTTCGCCGGTGAAGAACATCGAGGGTCGCCAGAGCCACTGCGACCGCGGCGAGGTCATCACACGCCGGCGTATGCAGAATCCCCTTATCAATTGTCGGCGTCGCTCCCTTGCCGCTGAACGCCCAACGCCCCACATCCCCCGGGCGGATGGCTTCGGTTTTTTTATTTAGTCTCGCATGAGCGATCTTGAATGGCTTGGCCTTTGAATCGAGTCTGAAGATCGTCGCCCGGTGGGGCTTGTCATCTTGGTCGAAAATAATGATCTTTGCTTTGTCAAAATACGGATTTTGCACTCCGCCTCGAAACTCAAGTTCCACAGTACCGGAGTTCTTGTTCCGTGGGCTATTGATGCAGTGCACCACGAAGGCGGGGTGATCGAGATGGGCGGTGATATACACGGGATGCACGCCGCGATTTTTCGATTTCACCCGTGGGCGGATGATCAGGTTACCCGCCTTGTCGGCAGAGAGCTTCAGGTTCGTCCGCTTCTTCGCCCAAGCCCTGACCCAGGCAATCACCCGATCTTCCTTTCCCGCGGCAGTGGGAATCGCGGTGAGTTCACAGAGCCATTGAAGGTGCTTTTTCCGTTGAGCTGTCGTGGTCATGATGGCATAGTAACGTCCCCCCTTAGCCCCCGGTGAGTACCCCGGGGGTGCGCCGCCATCGCAGCGATGGATCATCAAACCCTCGGCTTCGATCGTCCTTCCCCCCGGTGTGTTCACCGGGGGCTAAGATATGTCCCATGCCCCTCTCCCCCATCCTCGAAATCCTGGATGAACTCCGTGCCGGTCGTGTGATCATTCTTGTCGATGACGAGAATCGCGAGAACGAAGGTGATTTCGTCTGTGCGGCGGAAAAAATCACCCCCGAGATCATCAGTTTTATGACCCGCGTGGGCGGAGGCTATCTTTGCGTGCCTCTGACGGCGACCGATTGCGATCGGTTGGGTCTCGCTCCCCAGGCTACCACCAACAACAGCCTCTGGGGTACGCCGCTGACCGTGAGCGTTGATGGGAATCCGAGGCACGGGGTGGGTACCGGGGTTTCCGCCACCGATCGCGTCAAAACCATCGAACTGCTCATCGATCCCGACAGCAGCCCGGATGACTTCGTGCGCCCTGGTCATATCAACCCCCTGCGGGCTCGCACCGGGGGAGTGCTGGTGCGCACCGGCCAGACCGAGGGTTCGGTCGATCTCGCCCGGCTCGCGGGGATGAATCCCAGCGCGGTGCTTATCGAGATCGTCAAGCCCGATGGTCAGATGGCGCGTATGCCGGAGTTGGAGAAAATCTGCTCCGAACACAAGTTGAAGATGTGCTCTGTGGATCAGATCATTGAGTTTCGTCTCGCGCGGGAAGAACTGGTCAAGCGTATCGAGCCGTTCGGGGGAACCCCGATCGAAACTCCGGAGGGTGCGTTCAATCTCATCGCGTATCAGAGCACGATTGACCCATTGCCTCATCTCGCTCTCACGGTTGGTGGCGTGGGGGATCTGGAAGTGCATGGCGGGGTCAAGGAGATTGAGGAGCCGGTCATGGTGAGAATGCACCGCCGCAATCTGCTGGGGGATATTTTCTACGAGCGGTCCAATCCCACCGGCGATGTGTTGCGGGCTTCATTGCGGATGATTCAGAAAGAAGGGCGCGGTGCGCTGATCTACTTGCGTCCCGAAGGCGTGGGCGAGGGTTTGAGCGAACGGCTATTGAAAATCAACCGCCCCACGCAGGACAACGTCAATGCCCCGGACCTCACCCGCATCGACGGCGTTGGCGGTCGCACCCATCCCATGGACTACCGCGCCTTCGGTCTGGGCAGCCAGATCCTGCGCGACCTCGGACTGATGAAGCTGCGCATATTGACGAACAACCCCCGCACCCTGCCGGGCCTGCATGCATTCGGGCTGGAGATCGTGGAGCAGGTGAGGATTGAGAAGAGGGAATAGGATTAGGTTTAGGACAAAGGGACGGTGTATGCCGGGTCGGGAGAGCGAGAAACTTGAATTCAGTAAGAATGGAATGCCTCTTCAACGCGATGGGTTGCATCGGGGGCTCGGGCTGCTGCGAGTGTTCATTATTCTTATATGGTTGAATTTTGTAGTGTGGATCGGCTTTACGACCCTGTTCCTGGCGTCGCCGATCAATACCGGCGCTTGGAGTTTGATCTGGGGCGTTGCCAGCTTCTATTCGGTCTTTGACCTTTTGACTGTCATTCTGCTCAGCTTGGCCATACGACGATGCGTGCAGTCATCCGGGATCTCCCAACGGACAATTTCAGCACTTCTCATACGGATCGTGCTCCTGATATGGCTGTTTTGGGCCATTATCAACCTCTTCCAGGGTCTCATCTCTTTTTTCGGTGTGTTTCCACTGCTTCGCAATGCGTTTGAACGAATAAATGAACTGAACATTTTTTTCGGGTACGACAGGCGGATTGTTGGATTTCTGTTCGTGCTGGGCAGCATCGCATTGGCGCGAAAGGCAAACGCTCGCTTTGGCAATCGACTGGTGGGAGTGAGAGAGTTTTGGTTAGTGGCCGCGTGCGGCATGCTGATGTGGCTGGTGTGGCTGGTACACACGGAAGTTGTGAGTCTTTTCTTACGTAATCTGATGGGGGGGAATAACTTCGGGATGTTCTGGACGACCAAGATCGGAAGCCTGCTGCTAAGGGGTTTTGGCGCGTTCTGGATCTGGCGCGCCTTAGGCTGTGCGCAAAAACGATTGAAAGCGGAAATCATCTGCCCGACCTGCAACTACGACCTTACCGGAAACACATCTGGTACATGTCCAGAGTGCGGCAAGACGATCTCAGACGCAACTCATACCGGGACTGATCCCTCGCCTGTGAGTCCCGCCGGAGCCTCCTAATGCCAATTTGAGAAATTTCCCTTTAATCCATTTGACTTGGCTGAATACAATTGCATAATTACGCAAATGAGCAAGAAAGCCGCTATCCCGATCCCCTCCCCCGAAAGCGTTCCTCTTGACTCTTGCTGCTCGGATAGGCTGGAAAACAGCATTCCGGCCTCGTTTTTCAAGGCTTTGGGTGATCCCAATCGGGTGGCTTTGCTGGCGAGGCTGGCCGTCTGTGGTCGGCCTGCCACCGTCAGCGAGATCGCCTGCTGTCTGCCCATCGATCTTTCCGTTGTCAGCCGTCATCTCGCCCAACTTCGCGAGGCGGGCATTCTCGAAAGTGAAAAGCGCGGCAAGGAAGTCCTCTACTTCGTTCGCTACCAGGAAGTCGCATCCCTCCTCCGCACCATCGCCGACTCCATCGAACAATGCTGTCCCCCCGCCCCCGGACATAAAGCGGTCGGATTTTGCAAGCCGGACCAAACTCAGAAAAGCCCACAGGCTCAGAAACGTAAACAATCCGTCAGGAGAATAAAATCATGACCACCAAAGAACAAAATGTACGAGACCAGGTCTCAAAGGACTACGCTGCGGCGGTCACGCGCCCATCTCCCGACTCATGCTGCGGCACGGTGGAGGACCGACGCAAAGGCGTTGCCGTCAAGAGTGCGGGATACACCCCTGAGGAACTGGCATCGCTCCCCGATGATGCGGTGGTCAACGCTTTCGGCTGCGGCAATCCCACCGCCTTCACCGGCGTGACCGAAGGCGATGTCGTCCTCGACCTGGGTAGTGGGGCGGGGATCGACGTTCTCCTTGCGGCCCGCAAGGTCGGCCCGACGGGCCGGGCGATCGGCATCGACATGACCGACGAGATGCTTGCGAAGGCCAACGAGAACATCGCGGCATCGGGGCTGACCAATGCCGAGGTCCGCAAGGGGATCATCGAGGATCTGCCGGTGGCCGATTCATCGGTGGACTGGGTGATTTCCAACTGCGTGATCAATCTCTCGCCGGAGAAGGACAAGGTGTTCGCGGAGATCGCCCGGGTGCTCAAGCCGGGCGGTCAGATGCTGGTGTCGGATATCGTGGTTGAGGATTTGCCCCAATGGGCCCGAGAGAATTCGCAGCTTTACAGCAGTTGCGTGGCGGGGGCCATCAGCGAGGAGCAATATATTCAGGGTCTCAATGATGCCGGGCTGGAGGAGGTCGAGGTCATCGACCGCGTGATCTATGAAAGCAATCAACTCGAAGCGTTCATCAACTCGGAACTCAAGGGCGATTCCTCCGAAAACGCCAGCTCCTGCTGTGGCACCTCATTTAACGGTAGCGGTATCACCCCCGACATGGCGAAAACCATCGCCACAGAGATGAGCGGCAAGGTGTGGAGTGCAGTATTCAGGGCGAGAAAGTCATAAAACAATTGGCTCATGTCTCAACGAAAAGAGTCGTCCCAGGACTGGGACGACTCTTCTTGAGTCTGAAGCGTTGTGACTCTTTCAATCGCGGCCGAACAATGAAGACAGACGAAGCACCAGCTTGACGGCTTCAAAATAAATCCACGCCAGCGAAACGATCAGGGCGAAGCCGCAGAACCACTCCATGTATCTTGGTGCCCCGGCGTTCACCTTGTCTTCGATGAGTTTGAAATCGAAGATGAGCATGAAGGATGCGATGCCGAGGATGAAGAGGTTCAGGCCGAGGCCAATATATCCTGACATGCCGGTCGCCATGGTGCTGCGGAGGGAGATGAAGGGCAATTGGATGCCGGCGAACATGCTCAGCATGAAACTGATCAGGTACATGATTCCGATGCCGCACGCGGCGACGGACATGATGCTCATAAACGTGCGGTTGGGCTTGATGACGCGGGTTGAATAGAGCACGAGCATGGCGAGCAGCACACTGATGGTGATGACGAATGCCTGCAGGGCCACGCCCCCGGCAACGGACAAGCCTCGCGAGGCAAGCATCGATTCCGCGATGGCAGTAAACCCGCCAAGAAAAGCACCTTCAACGATGGCATACACCGGGGCCAGATATGTCGCCTTGCGGGGGTCACCGAAGATGACAAAGTAGATGCCAAGGGTGAGGACTAAAGTGGCGATGCAGCCGATCCACAACATGTCGGGGTGCAGCATAAAATACTTGTATCCCCCGGTGCCAGCGATCACGGCGACTAAGGTCAGGATTGCCGTCTTATTCACCACCCCCTGAAGGGTGATGACAGTGGACTTCTCCTTGCCTTCCATCGCCCCGTAAAATTCACTGAACTTGTCGTCCTTGCTCAAGACCGGATTGGATGATTGCCACATGTCACACTCTCCCAGATAAAAAAGTCATAATCCCACACGAGTGCTGAGAAGCTCCTGCGGGACGTGAGTATAGACGGAATCGGCGGTTTCCAGTGGTTAATGGCAACTTTTCGCTGCCAGCGGCTGGCGAGCGGATTATCAGCCGTTTCTCATCGGACAGGCCATGCTTTTTTAGAGGATCTCCGCCGCGAGGCTGGAGAGGGTGCTGCGTTCACTCTTTGTGAGCGTGATATGGCCGTGCAGGCCGTGGCCCTTCATGCGCTCGATCAGATAGCTCAGGCCGTTGGAGGAGGCGTCGAGGTACGGATTGTCGATCTGGTCGATGTCGCCCGTCAGCACGATCTTCGTGCCCTCCCCGGCCCGGGAAACGATCGTCTTGACCTCGTGCGGCGTGAGGTTCTGGACCTCATCCACCACCATGAATTGATGCGGGATCGAGCGGCCTCGAATATACGTCAGCGGCTCCAGGACAAGCTTGCCTTCGGCGATGAGCGAGTCAACCCGCTGTTCGGTGGTGTGGCTGTCGGCCTGTTCCATGTGCGTGCCCCGGGTGGAGAGCAGGTAGCCGAGGTTGTCGAAGATCGGCTGCATCCAGAGGTGCAGCTTTTCATCCTTGTCGCCGGGCAGAAATCCGATATCGCGACCAAGCGGCATGATGGGTCGCGCCACCAGGAGCTTCTCGTAGCGCTGATCCTTGTAAACCTTGTGCATGCCTGCGGCAAGGGCGAGCAGGGTCTTGCCCGTGCCCGCCGAACCGAGCAGGCTCACGAGCTTGATGTCGTCATCGAGCAGGAGATCAAGAGCCATGGTCTGCTGGACGTTTCTCGCCATCACGCCGAACACCGGCTTGCGCGGCCCGGTCGTGGGAATCAGGTGATCGGTGTCGCTGAGCATTCTCCCCAGACCCGTGTGCGATTCGTCGTTCAGGTCCTGCAGGATGAGAAACTGATTGGCCAGCAGTTCGAGTTCGTATTCCTTGTCGTTCTCATCGACATGCTTCAGGAATGGCCGCAAGGTGGACAGGGGTAACTGACGCTCCCGATAGAGTTCATCGATGATCTCCCCCGATACGATCAGTTTATCGTGACCGGAGTAGATCCATTCGGCATCGACTTTCTCGGCATCAAAATCCTCGACGTTTAATTCCAGGGCATCTCCCTTGACGCGGGCATTGATGTCCTTGGTGATGAAGACGGTGTGCTTGCCCTGGCTTTTCAGCTCGTGGGCGACGGAGAGGATGCGATTGTCCGCCAGGTTGAGGTCGAGATCGAACGGGCGGGAGGTGTTGCACGTGATGACGCGCAGTGTGCCGCCCAGTTCATTGACGGGAACTCCTTCAAACAGACGCCCTTTCGTGCGGAGCCGGTCGAGTTCGCGGATGATCTGCCGGGCATTTCGTCCCGTGTCATCGGTGTTGCCCTTGAAGGTGTCGAGTTCCTCGATGACGGAGAGGGGAATGACGACTTCATGCTCGGCAAACATGAATATGGCTTTGGGATTGTGCAGCAGTACGTTGGTATCGAGTACGAAAAACTTGCGCACAGATATATCGGAGGGGGTCGCTGGCTCTGAAGTCTGAGCGATGTCCCGGCCGCGGCTGGCGGTTCTCGTCACTGCGGATCCTCCACGCATATCAAGCGGGGTGATGCATCCTTCACCCGTACTATGATATTCACCTGCGGGAATGTTGACTGGGGATTCCCCACTCTGGCCTCTCTGCAGGCTTTATCGACTCTCTTTACCATACCGCTTTCGTCGTTTTTAGGCCGATAACCCCTTTGTCGGGAAACAATTCGTGAAGAGAAATGCATCAGCAGAATAATCCAAGCCGGCTGCAGAAAGGGACATCGTGGATAGTCGTGGGTTGGGCGACGGTCTCGATGGGGCTCGTGGCCCTGTCCCTGGCGAGAATGAATATCGATCGCACGCCGCTGGTGGAGGCGGGCATAGGTAATCTCGAATCCCTGAGAAGCTGGTGGGTGGCTTCTGCTTGTTCCTGGGTGGCCCTTAGTGTGATGTGGTGGATGTTGGCCCGCAGAGCAGATGGCGAGAGACGAACGGGTTTCGTCCGTAACGCCACCATCATCATGCTGCTGGCGGTCATGGCCCGCGGGTACGTCATTGTCACGCATACTCCCGCCCTGAGCGATGACATCTATCGTTATATTTTCGACGGCAGGAATCTCGCCCATGGGTACAACCCGTATCTGGATACGCCGGCCGAGCGGGCGGGGTTCCATACGGATGCACTTCTCGAACGGCCATTGAGCGTGCTTATGAGCGAGTCGAATAGCCAGTCAATTGACGAGCGCTGGCCCGGGGAGGCCCAACTCCTGCCCCTGATCAACAATCCGGAACTGCACACGATTTATCTGCCGGGCAGCCAGTGGGTGTTTGCGGGAGCCGGGAAGCTGGTGGGAGAGCGCTGGTCGGATCCGATATCAAGTGCGATGCTGTTCCGGGGGGTGATGGTCGGATTCGAGCTGCTGGCGATCGGTATGTTGTTTGTGCTATTGAAACGCGCGGGGAAATCGGCATGGTGGGGAGCGTTGTATGCGTGGCATCCGTTGCCTCTATCGGAGATCGCCGGTTCCGGTCATCAGGATGCCATTGGTCTGGCGTTGATGATGGCGGCCTTTTTGATATACAGCATGACGCCACGCAGGATGTGGGCGTGGATTGGAGCGCTGGCGTTGGGGACGATGGTCAAGCCGGTCCTCCTGCCTGTCGCGGCGCTGATGCTCAAGGAAAGAAGCATCGAAACTGCCTCCCCCCCTGGCCCGGAGATACGAAGTGGATGGCGGTTCATACTTATCGCTTCTTGTCGATCATGGAAAGCCTGGCTGCTTGGCGGGGTGGCAGGAGGCGTGATCTGTTTTGCCCTGGCGGGGCCATTGTGGCTGACCCATGACCTGCAACCCCTGGAGAATCTCAAGGAGACCTCCACGCGGTTTTCCCTGAAGTGGTCGCACTTCGGATCGGTCTATGAATCGACAATGTGGACGATCAGGAAGATCCAGCCCATCAAGGATGTGGAAATCGAATGGCAAAAGAAGGATCGGCAAGAGGCGATGGCCCGGATCATTTGCCTGCTCCTTCTGGCGATCGTCATGGCGATGGCGTTTTTCAGCCGGCTCGATACATGGGCGGCAAGCCGCGACGTGCTCTTCGCGATGGTGTTGTTCTCGACGACCTCGCACCCGTGGTATGTACTCTGGGCGCTGATGCTCGCGCCCATGACCATGAGCCCGGCGTTGTGGATCGCCTCGTTCACCCTCATGTGGGGTTACGCCCAACTCGGTGATGTCGTGGATTGGAAAACACCAACCTGGCTGATGTGGGCGGCGTATGTGCCTATCTATTGTGCGCTGATATTTGATATTGGCGGTAAACTGATGGTGAGAAAAAGCGGAAAGTTGAATACCGTGACCCGGCAACCATGAAAGTCAACGACGTCATCAACGCGCTGGAATCCATCGCCCCGCTCAAGTATGCGGCGTCATGGGACAACGTTGGTCTACTGGTCGGTTCAGGTGAATGGCCGGCCGAATCGATTCTCCTCACCATCGATCTGACCATGGAAGTGCTGGAAGAGGCGATCGGGGCCGAGACGAATCTGATCGTCGCCTATCACCCCCCGATCTTTGAGCCGCTGAAGGCGGTGACAGACGCGGACGAAAAGCAGGCGGTCGTGCTGGAGGCCATCCGGGCCGGGATCGCGATCTATAGCTCGCATACCGCGCTCGATGCCGCTCCGGGGGGGGTGAATGATTGGCTGGCGGCAGGCTTGGGTGAAGGTGAATCGATGCCCCTGGAAGCGCATGCGGAGATTCCGACGGGGGAGAAGAACAAGATCATCACCATGTGCCCTCCGGATGCATTTGCAACAATCCATCAGGCGATGAGTGATGCTGGGGCGGGCGTGATCGGCAACTATCAGCAATGCTCCTTTCGCATGGCGGGCAAGGGGACGTTCTTCGGCACGGAAGATACGAATCCTGTCACCGGCAAAAAAGGGCGACTCGAGCACGTGGAGGAAATACGCCTGGAAATGGTCTGCTCGGATTCGATGCTGGCGGGCGTCATCGACGCGCTGCGAAAGACCCATCCTTACGAGGAACCTCCAATCGAGGTCTATCGACTGTCCGCCCGGCCTGATTCGTTGATCGGGCAGGGCCGACGCGTGAAACTCAACACCCCGGCCACCTTGGATGAGATCATTACTCGAATTAAGGCCCACTTGGGCGTGGAGCAACTGAAAGTCGCCCTGGGAAGAAAAGCACCTGCGCATTATCAAACAATCGGCCTCTGCGCGGGAGCAGGCGGCTCACTGCTCGACGCGGCGATTGAATCAGGGTGTGAGCTCTTTTTTACCGGAGAGATGCGTCATCACGCTGCGCTGGATGCCGTGGCAAGGGGATGCACGATCATACTCGCGGGTCATACGAACACGGAGCGTGGGTATCTCTCTGAGTTGCAGCAAAAAATTACCGATACGCAGGAAGACGTGACAGTAGTGATTTCTTCCTTTGATCGGGCGCCATTCGAGATGCGTTAGCGATTATTTCCCGCCCCCCGGCGCGTTGCCGAAGATATCATCAAGCAGGTTGCCGCCACCTTTGTGCTTGTCGAGATTCTTGAACAGTTCGTCGAGTCCTCTCTGGATGCTCGCTTCGAAGATGAGCTTGCCGAGGTCGAACTCAGGATCGATTTCAGTCTTGACATCGCCGAACGGGCCGCGGATCACGATGGGCACTTCGAGATCGCCGAAATCACGAAGTTCCTTAATGCTCAGAGCCAGTCCCATCAGCGGAGCCTGCGATCGCATATCAACGTACTTGCGATTCAGATCGATGGTGCCCGAAAAAGGCAGTATGTACTTGTCGATGTGGACGTTGAACTTTTCGTAGGACACGATGCCCTTTCGGATATTCGCCCGGATCGGCTCGATGTAGCCCGGCAGCGTTTCCGTATTCGAGGCATTGAAAATCGAAAGCAGGCCGAGGGAAATCGAACCCGAGTCGAACTCCACCTCTCCCACGATTATTTCAATGTCAGCATTCAACCGGCTGACATCGCCATCCACGGGAATGTCCATGTGCGATACGGTGAAGTCAATGGGCTTGTTAACGGTGCGGATGTCGGCCAGCACCGGGGCAATCTGGTAAAGCAGTCGCCGTCGTAGCGACTCGGTCAGGGCGAGTTGAGCGGTGATGGGGGTATCGACCGCGGTATGGATCAGACCGTCGGAGCCCATCAGGGACGCATCCAGCCAGCCGTGCGTCGTTTCGATTCGTCCCTTGAGTGTGCCGCCGGCGGTGGAAAAATCTTGCGCTTCAAACGACGCCCTCATCTGCGGTCCGACGGCGGCCACCAGCAGCCCATGCATGTTCAACAGCGTATCGGCGAGGATGGTCGGCGTATGGGAGACATCAGCTTTCAATTCGAGTTTTGCCTGGTTCAGGTCCAAGGAGCCGCTCGCGTTATACAGTGAGTGAATTCTGCCTCGAATCTCGAACTTTCCGTCGTATTCCCTACCCTTTGAAAGCATCTGTCGTGCGGTGGCGTTGAAGGCGATCACTTTCGAGAGATTTGTACTGGTGATCGAGGCGGTGATATCGTTCAGTGATTCCTGCAGTCCGTTCACCCCGGTGAGCGTGATCGGGCCGCCGGAAAGTGTGATATTCAGATCAAAGTCATCTGCATCAAACGCTTTCCCCTCGATCATCCCCCGGGGCAGGGTCAGAGATTTGACCGTGAGCATCAACGGCACGTCCTGCGTTACCCGCATCTCGGTCACATCACTCGGGTTTGGTGACTTCCCATGCAGGCTTCCCAGGCCCCGGTTGAACATCTCTGAGCTGACCACGAATTTCGAGCTTGAGCCGCTGATGCGAATACGTTGCAGATCAGACTCGATGCGAAACGAGCCGGCGAATCGTGTAAATGTCGGTTCGATCTTGAAAATTGTCTCTGCGCCTTTCGGCTCGGTGCGGATAGTGAGTTCCCCGCGATCACCGATCCAGTGCGCCCACTCGTTGTGGTCCCGACCCATGAGAACTTCGATCTGGTTGATTGCGAGATCTGTCAAGCGGATAGTACCGGTGGTGCGACGGGCTTCGTTGTTGCCGGCCAATTCGAGATCGATCGTTGCGTTGCCGACTGGAACCCCGTTTGCCTCCCGGAAAACGGCACAAGAGCCGCTGGTGACGAGAGAAAAATTCACGCCGAGCCGCGCGGAAAAATTCAGGTGCATGTCGCGGATCAGGACGGGTTCTGCCAACACGGAATCGACGGTAAGAGCGACATCCTCCAGGATCAGTTCGCCTGATAATGGAGTGTTTAAAAAATCGTAATCAGACCAATCCCGCCCCGGGATCGTCTGTCGATTCGGAATAATGGTCATGGTGACGGGGCGGAGAAGGCCCACGGGCTGCTCGCTGTCTCGCTGCATGATCCGGGCCATTTCGGGGGTGACGACAAGCTGGATGCGCCCATCCTCCACGACCAATCCCTGCGGTGCCTGAAGCGTCACAAGCCTGATGGAAAGCCCGGGGGTGCTGAAGGCAATCGTATGTCGCATCCCGCCTCCCTCGATCGACGTTGTGATCACCGCCCGACATGGTTCATCGAACAGATGGTCGGCAAGACCCGTCGTATCGGAAATGAGAGAGGCGATCACCGTTCCGGGGAAGTTGTCGATTTCGGTTCGACCTTCGATAAGCATGTTTGAGAGGGCCAGTCGGCCTTCGTCATCGAACATATTCGTCAATCGCTCTTCAAACGTAACCATCCCCCCGCTCACCTGCGCCTCGCCACGAATCGTTAGTCCCTCTCCGAGCGAGTCGGTATCGAATTCCAATCGAGCGAGATCAAGATGGGCAAGTAGTTGGTCCCCGGGGGAAACCAACAAAGCTATCGGCTCATCGATGTCCAGTTGCAGGCTGCCGACTGCGGTGAGACCGGCAAGGGGCAAGCCTTCGCCGTCTTTACGAGGAGGAATCGAGAAACTGGTGAGATTGACGAAAAGCGTTGCGGGACGATCAATCCGGATGTCGGCCAGAGATTGGATCAATTCGGGCTGTATGTCGGCGCGAAGTTCAAGACGATTCCCGGTGAAGGACCGTTTCTCTGCATCGGCCACCCCTTCCAACTCGAGCGAGAGATGACGTCCTACGAGCTTTACGGTGATGTATTTCTGACCGTTGCGAGAGAACTCCGCGGCGATATCTACCACCGGACCGACATCGCGTATTAGCACAATGCCGCTTTCGGCGAGAAACGGCTGCAGCAATGAAGTCGGCACTTGAGTGCCTTGGAGCGTTCCCCTCAGCGAGTCCAGGCCGATATCCAGTTGGCCGGCATCCGTCAGAGGACTGTCGATGGACAGTGATCCCGCGAAACGGCTCGGTGTCCGAGAGGAAAGGGCGGCGGTGGCTTCGATGGTTAGTTCAACCCCGACTGCAAGATCGTCAGATCGAATGACGATATCAAGTTGCTCCAGCGTGTCGTTGCCGTCAGTCAGCGGGACGGGAACGGAACGAACATGCACTATCAACTCCACGCCAGCCCCCTCAGGGGTCAGCCTTCCCGCGGCATCAAAAAAATCGGTCAGGGTTCCCGTAAATTCCATCGACCCCGACACCCCTCGTGATTGCGTGTCGGCCTTGAGGGTAATTGCAAGGGGTGAGCCGCGGTCATACGTCAGTCCCCCAGAGAGACGATTCAATGTGATCGTACGATCCGCGGCGATGTCGTGGAGATTCACGGTGACTCCATCGAGGGAAACATCAATGAAGTCAAAGCTCGCCAACGATGAGAAAGGCGCGGGCGTTTCGGATTGATCCGGCGCAGGCTGATCGACCGGCATGAGAGTAGAAAGGCTGGTGTCACCATTCTCATACAAGTTCAGGTTGATGCTTCCTGATACATCAAGCTCGATTCTACTCAGGTCGCCTGCGATCAGCTTTCCAAGTCCACTCGCCAGTTGCAGGTCGAGGTTCGCAACCTGTTCGCCCCGATCATCCGTCAGGCTGAAGCCCTCGATGATCTGCGGGCCGAACCAAGTCAGGTGAAGATTATCCATGGCCACGGTGCCGTTGATGTGCTTTTCAATCGCCCCGCGGATAACGCCTTGTCCAATCCCGAAGTTGATGAGCGTCGGAGCCAGGGCCAGAAGCAGCGCCAATCCAGAACCGCATGTCGCAAGCCCGATAACGATTTTCTTTTTTCTTGGAGATGTGGGCATGAAGACTTCTTTCGGAAGAAGCTGTCGGGCTCTGAATGTCAATCAAACGCGAGAACGGGGGTTGAAACGGGCTGACCGACGTGCATGAGCATTCTGTCCAGGGCGAGCCGGGCCAGATTTTGGATTTCGGAAGGCACGGTAATGCGATTGACGACCTTGCCCGCAGCGAGATTGTCGAGCACCCAGAGTAGATGCCGCTGATCGATGCGATACATGGTCGTGCACAGGCACTGACAGTCACTGAGTATCTGGACATGCACATCGCGTCGAGCGGCTTCTTTCGCGATGCGATTCACAAGATGCACCTCCGTGCCGATCGCCCAGTGAGTTCCCGGTTCGGCGTCGCGTATGGATTGAATGATCTCTGAAGTCGAGCCGTCGAGATCAGCCTTATCCACAACCGTCTTGTCACATTCGGGATGAACCATGACCGTGATGCCGCCATTGTCCTGATATTGCTCTCGAAGCTGATCAATATGCTCGGGTCGGAAAAGTTTGTGAACCGAACAATGGCCCGCCCAGAGCAGCACCTTGGCCTTGCGGATGGTTTCCGGGCTGAGACCTCCGGAATCGAGTTTCGGATTCCAGATCGCGGTTTCGGATTCGCCCTTACCCTGGGCCTGGTCAACCTCGGTGATGTACCCAAGCTTGGAAGCCGTGTTTCTGCCGAGGTGTTGATCGGGCAGGAAGAGAATCTTGATGTCCTCACCCTCCGCCCGGGGTTGTGTGCCGCCTGCTTGCGCCCAGCGGAAGATCTGCTGGGCATTGCTCGAGGTGCAGCATGCTCCACCATTCTCCCCCACAAATGCCTTGATGGCGGCAGAGGAATTGACATAGGTAATGGGAATGACCCGGCCCGGCCAGTCTTCTTCCATGGCTTCATGAATCTGCTCCCAGGCCATGAGAGCGTCGTCCTCGTCAGCCATATCCGCCATGGAGCAACCCGCTGACAAGTCGGGCAGAATCACCTGAACATCATCGTCGGTGAGGATCTCCGCCGACTCGGCCATGAAATGCACGCCGCAGAAAATGATGTATTTTGTGCCACGCCTGGGGGCTTCTTCTGAAGCCAGCTGGCTGAGCTTGAGGCTGTCACCGGAGAGGTCGGCATGTGCGATGACGTCATCCTGCTGGTAGTGATGACAGAGAATGAGCAGATCGTCTCCGAGTCGCTTGCGTTGCGCGGTTATGGCGTGGGAAAGCTCTTCCTCGGCCAGGTGCAGATATTTCTCATCAAGTGACGTCTGCCAGAGCATGATGACATCCTTCGGGGTTCCTGAGTCGCCATTTTAGGCGCACAGGATGCCCCCTGTCGTCATGCGGCTTCAGAAAGCCCCGACTGGATCGGAATGGACGATTTGGCACATCGGAAAGCGACCAGTGTATGTCCGCTTGGCGTACCCAGTGCACGTACGACGGTCGCCTCGAACATGTCCTTGGCTCGGAGCAGGCCGGTTTTCTCGTTCATGGCAATACCGATCATAAAGGTGTCACCCGGATTGAGGTGGCAGGGGCGGGTGATGCGTATCAGAACGCCCTCAACGGTGAGATCGCAGGTCGTACCGTGCAGATACTTGCCGGTGCGTGGATCAAAAAGGCGACATGGCCGTACCAGTTCCGTCCTTCTCTGAGACCGGCGTTCCTGTTCATTCGGTATCATCATAATGTCCTTACAGTGAATGTGAACTGACTTTCGTTTTGGTGTTATCGGCTCGTCATGCACGTGACTTTGGATCATTCAGTCAACGCAAAGTCTTGCCGGCGAAGCGAATAAACGGATTTGGACACGCCGAAAGAACGCAATCCCTCCTCGTGATCACTATCCTTTACTCATGCCCGGATCCGTCTGCTATCACGCCCCGGCGAAACTCAATCTGGCTCTTGCCGTGGGAACGCCCGACGAGGATGGAATGCATCCGATCTGCTCGTGGATGGTGACCGTAGACCTGTGCGACGAGTTGCTCTTGACCCGCCTTTTACCGGGAACCCTTTCCCGCTATGCGATCATCTGGCATCCTTCGGCGAAGCGACGAACAGAAATCGATTGGTCGATCACGAAGGATCTTTCGGTTCGAGCGCATCTGGCCTTGCAAAAAGAAACGGGGCAAGATCTGCCCGTGCAGATGAAGCTTGAAAAAAGGATTCCCGTCGGCGGGGGACTTGGCGGCGGGTCGTCCGATGCCGCGACGATGTTGCGGGGGCTGAACGAGTTGTACGAACTGGGCATGTCAAATGAAGTGCTGACCGCGATCGGGAGGGGGCTTGGATCGGATGTGCCTTTTCTCATCCGAGGCGGCAGCGCGATCGTGCAGGGGATGGGGGATGAGATTACGCACCACGATACCGCACCCGATCTGCAGGCAGTGATCGCATTCCCCGATTTCTCCTGCCAAACACCGCTTGTCTATAAGCGGTTCGATGAGTTGATCGAGGGTCATAATCACGTGTTGCGTAGCGACGATGTGTATTCACTGGCCGGGGATTCCGGGGGTGGGGCAAGCCAGCCGGATTCTAAAGCACTCTTTAACGATTTAACCGCGGCCGCGATTCTTGCCGCGCCGAAGCTTCAGGAGATGATCGGGCAGATCAGCGAACTGGCCGAACGCCCCGCCCATGTCTCGGGCAGTGGATCAAGTTTGTTTGTCATCTGCGATGATCCTCTCCATGCCGAGTCCCTGGCCAGCACCGTGGAAAAGCGGCTTAACCTCCCCGCGGTGGCGGTGAAGGCACATGAGATCACTGAGTCATCAATTGTCGGAGACAAAGAGTGATTTCTGTGGATAATGCCCCAACGGTTCGGGTACGGGGCGGTATGGTGTCCCACCCTCACGTTATTTCAGATTGAGAAAGCAGAATCATGACTTCATCCATCGCAATCACTGATTTTGTCCCCGCCGAACTCGAAGCCGCGCAGTGGGAGAATCTTCAACCGCTGTACCAGAGCCTATTGGATCGGGAACTCACCAGTGCGGCAGGTCTGGAGCAGCTTCTCCTGGATCGCAGCGAGCTTGATGCCGCGGCGAGCGAGGCGCACGCCATCCTCTACATCAACATGACCTGCCATACCGACGATGAGGCGAAGAAGCACGCCTATCTCGCCTTTGTCGAGAACGTGGTTCCCCAGCTCGAAAAGATCGGGTTTGAGATCGACCGGAAGATCACTAGCTGCCCATACACCGGCGAGATCGATCAGTCTCGCCATGAGGTGCTGCTGCGAGACCTTGCCGCGGATGTGGAACTTTTCCGCGAGGAGAACGTCCCGCTGAAAACCGAGGACACGAAACTCGGCCAGCAGTACAGTGAGATCTGCGGGGCGATGATGGTGAATTTTCAGGGGGAGGAATTCACCATGCCGCAGATGGCGAAGTTCGCCGAGCAGACGGACCGGGAAGTGCGCGAGGGAGCTTGGCGGGCGAGTGTGG
The DNA here is from genome assembly GCA_022560875.1 of Planctomycetota bacterium. Lineage (GTDB taxonomy): Bacteria > Planctomycetota > Phycisphaerae > Phycisphaerales > SM1A02 > JADFSH01. The sequence goes on along the minus strand of JADFSH010000004.1, from coordinate 38,650 downwards.
AGCGACGCTATGAGGACCAGGAGAGACACTCAGCGATTTTCGATGAGATGATCAAGCTGCGGGATTCGATCGGGCGCAACGCGGGCTTTGACAACTACCGCGACTATATGTTCAAGGTCAAGCATCGTTTCGACTACTCGCCGTCGGACTGCGAGGATTTTCATCGCGCCGCCGAGGAAGTGTGCGTCCCGCTCCTTCGGAAACTCAACGCCGAGCGTGCCGTAGCGTTGGGCGTCGAAACCCTGCGTCCGTGGGATCTCGCGGTCGATGTCCAGGGACGTGAACCCCTGCGCCCCTTCGAGAATGACGCTGAGCTCGTCGAGAAAACCTCGAAGCTCTTTCATCGCATGAATCCCGCCCTCGGAGAGATGTTCGACACCCTCCGCGACGGAGAAAGTCTTGATCTTGAATCACGCAAGGGCAAGGCCCCGGGAGGGTATCAGGAGAGCTTTGATCGCAGACGCAAGCAGTTCATCTTCATGAACGCCGCGGGATTGCAGCGCGATCTGGAGACGATGGTTCACGAGGCGGGACATGCCTTCCATTCCATGTTGTGCAAGGGTGAGCCCTTGCTTCATTACCGTCACCCACCGCTGGAGTTTTGCGAAGTTGCCTCGATGAGCATGGAAATGCTGGCGTATCCCTATCTTGATGAATTTTACGATTCGGTGGAGGTTGCCCGGGCGAAGAGAGATCAACTGGAAGGGATCGTCAAGGTACTGCCTTGGATCGCGACCATTGACGCCTTTCAGCATTGGATCTATACGAATCCCGATCATACGCGTGAGCATCGAACTGAATGCTGGCTCGATCTTGATGAGCGATTCGGATCGGCGGTCAACTGGGAGGGATTGGAAAATTTCCGCGCGGTGATGTGGCAGCGTCAGCTTCATCTGTTTGAAGTGCCGTTCTACTACATCGAATACGGCATCGCCCAGCTCGGGGCTATGCAACTGTGGTTGAATTCGAAAAAGGACGAGAAAAACGCGATCGAGCATTACACTCGGGCCATGCGTCTGGGGGGGTCGAGGCCGCTCCCCGAGCTGTTCGAAGCGGCGGGGTTGACCTTTGATTTCGGCCCCGGCATCGTCAGCCGACTCATTGATGAAGTGCAGAAGGAACTTGAAGCGTTGCCGCTCTGACGTTGTCCTTGACTTGTTGGCGTATGTTGGGTGTGTTCATTACTTCCCCCTGAGGAAGGTATCTTCCTTTGCTACCGGCAGGGACGATCTTGGGGCTGCGAGCGAGTCATTGCCTCAAAGCGTATGCCGCTTACCATGATCCAAGACCATGAACGACATTCCCCACATGACTCCGGATGAATTTCGCAAACACGGCCGCGAGGTCGTGGACTGGATTGCCCGCTACATGGAAACGGTCGAGCAGTTCCCTGTATTGTCACAGGCCGGACCCGGGGAGACACGCTCCCAACTTCCGGAAGCACCGCCGGAGGAGGGGGAATCCTTCGATGCGATGATGGCCGACGTTGACAGAATCATCATGCCGGGGATTACTCACTGGCAGTCGCCGTACTTTTTCGGGTTCTTCCCCGCCAATATCTCAGCCCCCTCCATCCTCGGCGAACTGCTGACGGCAGGGCTTGGTGTGCAGGGGATGATCTGGGCCACCAGCCCCGCCTGCACTGAAGTTGAAACGCTCGTACTCGATTGGCTGGTGGGAATGCTGGGACTGCCCGGAAAATTCAAGTCCGATTCGCAGGGCGGGGGCGTGATCCAGGATACGGCTTCGAGTTCATCACTTTGTGCGATGCTTGCCGCTCGTGAACGGGCGACGAATTTCGCCAGCAACGAAAAAGGCATCACGCAAACCCTCACGGCGTATACCTCCAACCAGGCGCATTCCTCCATCGAGAAGGCGATAAAAATCATCGGCATAGGGCGTGAGCATTTGAGACTTATCGACGTCGATGAAACCTTCGCCATGAAGCCCACGAAACTGCAGGAAGCGATCTCTGCCGACCGGGCCGCCGGATTGACGCCGTTTTTCGTTTCCGCAACCGTGGGCACGACCTCATCCAACGGGTTCGACCCCCTGACTGCGATCGGGGAGATATGCTCGCGAGAGAATCTCTGGATGCACGTCGATGCGGCGATGAGCGGTACGGCGGCGCTCTGCGAGGAGTTCCGCGATATCCATGACGGACTTGAATACGCCGACAGTTATTGTTTCAACCCGCACAAGTGGATGCTGACGAATTTCGATTGCGATTGCTTTTATGTTGCGGATCGGGCGGCCCTGATCAATACCCTGAGTATTCTGCCCGAATATCTGCGCAACCAGGCAAGCGAATCGGGAGAGGTCTTTGACTATCGGGACTGGCATATTCCCCTGGGCCGGCGTTTTCGCGCCCTGAAGCTGTGGTTCGTGATACGGCACTATGGGGTCAACGGTCTGAAACAACATGTCCGCGAGCACATTTCTCATGCGCAGGCGTTCGCTTCCTGGGTGAAATCGGATGACAACTTCGAGATTGCGGCCCCGCATCGGTTGACGCTGGTGTGCTTTCGTCACAAGGAGGGCGATGCGATCAACCAACGCATTCTCGATCACCTCAATCATTCGGGAAAGATGTTTCTCACTCACACCAAACTCGATGACAAGCTGACCCTGCGGATGTCGATCGGGGCGACGGCGACGAAACGCGAGCATGTGCGGCAGGCCTGGACCTGGATTCGGGAAGCGGCGCAAGCGTGTGAATACAACGACTGAAAACTGACTTCCGATCCCCCCCGGGGGGGGCTCAGGGTCTGCGTCGCTCGAGGTCGCGGATGCGACGACGGAGATCATAGAGATCCGTCCTGCGCCGATTGAGATCTGACTTCATCTGCTCGATCAGGCGGTCCTGGTTTTTGGCCTGCCGCTCCAGATCTTGAATCGTCCGGCGGTTTCTTTCGACGATGGAGGAATCCCTGCCGTGGGGTCGGATGTCGCGCATCTGATCAGCCAGATCCCGTTGCTGATGCTCCAAGTCGCGGATGGAGGTATTCATCTGTCCCAGGCGACCGGCAATGACCTTGATGGTGTTCAAACGATCAGGGCTGTCCCGACCGTCAAGCTCGGTGTCGAAGAGGATGCTTTCTTCATCACCCAGTTGTTGCGTGATCAGGAAGCCATCCTCAGAAGCTTTCAGCGCCAGCACCCGCGTTCCGTTCCGGGCATGAAGGGTGATGAGCGGGTTGCCGGAGACATCTGCCCCAAGGGTCAGGATGTTTCGCCCCTGACGATCCATGAGACGAAGAATCCCGCCCTGGGCATCGGCATCGAGCACCGCCATGACGTTGCCATCACGAATGATCTCCAGCCGCGATAGTTGCGAGACGGGCGCGGGCTGGCGGGTCATGGCCATAAGAAAAAGCCCGGCCAGGACTAACAGGCCTAGTTTGAAGGCAGAAAGGTGACAAGGATTGGTGATCGAAGATGCTTTCAGCGTCATGATGCGCTCCTTGGTGGGTCGAGGTGAACAAACTATATAGCCTGACCCTTGACAAGCTGCCGGGATTCCCCTCTATCCTGTAATGACTTCTGGTTGATGAAAAAGGCGTCCTGATCCACGACGTGGGTATCCGGCTCCGTTCATGTGAATAATCTGATCCGTTGTGAGCAGGTCATTCTCCGAAGGGGGTATGCTGTGCAGACGTTTGATAGGCGCGATACTAACGAGGCGAACCATGCGCAAGGTAAAGGCTGGCGGCGGATGGCCGGCGATAATCTATACCCTGAAACAGGCCCGCGCCACCGGGGGCGTGCGGCGGATGTACCGTGCACTCCGGTCAAAGAACACCTGCAAAACGTGCGCGCTGGGAATGGGCGGACAAAAGGGTGGGATGGTTAATGAGAAGGGAAAGTTCCCTGAAGTCTGCAAAAAATCCGTCCAGGCCATGGCTGCCGATCTCCAGGGGGGGATTCCCGAACATTTTTTCGACGATCACAGTCTAGAAAAGCTCGCCACATTCTCCTCCCGCCAACTCGAAGCGGCGGGCCGTCTCACCGAGCCGCTCTATATGGGGCCGCTGGACAGCCATTACAAAAAAATCGAATGGGGTGAAGCGATCGAGCGCATCGCCACAAAAATAAGCAAGACCAAGCCGGCTCACAGCTTCTTCTATTTCTCCGGTCGCTCCTCCAACGAGGCCGGGTTCCTGCTCCAGCTCTTCGCCCGTATCTACGGCACGAACAACGTCAACAGCTGTTCCTACTACTGCCATCAGGCGTCCGGCGTGGGGCTTACCAGCGTCACCGGATCCGGAACCGCAACCATCGTCCTCGAAGACATCGATCAGGCCGATCTGATTGTGCTCATCGGGGCGAATCCCGCCTCGAATCATCCCCGACTGATGCGATCGCTCATCGAGCTGCGCCGTCGGGGCGGGAAGATCATCGTAATCAATCCGTTGAAGGAAATCGGGCTGGTTCGGTTCAAGGTGCCTTCGGATATCAGGAGCATGTTATGGGCGTCAAAGATCGCCGATCTGTATGTCCAGCCTCACATCGGGGGGGATATTGCTTTTCTTGCGGGGGTATTGAAGGAAATCATGGCCCGGGGCAAGGTCGAGGCGCCGTTCGTCCGTCGCTATGTTGAAGGCTGGGATGAACTGGCCCAGCATCTCCGCGATCGGGAATGGAACGAAATCGTCGAGAAATCCGGCGTGCCGCGCGGCACGATCAAGAAGGCGGCGGCGTTGTATGCCTCATCGCGCAGGACCATCTTCGCCTGGGCGATGGGGATCACACATCACGAGAATGGCGTTCAAAACGTACAGATGATCGCCAATCTCGCCCTGGCCCGGGGCATGATTGGCAGGCCGGGATGCGGGCTGCTTCCTCTGCGTGGTCATTCCAACGTACAAGGAATCGGATCGATGGGCGTGACGCCTCAGCTTAAGGATGCCATCTTCGAGCGCTTGCAGGCCGCCTTTGATCTGAAGCTTCCCACGACCAAGGGGCTCGACACCCTCGGCTGCATTCTTCAGGCGCACAAGAAGAAAATGAAGTTTGCGATGTGCCTGGGGGGCAACCTCTACGGCTCAAATCCGGATTCGATTTTTGCCGCCGAAGCGATGAGCCGAATCGATCAAGTCGTCTATCTCAGCACCACGCTCAACACGGGTCACGTCCGTGGCCGGGGCAAGGAGACGATTATCCTGCCCGTGCAGGCCCGCGACGAGGAGGCCCAGATGACGACGCAGGAATCCATGTTCAATTTCGTGCGTCTCAGCGAAGGCGGCGTGCCGCGCTACGAAGGTCCGCGGAGCGAGGTGGGAGTGATCGCGTCGATTGCGCAGGCGGTGCTGGGTGATGAGGGAAGTCTCGACTGGGACATGATGCGCGAACATGGCCGCATCCGCGAGGCGATTGGGCAGATCATTCCCGGTTACGAGGCAATCGGGAAGATCGACGATACGAAGCAGGAATTTCACATCGCCGGGCGTACATTCCACGAGCCTGAATTCTCCACGTTTTCAAAAAAAGCGATAGCCCATGTGATCGATCTGCCGGAGTTGAAGGCGAGTGGTGAGTTTGAACTGCGTCTCATGACCGTGCGCAGTGAGGGGCAGTTCAACACCGTCGTCTACGAAGAACACGATCTGTATCGAGGCCAGGAGCGGCGCGATGTTATCATGATGAGTGAAAAGGATATCCGGGCGTTGGGGCTTCAGGTCGATGAGCCGGCCAAGATCACGAGCGAGACGGGTGAGATTCCAAACTTCCTGGTGAGGGTCATCGACATCCCCCCCGGCAACGCGGTGATGTATTACCCCGAGGCGAACGTCCTGATCCCCAAGGTGGCCGATAAACAATCAAAGACACCGGCATTTAAAAATGTAGTCGTGCGGGTTGAGGCCGGGGAATAACCGCGTCGGGAAGACGAGCATACGCTCATTCGGTATGGGTAAGGCGACGGTATGCTTCCGGCGTGTTGATATTGCGTAAGGCTCTCGTTTCTGACGGCGTGAGTATAACTTCCTGTCTGGTCATATCGTTAAGCAGTCGATGCACCGCCCGACTGCCCGCGTCAAGATGGCTGGATGCTGCGTTATGTGCCATCGAGGAAATACGCAGGGGGAGCGATTCGAGCGAATCCGAACCCTCGATGCGGAAGACCGTCGCCAGCGAGTCCGATTCGATCGTGAGTCTTCGCAACAGCTCCTCGGTGATCAGCGGCACATCGCACGGCACAACAAGGTAGTGCTCATCCAGGCCGCTTGCGAGCAACGATTCGATCCCCGCCAGCGGTCCTTGGTCATTTCGCAGATCATGAACATGCGGCAGATCGGGAAGAATCGCATCCGGGCCGAGGATGACGATGCGCTGACAAACCTCCTCTACCGTATCGACCACGATCTGGATCATGGTCCTTCCACTGGGTAGTTTCAGGTCATGCTTGGGCGCACCCATACGCGATGACGATCCGCCGCAGAGGATTGCCCCGGTATGTGGCCATTTTTCCTGAGCCATGAGCCATAACCATTCCCCCTTAATCCTAACTGCTAACTCCGAATTCCCGCCCCACTACCTCGATCGTCTCGCCTTGGCGCAGCTCACCGGGGATGATGACCTTGGCGAGAAATCCGCAGCGGTCCACGATGACCTCCTTGAGCCGGGGATCGATGGCGTCGAGGACGAAGCAGGGTTTGCGCTTTTTGGTCAACTCAACTTCCACCCCGCCCGCAAACCGGAGCCGGTCCCCGATTTGCAGTTCATCGATGGAGAGGTTCTGGCAGGTTATATTTTCGCCGGTCGCCCCCGGAAACACGTCATACCCCTCGGCCTGGAGATCCTGGTAGTCTTCGATGTCGAGCAGGCTGAGGGCCATGAACGGACCGTTGTGCTTGTCGTGATCGTGACTGTCGCCGGCGAAGCCTTCGGTCGTTACTTGGACGATCTCGACCGGGGTCTTGGGGATCCCACCCGGCGAAATGTTCAGGGAGAGAATGCTGGGAGTGACATCGCTCATCATGCAGTATAATAGCCTGACCGGCGAGGTTATCGATCAAGTTGTGGTTGTCGTCTCGCCGATGAGGCCAAACGCATGAAGGGAATGCTGATATCACGAAGCGCAGTTGTGGTTTTGCTGCTGGTCCAAGCCGCCTCCGGGCAGCAGGAGCTGAAAGCCGTTGAAGAAAACGTGGGTGATCTCGGGCCACTGAGCCGGAGCCTGCGGGTGCTCGGGGCGGATCTGCGTCAACCCGCCAACTTCGACCGGGTCTATCGCATCTCGGGCACGGATGACCGGTTTATGCGTATCAACGGCGGGTTGTACGCGGTGTTCGAACGGTCACTGTATGTCCCATCCGAAGACGGGCTTGTGCCGCTCATTCCCGGGGGGACGGTTTTTTATATCGGACGACCGTCGTTTCTGCGTGATGTTGAACAACCGGCAAGCCAAGAGAAAATCGGCCTGCTTGACAAACGGTCTCATTCGAATCGTCTGGATACGAGAAATTTGGGGGTGAGGTCGGAGGCGACGTTCTCTGACGCCACCTTCGAACCGTTGCTTCATCGTAGCTCAGGGCGCGACACCGACGCGGGAACCAGTGATCATGAGGTCGCGGCCACAATCAACAACGATCCGGACTATCGGGCTGCGCGAATTCGCCAACTCATGAAAAAAACCGTCAAGCGTATGACCGCTTTGGATGGTTGAGAAATGGCAGGGGAGAGGAATGATGCTTACGCGGCCCGGGGCGTGTCGTCGTCATCGAAGTGCCCGAAGCAGTTGAGATGGCGGGCGAGATCATCCATGCGACGGCTCATGCAATTGATGGCATTGAGCAGTTCGCCGGTGGAAAGACCGATGCGAGGTTGGTCGGGAGGGAACTGTCCGATACTCAACAGGATCGACGTGGAAAGAGTCTTGTGGCCGACGGGCGAGTGCGGTTTCGGATTGTGATTGTCAGATCTCGCGGGAAATGGGAATGAAGTGGTCTGTGTTTTTGGAGTTAGTCGAGCATCGCGAACGAGACGAAGCATGGCGTACCCTCCATTAATCATGCTGGCACACTCCGAGTATTCCGGAATGCATCCGAACATATATCATCGACTTCAATTCCCCTGAAGCCGCTTCGGCGATGTCGTGTTGGGGGTTATCGGGAGGAAGAAAACGCAAATCCTCCCCACTGTTACGTAGTTACCGGGCTCGCGAACAAGTGAAGTTGAGATAGGCAGAATAAACGACTTTCAGCGCCCTCATGACATTATTATCAGGCAGTTCGCTAGACCTGTATTGATCTTTCGGAGACTTATTCCTCTCAATCAGAGGTCAGGACATCGTCGTTGAAGATCTCGCTTTCGTCCGTATCAATGACCTCTTCATTGATTACGCGCTTCACCTGAGTCATCTGATTGAGGGCGAACTTGAACACGCCGAACGCCAGTACGCCATACAGGAGGAATATTGGCGCCATCCAGAACTTGCGATGATCTTGGATCGCGGTGGGATTGATGACGGCGTAACGACTGATGCCGCTCTCCTTTCGCTCGTTGGATGCCGTGGCAATGGCGCCATCGGTGCGTTTTTTGAGTTGGCGACTGGATTCGGTCAGTACGGTTGAAGTGATCACGTCGAGCAGATCCGTGATTTCCAGCTTCTTTGTGCCGCTGAGCGTCATCGTCAGTTCGCCGGGCATACCGGTGTCGAGGCTGAGGTTTTCCTCCAAGAACTCATCCAGATCGATGGTTTCAACTGGCATCTGGCGATCCCGCATACGCTTGAGCAGCGTCTTCTTGAATCCGTCATCCTGCACGAGTTCCGCATGCCATAGCTGCCAACTGGCAGTCTGCTCTTCGGTCAGGGGATCAAGACTGCTGGTTTTGGGTTTGAGCGTTACCGATGCGGAAATGTGAGCGGGGAATACATAACTTGTCGTCAGCCAACTCGCCACGACAAGTATGGTCAGGAGCAGACCCAGGGCGGAAACGATCAGCGCGGCGTTCCGGGGAGCCCATATCTTGATCATACGCGATTCCATGTCCTTGAGCCTTGTCCGATCGTGAGCAAGACGCTGACGCTGGTTTTGGACCCAGCGTTTGAGATCGGCCTCTTCCTCGTGGGTTTGCGCTGGTAACGCTTGAGGTTTGACCTGAGTCGACGTTTGCCTGCTTTCGCGTGCTAACCGGCGAGCCCGGTGCAACCGCTCCTGGCGACGGTGCAGGTGAATCGCGGCCTCCTTCAGGTTCTCCTTGATCTGCTCGAGATCGGCGGGGGGTGACTCATTCGGATCATTCATCGGCCCGGAGGATGCCTTTCGCGCGGCGGCGAGTTCATTTTCAAGCTCGGCCACTCGATTCCGGAGCGTCTGTATTTCGCTTTCCTCAGCAGCCGATTGTGCAGTCATCTCCTTCCCAGAGACTGATTTGGCTTGCTCCTGCAATGAGGCAATCACGCGATCACGATCGGCAAGGTCCTCTTCGAGTTGGGCGATGCGATCATGCAATGAGTCGGCATGCGTCTCATTTCCATTACCCTCATTTTGGATTTCATCAAGGCGATTTTGAAGGAGTTCGCCCTGATCGGTCATTTCGCCGAGACGGAGTTCAAGTTCCTGGTTTCGGGCCTCGGCCTCATCCCGCAGGCGGAGAAGATTGTTGCGTTCCTGCTCTATTTCCTCCACGCGGGCGTTCAGGAGATTGCGATCGCCCTGGAGTTCATCGATACGCGATTGAACATCTTCTCGCTGACTCACAGTCTGTAACTCAAGTTCTTGAGTTTCACGGGAAGCTTTCTTGGCTCGGTGCGTAGCCTGTTGAGCCTCATCCTGCAGTTGCTCGACTCGGGCGGCTAGTTTCGTACGGTCGGCGTTGAGTTCCTCAATTATATGTGAATGCTCATGGGCCTTGTTTTCCGCCTTTTCCGTTTTTTGAATCAGATTATTGCGTTCGGCATGAAGCGACTTTGACTCCTGTTCGATTTCGCTGCGCAGTTTTGCGAGTTCTTTGACACTCGATTGGCGTTCGGACTGAAATTGTTTCTGTTTCTGCAGGAGGGTCTGCCGACTTTCTTCGATCATCTCCAGAGCAATCTTGTCTGTTTCAGCGACTTTTTTTCGGTCGGCGGCAAGCTTCTTGCGATCGTTACTGAGTTTCGACTCGGCTTTCTCGATGACCTGAATTTTCTGAATCAGTTCATCGTACACCGCTTCCTGTTTCTGCTGTTCATCACGAAGCTTGTCGAACTGTCGCTCCACCACCATCAGCACGTTGAGGACTTCCTTGATCGCCTCTGAAGGAAACTGATGAGTACTTTCCTGGATGCCCGAGGTGAGATCCTGAAGTTTCTTGTCATCCTTGGGAGAGAAGCCACGCGGCGGGGAGATATTCGGAATCTCGCTACTGTCGCTATGGTCAGTTTGCGTCTCTGCGGAGCCTTCTTTTGGCGTGGTCTTTTTCTTCTGTGGCATCTCCGCCTCCTTCGATTGCGTCAACTACCCCTGCGGCTCGAACGTGGCTTCGTCCGAGTCGTTTCAGGCCGAGATACCGGTGAATCACGGCTCCTACGTTATCGACGGGCCTAGTTTTCGCATCAAGTCGTATAAGTGGAAATATCTGTAGACAAAGGGGTTATGAAAAATATGCCTGTTTGATCATTCTGGGTAGTTCTTGAGGAACACTCCAATTACACAAACCCTCACTTAAAACCCGCCTCATTGAATAAAAAAGCCCGCTTGCACGGGCTGCTTTCGTTCGTTGTCACCTGCTTGTCACCCGCCCGCATTACGCGACCGATGCCAGCGCCGCCCTCACGCGATCCGCCGCGCCCTCTTGTGGGGCCAGATAGAACTTAGCCAGCGTAGCGATATCACCATGACCCGATAAACGCTGCAACTCATGAAGCGGGATATGTGCTGATGCGAGTCGGCTACAAAACGTCGCCTGGAAATCATGCATCCGACCACGAGCTACGCCCGCCCGGTCTTGAATCTCGTGGAGACTCTCGCACAGGAACGGTATCAGGTATCTCGCGGGCTTCATCGTTCCATCCAGCATCATGCGGGTCTGAGTCCGGGCCAACTGTTCCAGATCAACGAATACAAAGCAAGTCGTTGATTGCATCTGAAGATGCCTGAGGGCCAAGACGACTCGCCCTACCCGGATTTCGGTTTGAACAGAAAGAGATGCAGTTTCTCTCTTAGAATCAGATCGTTCTTCACGAACTTGAGACCTTGCCGAACCAGTCCCTTCAATGTCTTGACCTGTTTGTCTCGTTCGTTCTTGCGTGTTTGCATTTCTTCGGACAACTGCTCGATGCACTCGTAACGAACGAGATCGAAATGCTCGGCAAGCCGGTTCCTGACTTCCTGCGGTGAGTGAAAATGGTAGGTGTGTGTCGGATCGACCACCCGATAAATATCAATCGCCTTGGCCATCAACTTAGCGATGGGATTGCCGACAACATTGACCGAGATCACTAGGAAGCCATCATCCCTTAGTTTGCGCCGCAACGTGGCAATCGCTTGGTCAAGATTCTGAATATGATCGATATTGTTCATCGAGAAAATAACGTCGGCTTGACCGTCCTTGATCGGAGTTAACTCTTCGATGGTGCCCTCGAATGGCTGAAACGCTTCGGGCAGTACGAAGTTCTCTTGATAAAACGGCATTAATGGATCGACACCGATCCGATTACCGTGTTCCACAAACGCGACAATTGGGTTTGGCCCGCAGCCGACGTCGACGTAATAGCCGTCATCACGAAAATCCAATTCAGTCAGTCGGTTGAGGATCGCTTTCCAGAAAGGGGCGTGAAACTCGGCATAAACCTCGTTACGACCCTCGTGCGAAGCGGCACGAGTTTCATAAAAATGGCGTTCACGTTTTTGAGCTAGTGTCCACTTAGATGGTGAATCATTCATCGGAAATCGACCTTAAGAAAGCGGGGTGACCCATCCAACCAATCTGCAAGTATAACACGAGCTCTCAAGGTGGGGCGCCTAAACGCTCGACACAGACCAAAGACGTTGGAGGATCGTGACTGCATGATCGAATCCCATACGATGGCGAGGACGTCGCTGCTCAGGTCTCGCTCTGGTGGGCGATCGCTCGTGGATGTCGCCAACCGACTTTCACGAACCGCAGGACTACCGGAAGCGAACCCGACCGACGACTGCGCAGTGCTATGTCATGTGAGGGAGACGTGGGCCGACGACAGAATCCTATTCAACTTCCACGACGCTCTCTTTCGACTGGCCGATCCCCGCGTAAGAGATGACCTGCGGCTACGAGAAGAACACGAAGGCAATTTGCTATGGCCATTGTTTATCCAACCCGGAGATTACGACAAAGCAGCCCTTCAGACAGTAAGGGGGGCTCACAATGCCCCCTGACACCCTAACCACCGGACTCATCAACATGGACAACCGCATCAACTTCGATGAGGCGGCTGACATCATGGACGTGTCGCGCGGCACGATTGATCGTTGGGTGTACCAGGGGCTGATCCCCCCTTGCTGGTCGCATTCTATCGAACTTCGATCTAAGCGTGTCTCAAAGTCTCACGGTTTCCGAGATACGCCCTCGCATGGGGGCCTTGAATTTGGGCGAGGGCAAATAAAAACCGGGCGACTCATCGTTTCCGAGAATCACCCGACTTTATCCTTGGACTGGTATCTTCCGAGATCCGGGGGCGGGATGTCAAGATTCTTTATCGGTGATCCGGGCCATTGACACCCAATCTTGTCACCCAACCGGAACGATATACGTCGCAACCCGCCACAACACGCGTTCACTCATCCGCACTGGCGATATCGTAGGGCCGTATTTGGGTTGGGAATGGTGATGCAATTTGTCCCTGAGGAACACTCCAACCGGCTAAGATGATTCGTCTCTATTGATTACACAAGGAATCGATCATTTCAATGAGCACCCTTCATCTTGATCCGGTCACGACTGGCGTCCTGCCTCGCGTTGACTCCCGTCTCAAGGCCATTGATGAAAAAGTGCGTGCTGGCGTCAGACTCACTGAAGCCGATGGTAATCTCCTTTACCAGACGCCCGATATCTGGACCGTCTGCTCACTGGCCGATCTCGTCCGTCGTCGTATGCATGGCGATATCGCCTACTACAACGTCAACCGGCATCTGAACTACTCCAACATCTGCGCCCTGAGCTGCAAGTTCTGTGCGTTCTATCGAAAGAAGGACGAGGATGGAGCGTATGAGCATTCACTTGAGCAGATTGCCGAGGAAGCCAGGAACGCTGTTTCCGGGGGGGCCACGGAGATTCATATTGTGGGGGGGCTGCATCCCTGGCTGGGCTTTGACTATTACACGGACATGATGCGGATCATTCATGATGCCGCCCCACGACTGCACATCAAGGCCTTCACCGCCGTGGAGATTGTTCACCTCGCGCGTATCTCCAAGCGTGGCAAGGAGGGCTACGATGGGATCAAGTCAGTCTTGAAAGACCTGAAGGATGCAGGCCTGGGCTCCCTGCCGGGGGGAGGGGCGGAAGTGTTCGATGATCGGGTTCATGATGAGGCGTATAAGGGCAAGATCAAGGCCAGGCAGTGGATGGAGGTTCATCAGGCGGCCCACGAACTGGGGTTGAACACCAACGCGACGATTCTGTATGGTCATATCGAGCAGCGGTCCGAGCGCATCACCCATATGATGCTGCTGCGCGAGGAGCAGGATCGCACCCTGAAGCAGTGGGCTTCGGATCAGGGCATAGCCCTGCAAGCCGCGGCAGACCATCAAGGCATGGAGACAGAAGCAGTCGTACTCTCAGGTGAAGATGCCGGCTACCCAGATGAGCGTCTGCCCATGCCCGAAACGTGCGATGCAGGCTACTACCAGACGATTACCCCCCTGCCTTTCTTCCCCGATAAGAGCGAGCTTGAGCATCTGCCCGCTCCGACGGGGCTGGAGAACCTGCGCACGCTGGCAATCTGCCGACTCATGCTCGACAACTTTCCCCACGTCAAGGCGTTCTGGATCATGCAATCGCTGGAGATGGCCCAGTTCATGCTCCTCAACGGCGCCGACGACATCGACGGCACCGTGGTCTGGTACGACATCACCAAGTTGATCTCCGACAGCGATGGCGATCCCACCCACCAGGAAACCGGCGTGTGGGACTTGCAGAAAGCCATCCGCGATGCGGGCTTCAGGCCCGTCGAGCGCGACACGCTCTACCGCCCTGTCGAGCGCGATCCGGATAACGCAACGGATTGGCGTATCGCCACCACATAACCAGCGATTTCAACGGTGGTTGGCATCGGTATAAGGGAGCGGAAGAACCGATGAGCGGTCAATCATACATCGACTGCGGCATGAGAATCCAGAGGATGATGTACACCAGGATGCCCGGGAATGCGGCGGAGAAAATTGAGGCCAGTACGTAGAGCAAACGCACCAGGGACGGATCCCAACCGAGCCAGTGGGCGAGCCCGCCGCACACGCCGCCGATCATGTAGTTGTGTCGTGAACGTTGAAGAGGCATGGCGAAATTGAAATCCGAATCTTTCATCACCATGATTATTGGGAAAACCGAGGTGTCGATTCCAGATGGCAGGAGACCAAAAAAGCAGGGGCAAACGAGTTTGCCCCTGCCACACGAATTCTTCATACCGCCTTACGGCTCCAGTCCGAGGTTGCGCAGGTAGGCACTCATGTCCGGCTCGCGCCCAAGGTAGTCCTTGATGAGGTCCAGCCCGTCCTGCGTCCCGCCGCGACTGATGATCTTGTCGCGATAGTACATCCCCGCTTCGGGGTTGAGCATACCCATTTCCTTGAAGCGCTGGAACATGTCGCAGGCATAGACGAGCGACCACTGGTAGCCGTAGTACCCCGCCTGGTAGCCGGTCATGTGTCCGAACGCGGCCTGGAAAAACGTTTCCGGGACCGGGTCATACAGTTCGACATTCTCTTTTTCAGGATCCCAGAGATCGTGGGCGAGTTGGGTGGTGTCGGTCGTTCCGGTGGGATCGAGATGACAACGCATGTCGAAGTTGCCGTAGAAAAACTGCCTTTCCGCGAGCATGCCCGAGCCGAGGTACCGCGCCTTGAGCATGCCATCGAGTAATTCATCGGGAAAGATTTCACCGGTCTTATAGTGTCGGGCGAAGGTCTTCAGCACGTCGGCATCCCAGACCCAGTTCTCGAACATCTGCGAGGGGGCTTCGACAAAGTCCCGCTCGACCGCGGTGCCGGAGAGCTGGTCGTACGTCGCATCGCTGAGAAGCGTATGCAGGCAATGGCCGAATTCATGGAAGAACGTCTGCACCTCATCATGGCTCATGAGCGCGGGCTTGTCCTTCGTGGGCTTGGTGAAGTTGCACACGAGGGCGGCAACAGGTTTCGTCACGTGGCCGTCGGACCAGACCTTGTGGTCATACAACCCCCATTGGGCCGCGTGTCCGTACTTGTTGGGCCGCGGATGCAGGTCGATATAGAACTGGCCGAGCACCTCTCCCCGTCTCGTATCGGTCACTTCAAAGAGCTTGACGTCTTCATGCCAGAGAGGCATGTCGCGGGCGGTGGCTTCATCGGTGATCTCCCGATAGCTAAGGCCATAGAGCGACTGGGTGATGCTGAACAATCCGTCGATCACATGATCAACTGCGAAATACTCGCGGACCTTTTCCGAATCGACAGCATACTTTTCCTTGAGCAGACGATTCTTATAGAAGTCGAAATCCCAAGGGTAGAACTTCGCGTTTGAATCTCCGGTATGGGATCGTTTGATGGCGGTGAACTCCTCAAGATCAAGGAGAGCTTTCTTGCGCACGAGAGGACGAAGTTCCTTGTAAAAGTTCAACACCGTCTCGGCGTTTTTCGCCATCTTGATTTCGGTCTCGAAATCTGCCGGATGCGCGTAGCCGAGCAGGTTCGCAGCCTCCGCGCGGAGCTTGATGATGCTCTCCAACACCTCGACGTTCTTCTGTCCACTCCGACGCTTGTAGGCGAGCCAAGCCTTCTGGCGGGTGGTCTCGTCGGTGCATAGCTCCATGACGGGAAGAAATTCTGGATACGACATGCCCAGCAGGTACAGATCGCCGGATTGGGGCAGGGTGGCGAGATACGCATCGTCCATGCCCGCCAGTTCCTTCCGGGTCAGTGGGATACGGGTGGCATCCTCGCGAATATTCTTCTCGAACTCGATGCTGAGGCGGTTGATCTCTTTTTCAATCGCAGTGAGTTCTTCGCGTCTGTCCTCAGACAGTTCCATACCCGCGCGACGGTAGTCACGCAGGGTGTGCTCCAGCAGGCGTTTCTGCTCGCCTTCGAGCGACGGCGTGGTCGAGGCGTACGCCTTTACCGCCTGATAGAGATCTACCCGCTTGCCCAGATCGATGTACCAATTGTTGACATCCTCCTCGGCCTTCTGTCCCGCTTCCCGTTCCGTGGCATCGGTGGAGACATACGCCATGAACATGGGCATCTCCACGGCCAGTCCGAGATTGGCCAGCATGTCGTCGATCGCGCCGATTGTGTTGTCGAACGTACGCTGGTCATCGGGGATATCGACGATGGCTTGAATGGATTCATCCGCGCGTTGCAATGCCGCGGCGACGGACGAATCGTCCTGAACCGACGTGGGAGCGTGACTGACCTCGGGTATCGTTTGCGACTCTGAGGTGCGTGTGCACCCGGCAAAGAGGATTGCACCCATCACGCTGGGCAGCAGTGATCGTAGGATGTGGGATCTGATGTTCATGGTCGAGACTCCTTGCCTCGTGAGAATTGGGTTGTGGTTATTCGCCGATGACGTCTATCAACTCGATGTCGAAGATGAGCGTTGCTCGCGGAGGAATAGAGCCCGGGCGGCCTCGTTCGCCGTAGGCGAGGTCGAATGGGATGATGAGCTTGCGTTTGCCGCCGACTTTCATGGAGCCCACGCCCTCTGTCCAGCCGGCGATAACGCGGTTGAGCGGGAAATTGATCGGCTCTCCGCGATCGACCGAGCTGTCAAATTTTTTGCTATCAGTCAGCCAGCCGGTGTAATGAACCCGCACCGTAGAAGTTGGCCCGGCGGGCTTCTTGCCCGTGCCGACGACTATGTCGTAGTATTTCAGACCACTTTTGGTGGTGATGGGAATGCCCGAGACCGGATAGCCGGGGAAGCGCGGCAAAGATTTGGTTTCGCGAACTTCACCGGTCCCGGAATCGACAATCACCGAGTACGCCTTGCCCATGGCGTAAGCGATGACCTTGATGGACGGGGGATTGGTCTCGAAATCGAAGGATGCGGATTTTATGACGCCGCCGGTCTTTTTCTTTGCCGCTTCGATGGCCTTGGTAAGCGTCACCGGGTTTTCCTTTAGCTTCTGCTCCATAAGTTGGGGGTCAGGAGGAAGGGCAGTGTAATCCTGGGGGACGACGGTTGTGGTGGCGAAGATAGCGGTCAGGAGGGTGAAGCCGCAGGCCGCGGCTGCCGGGTAATTCATGGGATGTCCTTTACAGATGAATATAGTGCAGAGCGGACCCCGCCGGGCGGTATGGCGACCCGTCGGGGAAGGGCAACAGGATATCTGATTTGAACCGAGCTGGTGGGACCAGAATGGTCCAGAAGTGGTCAAAGGGGTGAACCCCCCTTTTTTGAGACGGTCAGCATCTTTTGACTGAGTTCCTGGGGATGATTGTGTGCGACTGGAGTGGGACCGGCAAAGGGCGGAGGAGTGTTACGGATGTGTCGACGAGGGGCGGCGGTGAGGGCAGTTGCTACAGATTCTGATTGATGAATGACGCATTGATGTTCGGCATGAAAATGGCGTCGAACGAGCGGAAGATGCATCGACCAGAAATTGTATGAAAATCACACCTGCTTTGGTGCTAGCTAACATGAGTGATTACTGTTACCCCAGCGTGGACAGAAACTTAGATAAATATTGTTGATTGTAATTGCATGATATGCGGTTGCGGGAAGATGTCATCGTTACTTGTCATGTCGCGAAAGTGAGAAAAAAACGATTGACGTGCTTCAGCTTTGGTTTTAGATTCGTTCCTGACAAGGAAGGCTCGCGCTCGCGGCTCCACCTTTTTCGAGATCTCTTTCGAGGCACAGGGGATCTTTTCTGGGAACCAGCGGGCACGGATGAATAACCGAAGATTTCAGACTGATCCATGAACACCGAAGGCGGTGTTACGCGGTTCATATGTATGTGTGGTGTGATCCGGATCCGTTATGACAGTGACTCGATTGCTTCACGGCATTGTGGAGGAGGGAATCATGTCGAAGTGCTCTGGCTCGAATCGAGTGGCGGTTGCACTAACCGGCTCTGCGCTGTGGGCTTGGGCTTTGGTTGGTTGCGCGGGGTACCGCCCGGTTGTCGCGGGTGAGGGGTATCTCGGCCTTGGGTGGTTTCGCGATTTTACATACCCGGAACACTCCGATTATGAAGTGATTGATGTTGAAGGGGTGGGGATTCTGGCCATGCGGGGTCGGCTGATTGTGGGTTACGCCGACTACAGCATTGTGGAGGCGAGCGAGCCGGATACGGCAGATTTCCGACTGCTAATGTCGAATGCCGAATTCGCCGTCGGCGCTGAGGCGGAAGCCTGGGCACGTGAAATCAATGACCAACATGATCATGAGTTGCTGAGAGTACAGGAGAAGAGAAAGGAAGTGCAACGATGAAGAGAATTCTCAAATTCGGAATGCTCAGTATCAGCCTGTTGTTCTTATCGGGATGCGATAATGCGAATCGCTCCATGGTGTTCTTCACCGGCACGACACTGGGGATAGAGATCGCCTTCGAGCCGAACTCGGCGGCCCCGGCGAAGTTCATCATCGGTTACAAGCGGGCGGAAGGGTTGATGGACCCGGTGATGGAGGATGCGGGGACGAACGACGATGGATCAAAGAAATTCACGATCAGGCCAAAGCCGCATTCGGTATTTGCCAAAATCGCAGGTGAAATCAGGAGCGGCACAGGCGTGACGAGTCCGGGATTGCAGGGAGCCCAATGGTTCGCATCAGGTGATGCCGCAGAAATACTGGCTCGGCACCCTGCAATGGCAGCCGTACTCACCAATAACGTGGAGATCGCCACTGAAGTGCGGAAGATCGTGGAACTCAGTCGCGACCTGCAAGGTGCTTTTCAGGAGGATGCCTGGTTCCTCATCGATGATCTGTACGAACTGCTCAAGGCCAAAGCTGATGCAGGCGATGTCGATGCTGCTTCCTTGGTGGCCAGGCTCGACAGCATGACTGCCTTCTTTGATATTCCAGCAAGCCTTCCATTCTATTCCGGACCAATACGGATCTCCGGTGACGATGTGATCTCCGAAGGCACCAATGCGGTTTCGCTGATGCAAAACAATGGCTATGAGCGTTTTCAGGCGTATCGCAAGGCACTCGATGATTCGATCACCATCCTCGAGAAAGTCAAAGAGGGGATTATAACGAAGCGTAGAGGGGTCGATGGCAGTGGCAATGCAATCGCCACAAACATATTAAGTGCGGAAAAAGGCGATTATCTTTCCAACTTGACAATGATCCGAGCCATTCGATCGGATTTTCTATCACGTATGGGTCGAAGCCCCGCAGTTGATGCCGCAGTGACCAGTCTCTTGAATCCAAAGAATTAGAACAGCATGTTCAAGTCTTAAGGTGTTGCCATGGAAGACAAAGTAATCGATATCCCGGCTGACGCGAACACCAATATCAAGCGCAACAACGTGTTGATCAGAGGTATTCGCGGTCGTGATTGGGACATTCGCGTAATCAAGCTGGCAGACGACAAATCCGAGTGGATTGTCACTGTAGCGACATAAGATGAAGATCCGTTCTTCTTGGCCGAACGTGACTTGGAAAGGAGTTTGATTATGTTCATCGTCACCAATCGGGAGATCAACGACCGCAAGCGGGGGCTCAACAAGTTCGGCGGCAAGCCCAATCCCGAGGGGGCCAACGAGCTGCGCATCGTGGAGGCGATCAAGGAAGGTCGCGATTGGAAAGTGTACATTCTGCCCGACGAATTGACCGACGACGACAAGCTCGCCGTCCGCCTCAAGCGCGAGGTCGGGCTCAAGGATCCCAAGGATCCCGCCGACCCGTCGATCCCCTACTACGCCAGCGACTATGTCGCGGCACGATTGCAGCGGTCGATCCCCAAGGATCGACGCCACATCCTGCTGTACGTGCATGGCTTCAACAACGATATGAAGGACGTACTAGACCAAGCCCATGCCCTGGGCACCAAGTACCGGATGGAAGTGATCGCCTTCAGCTGGCCCGCCCTCGGGGGCGGGGCGATCAGCGGCACGCTTAACTACCGGCGCGACAAGGTCACTGCACGGCTGTCAGTTGGTGCGCTGGACCGCACCATTGACAAGCTCCACACATTCGTCAAGCAGGCCAACCTGAAATTGATGGCGAAAATAACCCGGGAGGCCGACCGGAAGTTCCCCGACAATCCTGTGGAACGCGACGCGTTCATCGCCCAGACCGCGGAGGATGAATGCCCGTATTGCGTCAGCGCGCTGTTTCACAGCATGGGCAACTACCTGTTCAAGCACGCGTTGCTCTCAGACATCTTTCAAAGCCGGGCCCCGGTGTTCGACAATGTCATACTCGCCGCGGCAGACACGAATAATGAAGGCCACGCTAAGTGGGTGGATATGATCAATTGCAGGGGACGCGTGTTTATCACCATCAACGAGGACGACTACGCTTTGGGTGCCTCGAGGCTGAAACTGGGTGACGCCCAGCACGCCCGCCTGGGACACTACCTGCGCAAACTCGACGCGCAACGTCCCATCTATGTGGATTTTACGGAGGTCGATCAAGTCGGCAAAGCCCATACGTATTTTATCGGGGGTCCGACCCGGAACAAGAAAGTCGCCCGCTTCTTCCGCCATGCCTTCCGGGGTAAGCGCTCCGAGACCAATTTGAAGTATCACTCCGACGCCAACATCTACCGGTTTCGGTGATCGTTCATAAGGGACGGCGTGCGGGGTCGGGATAGACAGATCATACGGCTAGTCGAAGAGTATCGTGAAATGCAAAGGATCCGCAGATGAATGCGGAGCCTTTGCATGCGTGATTGCGTGTCTAACTGCCGGGCGAGGATCTTACACCTCCGCCGCCATCTCCGCGGCCTTGGCCTTCGCGTCGTCAAGGTTCCCCACGTACATGAACGCACCTTCGGGGAGGTCGTCGCCTTCGCCTTCTGCGAGGCGGTCGAACGAGTCGATCGTCTCCTCCAGGGGCGTGTAGATGCCGGGCTTGCCCGTGAACTGCTCGGCCACGAAGAACAACTGGCTGAGGAAACGCTCGATCTTTCTCGCCCGCGACACGATGAGCTTGTCGTCCTCACTGAGTTCATCCACGCCGAGGATCGCGATGATGTCTTGAAGATCACGATAACGCTGGAGAATCGACTGCACCTTGCGAGCCACGGCATAGTGCTTCTCGCCCAGCATTTCCGGGGAGAGAATTCGCGAATTCGAGGCAATGGGATCGACCGCGGGGTAGATGCCCTTTTCGGTGATGCTCCGTTCCAGCACCACGAACGCATCGAGATGGCTGAACGCCGTCGCCGGGGCGGGGTCGGTCAGGTCGTCGGCAGGGACATAAATCGCCTGCACGGACGTGATCGCGCCCTTGCTCGTCGAGGTGATCCGCTCCTGAAGTTCGCCCATCTCCGTGGAGAGCGTCGGCTGGTAGCCCACCGCGGATGGCATGCGCCCCAACAGGGCGGAGACTTCCGCGCCAGCCTGGGTGAAGCGGAAGATATTGTCGATGAAGATCAGCGTTTCCTTGCCGGATGTGTCGCGGAAGTCTTCGGCCATGGTCAGGCCCGAGAGGGCTACGCGGAGGCGGGCTCCGGGCGGCTCGTTCATCTGTCCGAAGACCATCGCCACCTTGTCAATGACCTTGGCGGTCTTGCCGTTCTCATCGGTGTATTCGGCTTCCTGCATTTCGAGCCAAAGGTCGTTTCCCTCGCGGGTGCGTTCGCCCACCCCGCAGAACACGCTGTAGCCGCCGAACTCGCGGGCCACGCGTGCGATCATTTCCTGGATGATGACGGTCTTGCCGACCCCCGCCCCGCCGAAGAGGCCGATCTTGCCGCCCCGCACGAACGGGCAGAGCAGATCGATGACCTTGATGCCGGTCTCGAGGATTTCGGTCTTGGGGTTCAGGTCCACCAATTTTGGCGGCTCGCGATGAATCGGCATCCGCTTGGTGATGTTCGCGGGACCGCGCTCGTCGATCGGTTCGCCAAGCAGGTTGAACACGCGCCCCAGCACGCCTTCTCCCACGGGTACAGTCACGGGTTGGCCCTTGTCGAGGCAGGGCTGGCCGCGCCGGAGTCCATCCGTCGAGCCGAGGGCGACACAACGAACCTGTCCGCCTCCCATGTGTCGGGAGACCTCCCCGTAGAGGGTTTCTGACTGGCCTTCGATCTCGATTTCGCAGGTGACGGCGTTGTAGATCTCGGGGAGCTGATCTTCTGGAAACTGGGCGTCGAAGGTTGAGCCGATGATTTGAATGACGGTGCCGGTAGTGGCCATCTTCTTTGATCCTAAGGGTTTACGATGAATAGCCAGCCTTGCCAGCCAGCCTTGACAGTTTGTGAATAACTTCACGAGCGTTTCGAGAGCCAACAGGATAGCCTACAGAAAGACGGAAGCCAAGCGGAGACTTTGCTGAGCCTCGTTACTGCATAGGGACCGGACATAGATTTGCAAATCAATTAGTATTTGATAGTATTATTCTGCACAGATGTGCTGGGGTTCCTTCTTGGGACGGGGAACCTTATTGAGGGCCAAAGGACGGCCGGGACAATTCCATCATACATACGGTTGTGACATTCAACACATTGCATGAGTTGAATGGAGTGAACCGTAACCATTTTCTTTTTTGGAAAGGTTATGACATGAAGCTGAAACTGAACTGTGCCGTATATGCAATCCTGTTTTTGACGGCCATGGCCCAGACCGGGTGCGCGACATTCCTGAATGATGACAATCAGATGGTGACGTTCAATACTACTCCGGATGGGCACGAGTTGCTATTGACGGCATCGCTATGGGAGACACACCAATAGTGCTACCGGTGCCTCGTAAAGGTGGTGACAAACTCATTACATTCACGAAATCGGGTTACAAGACTGTCAACTACGAACTCAAGAACACTCTAAACATGGCGCTTGCCGGCAACATTATTCTGGGCGGCGGCGTCGGGCTTATCGTCGATGCAATTTCCGGTCGAGGCGGCGGATATCAAAAAAACGTCAGTGTAGTGCTTGAATCGGGGTATGGTACGATAACGACGGGAAGCAAGGCTGAGAAAAAGAAGAAGAATAAAACAGGGACGGTGAAAGCACCTTCATATAAGTGAAATGCTGCGCAGTCGAGTCGAAGCGTTGCCGTGTTTTTTCAATGTCCTTTTTATAGCCGATGGGAAATCCATTCGCCTACCAAACGGCTTCTATTACAGTGACTTCTCAAACACTACTCGGTGTTTACCTCTGCGTAAGTAGTCCTTGACAACCTTTACTCCCGGCACGCCTTCGGAGAAGTCCTCGCCGCGCATGGTCATGCCCAGGGCCTGATGGAAGCGGATTGATTTTTCGTTGAAAGGTGATGCGGTGGCCTTGAGGATGGAGCAGGCTTTTTTTCGGGCGGCATCGATGAAATGCTCGTAGAGCCGGCGGGCGTGGCCCATGCCGCGATGACCCTTGCGAACCGCGACCATGTGTATGTATGCCGTCGGACTGGTTTGGGAATAAAAGCCCAGGAGATAGGCAACGATCTCGTCACCATCGCGAATGGCAAAGGCGGTGTCGCCGAACTCCTCAATGAACATCGGGTGATGAAGCTGGTAGGTCAGATCATCATCCCAGAAGTTCGAGTGCTCCTCGATGATCGTCAGAAAAGCTTCGCGACCAAGCGGTTCTATGGGTGCAGGGGAGGCATTCGGCATGTGGCACATGGGAAAAATTGTCAGCGGGCACAGTGAGTCCGGGATGATGGTCGTCGATCATCACGCCGCTCATCTTAGACCCATCTGCCAATATCCACGAACAGCCTGTCGCAAAACCAGGATTCACGACGATGGTGGCGGCTATTTGTCGTAAACTACGACTATTATGGTCAAGGTCCGCGTCAAACGCCTGCTGGCAGTGTTGTGTGTACTTGTTCTGGTAGGGATCGCGGCGCTGTGGGGGCTGACTCGTATGACGCCGCATTGGTATGAGCCTCCCAATCCGACCGACGAGAAGGTACTCGAACTGGCGGACCGGGTTGAATTTCGTCTGCTCGAGGAATTCCAGAAGATTCGCCCTGATCCTGAGCCTTGGAAGCTCCGGGTACGCGAGAATCAACTCAACGCCTGGCTGGCCACGAAGCTCCAGGATTGGATTGCCCACAAGGAGAACCTGATCTGGCCGGAAGATCTGGACATGCCGCAGATCAGGTTCGAGCCTGATGGCATCAGCCTCGCGGTGGCGGTCGAGTCGTTGGGGCCGTCCAAGATCATAGTCACCCGCATGATGCCCCGGTTTGAGGGAGGGGAGTTGCTGGTGACCGTGAACAGGTTCTCGCTGGGCCGTTTGAACATCCCCGGCAAGCCAGTGGAAAGAATAGCCGGATTGATTGACGAATATGCATCAAGCGCCGAGATTGACGATCCGGTCGCATTTTTGTTTTTACGGATGCTGCGTGGCGATGAGCATATCGATCCCGTTCTCGACCTCGCCGACTCAAGACGCGTACGATTGACCAATCTTGAACTCGAAAACGGCTCAGTCATTCTCACGGCAAAGACTCTGGCGGCTATTCAGCCCTAATCGAGAATGACGGTTCCCAGTCCACCGAAAAAACAAGACTGGGCACGTCCCCACGACTGCCCAGTCCTGTCTAATTAGAGATATGTAAGTCTTCACTACGAATGCAGATCTATCCAGCTTACTTCAGGATGTCGCCGACACAACAAGATTCACTAAAATTGACACGTCCATAGTCGAAAACTAATTGCCCTCTTGCGTCATACCTGGTCACCCCCGGCTCTCTACCAAGTTGTCTCTCTCGATAGAGCATACGTTTGCGAGGATTGTTCACCATGGTTTGTCGTCTTTGGCTTGAGTGGTCGAATCCCTGTCTGCCCGAGGTGGCGGACCGGTTGATCAACCAGCATGAAGCGACTGGTGACGTATGCGATCTGCAGGAGACGCTGCTGGTTACGCCCGGCAAGCGGGCCGGTCGGGCGTTGCTGCATTTGCTTGCCGCGCAATGCACCACGCGGAATTGGCTGCTGTTACCCCCCAGGATCGTAACCCCCGGCAACATCGCGGAGGTGTTATTGCCGATCGCCGATCGTGTGGCCTCTTCCACCGAGCGGCAGATGGCCTGGATCGAAACGTTGCACCGGGCGGAAGGGGAAAGTCTTGCATCGCTTGTGGGAAGTCCACCCGAGACGGATGAGGTGTTGTTCTGGCGCGATCTGGCGATCACGATCACGGGTCTGCAGGATGAGTTGGCGGGCCGGCGGCTCTCGTTTGGCGATGTTGCGACGCACGCCGAGGGGGTGGAGACGATGTTCGCCGAGGTGAAACGCTGGCGGGCATTGGAGAGTCTGCATGTAAAATATCTTGATGTGCTTGAAGTGCATCACCTGACCGATTCCCACATTGCCCGCGAGTGCGCCCTGAGTCGTGGCATCGATCTAGAAAAAACGCCGAACAAAATTGTGCTTGTCGCGGTCACTGAACTCAATACCTTCCAGCGGGCCGTCATCGAACCGCTTGCGGATTGCACGACCTCGATGATTCACGCGCCGGAAACGCTGAGAGATCACTTTGATGATCTGGGGTGTCTGGTCTGCGAATCCTGGGTGGATGCGATCATCGAGATTGACGAGCGCAACCTTGTCATTTGTGACCGACCGAGTGATCAATCCCAGGAAACGCTGAGGACGATCGCGAGCTATGGCGGGCAATATGCATCGACAGAAATCGCCATCGGGCTCGGAAACGAGAAATTGGTGAAACAGCTTCAGCGCGATGCTCAATGGGCGGGACTTTCGCTTCATGCCGCCACCGGAACGGACCTGGCGCAGACCGCGCCGTGTCGTTTGCTCCAGGCGATTTCGGATTGGGTCAACGTGCCGCGGTTCGCTCATTTTGCCTCCCTGCTACGCCATCCGGATTTCGAGCGGCGACTGTTGCGTTCGTTTGAACAAGCCGACTCCAAGGCCGAACGCGGCATTACGAGCTGGCTTTCGCTGCTGGATCGCTATTTCACCGAGCATCTTCACCAGGAACTGACCGGGGCGTGGCTCGGCGAGGATGAGACCCGACGCGATCTGAAAGCCATCCACGACGCGGCGAGTGATGTTCTTTCACCCCTGTCGGGACCGCCCCGCCATCTGGGCGCTTGGGCCGAGCCAATCCTCGACGTGCTGCGCGAGGTGTATGGCGAACTTGATGCGAAATCATCCGCATCAGAATCCAAATCCGCAGAAGCGTGTCTGGCCTTGCGCGATCTGCTCGATTCGCTGTACGCTGCTCCTGTCGATCTCCAACCCATCGTCAGCGCCTCGGTCGCGATCGAATACCTGCTTCTGGAGGCGGTGAATCTCATGCTGGCGGGGGAATTGAAAGCCGAGCAGATCGAAATGCTCGGATGGCTTGAGCTCCATCTGGATCTGGCTCCGGCGCTCATCATCACGGGGGTGAACGATGGCGACATTCCCCATGCCGTGCAGGGTGATGCGTTTCTGCCCGATTCGCTGCGATCTGGACTGGGTTTGATGAGCAACGCGCGACGATACGCTCGCGATGCGTATCTGTTGCAGGCGATTCTGAGCAGTCGGTCCCGCGTGACGCTGATCGCCGGTCGTCGCGCCGAGCGGGGCGAGCCGCTCGTTCCCAGTCGGCTGCTGCTGGCGTGTGATCCGGAGACGGTGCGGACTCGGATCGAGGTGTTCTGCACCGAGGTGGAGACTGTCGCCGTCTCTTTACCGGTGGGTTGCCCGGAGCCTGGTGCGATGTCGGGCTTCGTCGTACCTCAACTGTCGCAGGATCTGGAGCTGCCGGAAAAGATGAGCGTGACGGATTTCAAGCAGTATCTCGAATGCCCGTACCGTTACGCACTGTCGCGATTGCTGAAGCTGAAAACGCTGACGGACACCGGGCAGGAGCTGGATCCCATGCGTTTCGGTTCGCTGGCCCACGACGTGCTGGAAAAGTTCGGCAATGACACCGCAGTGCGTGATTCGGATGATGAGCGTGAGATCGAGTCCTACCTGATGACTGCTCTGGAGACTATCGCCAAAGATCACTACGGTACTTCTCCCATCGCCCCGGTGCGGGTGCAACTGGCTCGCATGCAGCAACGTCTGATGGGCTTCGCCCGCTGCCAGGCCCGGCTGCGAAGTGAGGGATGGACGATCCACAAATGTGAGCTGAAATTCACCGACGCCAACGAGCTGGAGATCCCCGGCCAATCCCCCATACGGATCGTGGGAAAGATCGACCGCATCGACGTTCACGAGCAGACCGGAAACTGGCGGATCTTCGACTACAAGACCGGCGAGTCGGGGAGTTCGCCACACAAGGTCCACCTCGGGTTGGAGCGCGTACCCGAGAATCTTGATGAGATCGTCTGGAAGGATCTTCAGCTTCCGCTGTACCGTTTCCTCGCCCAGCAGCATGGCATCACCGGCGACGTGGAATTGGCCTACTTCATCCTGCCCAAACAGGCAGACGGGGTAAAAATCAGCGCCGCCACCTGGACCGCCCCCCAGATCGAGCACGCCCTCGAAACGGCGCGTCAGGTCGTGCGCGACATCCGCGATCGCAAGTTCGAGCCCACCGAGGATCTGAAGCACTCCTACGACCAGTTTGCCCGCATCTGTCAGAGCACGACCTTCAGCAGCATGGAGCTGCAAGAGGCAATCACTTCGGGAGACGACGCATGACCGGGCTCGCCAGGCAAGCTGAATTGCTCGCGCACAAACGCATCCTCGCCTCTGCGGGCGCGGGCAAGACCTTCCAACTCACGAATCGCTATCTCGCGCTCATAGCCTCCGGCGCGGAGATTGGCTCCATCCTCTCCAGCACCTTCACCCGTCTTGCGGCGGGTGAGATTCGCAATCGAATCCTACTTCGGCTGGCGGAAGCGGCTGATGATGAAGAGAAACGAGTCGAGCTTGGCTCATATATCGGGCTCGATGCCCTGAGCCGCGATCAGACACTTCAGCTGCTGGCTTCTCTGGCGCGAAACGTACATCGGATGAACATCCGCACGCTTGATGGTTTTTTCGCATCAGTGGTGGGGGCGTTTGCGTTGGAGCTGGGCCTGCCGTCTTCCAGCCGCATGATCGACGAGCCGGAGGATGCGCAGTTCAGGGCTCGGGCCATCGAGCAGATGCTGGATGAGCGGAATCCCCAGAAACTAATTGATCTTCTGCGTCTGCTGACTCAGGGTTCGTCGGAGCGATCGGCTCTCGCCGCAATCGATACCGTGGTGTCGAAGCTCTACGAGTTGTATCGTGACGCGGCCCCGGAAGCGTGGGAGCAGATTCCGGATTATGAAACGCTTTCAATGCCGAAGCTGGTCGAGGCCATTGTTTCTTTGCAGGATTGTCCGCTTCCGGACAATAAAAGCATCATCAAGGCGCACGCTGCAGACCTGGAGCGAATTGCCACCCGGGAATGGGGCCAATTCATCGCCAAGGGCATCGCCGGGGCGGTCGTGGCGGAGAAAGAAACATTCAGTCGGGTCAAACTCCCCTCGGTCCTCGTGCAAGCGTATGAACCGCTGGTGAAGCATGCCATCGGCGTGCTGGTCGGGCGGGTGCGTAAGCAGACTCTGGCCACCCGCGACCTGTTGGAGTTGTTTCACGACAAGTACGCACGTCTCAAGCATCGGCGGCGGGTGATGACCTTCGCGGACCTGACCGCGGCGATGATCGAAGCAGAACGTGTCGGCTCGCTCGATGACATCTGCTACCGGCTGGACGCAAGCATTCGCCACCTGCTGCTCGACGAATTTCAGGACACCTCCGTAGCCCAGTGGCGGTCGCTCTCCCCCTTTATCGAAGAGATCGTCGGCAACGAACCACCCGAGCACTCCTTCTTCTGCGTGGGGGACGTGAAGCAATCAATCTATGGCTGGCGGGAGGCCGCCCCGGAAATTCTCCTGAACATGCCTGATCTCATCGGCGGGGGCGTGGATGAGCAATCACTGAAACTGGAACGGCTTTCCACGAGCTATCGCTCCGCGCCTGTCATCATGGATACTCTCAATCGCGTGTTCACTTCGCTCCAGGGCAACGCGGCGCTGATCGACCGCCCCGAAGTTGCCGAGCAGTGGGAGCAATGGTTCTCGACGCACGAAACGGCGAAGGATTTCAACGGCTACGCTGAGTTGCGTATCGCCCCGAGAGCGAGGGAGACATCCTGGCAGGGAGCCCTGCGTCTCAAACACACCGCAGAACTTGTCGCGAGCCTCCACCTTCAGGCTCCGTCCCGCTCGATCGCGATCCTCACCCGCACCAATGCGGCGGTCGCCAACCTGCTGTTTGAACTGAACAAGCTGGAGATACCTGCCAGTGGCCGGGGGGGCGGGCCGCTTACCGATGCGGCCCCGGTGAACGCGATCCTTGATCTGCTGCACTTGGCGGATCATCCCGGCGACACCATTGCCGCGTTCAACGTAGCGTTCAGCCCGCTGGTGAAGGTGTTCAATATTGATACGAGGCTCGCCGATCCCAAGGCGATCGCCCGACGGGAAGCACTGGCCCGAAAGGTCCGTCGCACTCTGCTGGAAAAAGGTTGCGCTCAAACCATCAGCGAATGGGTGAGAGCGATCGCGCCATCATGCAATGTCGAGGAGCTTCGCCGTGCATTACAGCTCGTCGAGCTGGCCGAGCGTCACGAGGACACGCAGAGCTTGCGGCCGGGGGATTTCGTGCGTCTCGTGGAGGCCACCAACATGGCCCAGTCCCGTCCTGCACCCGTACAGGTGATGACCGTTCACCAGTCCAAGGGGCTCGAGTTCGACATGGTGGTGCTGCCGGAACTGGAATCGAAGCTCACCGGGTCCAACTCGCCGGAGGTCGTCTTTGAACGATCGGGCATCACCGAGGGCATTTCCTGCATCTGCCGCTATATGAAAAAAGAGATTCGCACGTTGGTTCCCGAGTTGGAGCCCATGTTCGAGCAGGAGCGCAATCGCACCGTCCGTGAGTCATTGTGCGTACTTTACGTGGCGATGACGCGGGCCAGACAGGGGCTGTACATGATCATCGATCCGCCCAAGGACAATGAGAAGACGCTTCCCAAAACAATTGCCTCGCTTCTGCGTTGCACACTGGCTCAAGGGCCATTGGAACCGGACCGGATTGTGTATGCCTGCGGTGATGAATCATGGCTCGATGCCCATTCAGAGCCAGTGGCAACAGTAGAAAGCCCGCGACAAATTGATCGTATCGAACTGGCGTCGGGGGAGCGCACGCCGCGCTTCGGCATGGTCGCCCCCCCCGCCTCCATGCATACGGAATCGACCCCGCTGGCGGAACAACTCCGGCTCCGAGACGATGAAGCGTCGGACCGCGGCACCGTGATCCACGGTCTCTTCGAGCAGATCGAATGGATCGAGGACTGGAAGCCGGACGAGACGATGTTGCTTGAAATCGCCCGACGCCTTGCGCCGCATCGGGCTGAACCCTGGTTGCTCACCTGTATGGAGGAATTCATGGCCATGATCAAGAGGCCGGGAGTGCGTGACCTCCTGAGTCGGGGTGATCGCGATCCGGATCGTCTGAAGATCTGGCGCGAGCTTCCCTTTGCCCGGATAATTGAGGGCCGGGTCCAGCAGGGTCGCATTGATCGACTGGTCGCCGAGCTGGATGCATCGGGAAAGCCACAAAGGGCGACGGTGATTGACTACAAGACCGATCGGATCGACCGGGAACAAGCGGTGAGCGAAGCTGAGCGATATCGCGATCAACTCGAATCCTATCGCCACCCCGCCGCCCGGCGGATTGGGATCGAAGTCGAAGCGGTTTCCGCGATCATCTTGTTTCTATCCGCGGACATCGCGGTGCCGGTGGGTTGAATACCAGGCAAGATCGGTGCGTACTCTCACTGCCACGATCGCCACTTCCTGCTAGGATTCACACTCTCCAATCCCGTTTTCGCCATTTCAGGCGACGGATTGATCACCCCTCTCTGGCTTTGCGAGCATTCCCCTCATGCCCACCATTACCATCAACGGCCGGGAAATCGAATTCGAGAAGGGCAAGGTGATCCTTCAAGTCGCCCTGGATAATGGGATCGAGATCCCCCATTACTGTTA
This sequence comes from Planctomycetota bacterium, assembly GCA_022560875.1. GTDB lineage: Bacteria > Planctomycetota > Phycisphaerae > Phycisphaerales > SM1A02 > JADFSH01. The sequence goes on along the minus strand of JADFSH010000004.1, from coordinate 7,379 downwards.
CCACGACGGGCTTTCGATCGTCGCCAACTGTCGAATCTGCCTTGCCGAGGTCTGGGCTCCCAACCCCCGCAACGACGACAAGCTGGAACCGATCCCCAAGCTGCTCCCCACCTGCCAGACCCCCGCGGGCGATGGCCAAGTGGTCTACACCAACTCGCCCAAGTCGATCCTCAACCAGAAGGCGGTCATGGAATACCTGCTTATCAACCACCCCGTGGATTGCCCGGTGTGCGATCAGGCGGGGGAGTGTCATCTGCAGGATTACTCCTATCAGTTCGGCCGGGGGCAGGCCCGCTTTGCCGAGCAGAAGATCAAACAGCCGAAAAAAGATGTGGGTCCGCACGTGCTGCTGTATTCCGATCGCTGCATCATGTGTACGCGATGTGTGCGCTTCACCCGCGAAGTGACGGGGACCAATGAACTGATCGTCGTGGGGCGCGGGGCAACGGAGCAGATCGATGTCTTCCCGGGGATCGCGCTGGACAACGAACTCAGTGCGAACGTGATTGACATCTGCCCGGTAGGGGCGCTGTTGGACAAGGATTTTCTCTTTCAGCAGCGGGTATGGTTCCTCCACAAAACCCCCTCCATCGACGGCATCACCTGCTCCGGCGACAACATTTCCGTCGAACACAACAACGGGCAGGTCTATCGCCTCAAGCCACGAACGAATCTTGACGTGAACAAATGGTGGATCACAGATGAGGTGCGCTACGGCTGGAAGTTCGTTCACGATGAGAATCGTCTGCGCTTACCCGCGTTGCGGGGCGAAGATCCCTATGACATGATCGAAGCCCCCGTCGCCTACGACGCGGCGTACGAAAAGGCTGTCGAAGGATTTTCCCAGGCTCGGGGAATCGCCGCACTGCTCAGCCCCATGCTGAGCTGTGAGGATGCATACCTGCTGGCGAAGATGATTCTGGAGCATGAACCCGACACGATGCTGGCGGTCGGGCCGGTGCCGCATGATGGCCAGGACAAGACTTTCCCCGGCGGTTTCACGATGTATGCGGAAAAAGCTCCCAATGCGCGGGGGGTGAAGCGGGTGCTGGCCGGGTTTGGCAAGGTGCTGGACTTTGAATCATTCCTTGAGCAGATCGGCAACTTCAATACCCTGCTTATCACAGGCAATTACCCCAGTGATTGGGTGACGCCGGATCTGGTCAGTGCCTGCACCGGCAAATTTACGGTTGTGATTGATACGCTGCCTACGAAGCTTGCCGCGAGCGCGGATGTCCTGATTCCGGGGGCGACGTGGATCGAGAAGGCGGGAACGTTTGAGAATGTCAATAATCGCCTGCAGGCTTTCGAACGTGCGATCGATCCGATCGATTACGGCAAGAGCGAAGCGCAGATAGCCCTGGATCTGATGGCCCGGAAGGTGGGCGAAACGCCACGCGTGTATAATGCGAAGTCCGTGCACCAGGAAATGGCTGAAACCCACGGCATGGGCGAATTCCTCACCGACATCCACTACCCGACCGGCGGCGAAGCTGTGGAATCGGATATGGAAGTAGTGGAGTTGTAGAGTACTGTCCGTAGCACCCTTCGGAATGAGAATTCAATCAAACCCCTTCGCTACCCCTTTTCCCCGCGGGTCGGCGGCACCGGTGAAGCGGACGGGGTTGCCCTTGTCGTCGTACTCGATCGCAAGGCCGTGGGCGTTACCCAGGCCGCGGACGATCTCGAGTTGATGCCCCATGGCCGCCAGAGCGCTGCGTACCGACTCATTCACGCCCTCTTCCACCGCCAGGCCGTTCGGCTCGAAAAAGCTCACCCGCGGGGCGCTGATCGCTTCCTGCACGTTCATGCCGAAGTCAATGATGTTCATCACCATCTGCGGCACGGTCTGGCCGATCGTATGGCCACCCGGGGTGCCGATCGCAACCCAGGGTCTGCCGTCTTTCATAATCAGCGTGGGACAATCGCCGGAAAGCTTGTGATGACCCGCGTGAGCGTCCATGGGATTGCCCGCCGGCTCGAAGGTGCAATACCGAAGTGAATTATTCAGCCAGATCCCGGTTCCTTCAGGCATGATGCGGCTGCCGAACAGATTGCCGAGCGTCTGGGTTGCACTGACAACATTGCCCATCTCATCGGCGACAACGAAATGCGTGGTGTGCATGTCGCCCCTGGAAACATTTTCGCCCGGAGGCACGAATGTCGTCGCCCGATCAAGATCGATCTTCGCCACCTGTTTAGCCCAGTAATCTTTCGATAACAGTTTCTCCAATGGCGGCGGAGTGAAGTCCGGATCGCCCGCATAACGCAAGCGGCACCAGAAGGCGTGCTTGGTCACTTCCGCGAAGCGATGCAGGTACGCGGCGCTGTTATGGCCAAGTTTTCGGGAGTCGAATTGACTCATCATTCCCAGGCGGATCAGCGAGGGAAACGCCGTCGCGGGAGGCGAGGCGGTGATGACTTCAAACCCGCGATAGTCAATGGAAATCGGATCCCACCATTCACCTTTCGCTCGTTTGAGATCATCCAACCTGAGAAAGCCATCCGCATTCCGCATCGCCTGATCGATCGCCATGGCCAGACTGCCATCTCGCATGGCCCGACCGCCTCCCTTGGCGATCATACGCAGGGAGTTGGCGAGATCGGTCTGCACCAGACGTTCGCCGGGGTTGAGCGGGGCATCGTCATGTCCATAAAAAACCTTGGCATGTTCTGGAAAGTTCTCCCATCCAATCGAGATGAGCATTGAGGTGCGCTCGCCGATGACGAAGCCATCATCTGCGACGGTAATAGCGGGGGCAAAGAGATCGGCCCAGTCCAACGAGCCGTAACGACGGCTCATCTCTTCCCAGGCCGGGACGTTGCCGGGTGTGGAAACGGCCTTGGCCCCACGCTGATTCTCCAGGTAGTTCGGCGTGGGGGCGCGATAGGCGTCGGAATCGACGCCGAAAGGAATGTGCGCGCTGCAATTGAGGAACTGCGCTGATTTCGTCGCAGCGTGATAGGTGATGATTGTGCCGTAGCCACCTATTCCGCTCATCATGGGTTGGACGACGTTGAGGGTGGTTGCAATGGCGATGGAGGCATCGAAGGCGTTGCCTCCCGCCTTCAGGATCTCCAGTCCCGCTTCGGTGGCGATGGGGTGGGCCGAGGACACCATGCCGCGATTTCCGTGGGCCGGTACCTGAGCCGGACCGGGAACAGCGGTCAGGTGCAGGCATGTCATGAGGGAGGCGGCCAACAATCCAGGTCGGGAGTTCAGCATGATCGGGTTCCTGGTGAGTTAGTGAGCGGACGTCGCACTCATCGTATATGAACCGGGAATCAACTGGTTCGTTTTCCCAATAAAAATACGCTCGGTCGAATCTGACCGATGGTTGTGATATTGACTCAGGAGCAAGGATTCCATGGGCATCGCCCACATCTGTCTCGAATGCGGCCAGGGGCTGGCGCGGGTGCGTGTGCAGCTCGATCCTCATTACGGCCTGCCCCTGGTGTCTTGCCCCCGGTGTCATGCCGTCGCGGTCAGACGCCCGTCCCCCGCGATGAAGCAATGGCAGGCGATCAAGCGATCCGGCTTGTCCTTTGGGGCGCTGGGGCTGCAGGCGGTCGTTGCACTTGCGCTCATAACTCTCACGATCCTGGCGATCATTTCGCTGGAGCGGGGCGAGTTCCGTCTCGGCCGCGCGTTTCCCTCGCGGGAGTATTACTTTGGCCTGGCGATGCTGCTGGGAGTGCTGCCGCTGTTCACCGGGGCATGGCTGACATTCGCCTTTCGGCATGTGAAGCTTCGCTTCGCACTTTTCGGGTGGGCGTCGGTCATCGTCACGGGGCTGCTGGTGATCGGCCTGGGGGTGGGCATGTTCGATGACGTGACCGGACAACAATATGAGCAGATCGGCTTTGGGGCGTTCGGAGCCGGGGCGTGGCTCGGACTGACCCAGTACGTCCTGCCATGGTCGGGGATCTTCGCGCTGCTGCTGATGTTCACACTTGCCGGGATTCCCCCCGGGCGTCTCGGCGTGAAGCTGTTCGCCTTCGCCCGCTGTCGCCAACGGCGTTGGATGTTGAAACGGCGCCGACTCAGGAGAAGTGCCTGATGAACGATTACCAGATAACGCAGGCGGCAAGCCCCGGATCGCCGAAAGAAACAATGCCCCCGGTCGCGAAGCAATCCCCCCCCCACTCCCGGGGTGAGGAGAGGGTAAGCGTGATGTATGGCGACCGGCTCTGCACCACCTGCCATTACAACCTCATCGGCCAGCCTGTTCTCCGCGAGGGGCATTACAACCTGCTCGTGGTGCGCTGTCCCGAGTGCGCGACGATGGCTTCGCTCCAGGAGTACCCCCAGCTCGGGCGGTGGGCGAACCGCTGGGCGATCTTTCTCAGTGGAGTGTGGATCATTCTCCTGCTCGCATTCGCGGCGGGGGGGCTCGGCATGACATTCGGTATGAGCGGGGGTTTCACCGGGGAGACCGTCTATCACTTTCAAGATGAGTTACGCAGTCACTGGGAGACGTGGCACAAGGCGGCATACCCGGATGTCAGCATTACGAGTCGCTGGAGGAATCCGGACGGCTTTGATGAGTGGATGAAATTGCACCCCCCTTCCACCATGCTCGCCGAACTGGGCGGCGCGAAGAAGATGCTCGCCCGCCCCGAGCTGTTGCTGTACACGTTTCCGATTTTTGCGGCAGGTGTAATGGGAATTTTCTGGTCAGTGGCCCTTCTCCACCGTCGTCGCCTGACGATGCTGGGCGCGTCGATCGGACTATTACTAATAGCGGGGGGGTTGTTCGGCACGGCGTGGTGGCAGATTGCTCAGCAATCGATCAACAGCTTCGATGAAATCGCGTGGATACAACTTGGTATGCCGCTCATGGCGACGGTACTGCTGATCTGTTGGGGGCTGTTCACGTTCATGCTGATGTTTGGACGATCGATCGCCCGAAGGCTTGTCCGCGTGCTGCTCCCGCCGGGCCTGCGCCGACCGCTGAGCGTCTTGTGGCTGGCCGATGGACTGACGCCGCCCCTGACGCTGGAGACCCGATTATGAGCAGGGCCCAGGCAATGCCGGTTGAGTTCATTCAAGGCGATCGGTTCTGCCTCACCTGCGGAGCGAACCTCATCGGGGTGCCGATCCTGCGTGAAGCACATTACGACATGCTGATCGCGCGGTGCATATCGTGTGGCCAGGTCGCGCACATTCAGGAAACAAGAAAGCTCTCCCGCGCTGCCCAGCGCTGGACGGGCATCGCGTTGGCGGGGTGGATGCTGTTGATGGCGGCCTTGTGGCTGGGAGGATCCGCGGCGATGTTCGGCCTCACCCAGGGGCTGATCTTCGACGCCCGCCGCCCGCTCGGGGCGCACATTCAAAAGCTGTACGAGCAATACCAACCAGAGGACATCGGCGGCATCTACGAAACCGACGTCAATGTGATCCAGGCCACCCCTGCCGCGCCCCTCAAAGTCGTCATCAATTACGAGGACGAGGAACTGATTGATCGTTTCGGCATCTGGTGGGCGCAACAGGATCCACAGGCTCTGCTTGCCGATGCCGGAGGACTGAGCGGCATGCTGGATTGGGCGCAGCTCTGGCCGTGGTTATTGATTGGCATGTCCCCTTTCGTCTTCGGGGCGGCATGGTCGCTGTTGATGCTCAACATCAGGCGAAAGCAATTGATCATGGCCTTGCCTCTCACGGTGCTGGTGTACATCGCAATGTGCCTGGCGATGGTGTTCGTGTGGAGCGCAATTCCGCCCCGGTCACCATTTGCCGCATCCATGACTGTCATCGGCCCGACGTTGACCTATATGGGAATGACGTACTTCATCGCGTTCTTGTATGCGGGGATGCTCTCGGGGCGCACGATCGCACGGGGCGCGATGTGTCTGACGCTGTCACCGAAGGCAATCAGCAGAATGGCGCTGCTCTGGCGCACGGATGGCTATCATCCACCGCGGTTGCGATCAACCAGCGTCGTTTAGTTCTTCCAAGTGAACGATTCGAGATATTCGCGTAGGTGTCTGGCGGTGGGAAACGAGCGTGCGATCAGATCGCGGCGCAGGCCTCGGCAGATCGCCTTGATCTCGGGCGGCTGGGAGGCGTAATGCTTTTTCCCCCCCACCGCATCGTAGAGCAGGCGCACGAGATCGGCCACATCATCGCGGAAGTGCGCCGCCGTGGCCGCTCCCCAGTGGTAGAAATCCACCAGCTTGATTTCAAACAGGATGCCTCGTCGCCTTACAAGTACATTGTCCGAGTGCAGGTCTCCGTGATACTCCTTCACCCGGTGGATGTCTTCAAGCCCTCGCGCAAGCGTGTGAATGAGATGCAGGGCCTCGAAGGGCATGAGACGTTTGCCCCGCTGGCGGGCGACAAAGTCGGTCAGCAGTTCGCCATCCACCAGTTCGCTGATAAGGCAGGTGATGGGCACTCCCCGGTGGCGGATGGTTTCAGAGTTAAAATACTGGATGACGATTTGGCAGTCGCGGAGTCGATCGAGCTTCCGGGCGTAGAACATCATCGCGCGATCACGGTCATTTCGATGGGGGTAAAATAGCTTGGCGGCTCGGCGGATCCCGGTCTTCTTCTCCACCACCTGATAGACCTCGCCCTCCCAGCCCTCGCCAAGCTTTGATTCGATGGCGTATTTGCCACCGATGACCCGTCCGGGTTTCAGGTCGAAGGCCACGATGTGGTTTTTCTGAACAATTGCCATCTGACATGAATCGTACCTAAGTGGAGGTCATCGTGGGAGTGGCAATTGTCGAAGAAATATTATCGCCCCGACTTCGGGCAGGTTCATCAGCTGAGCCGAGACGGAAGAGAAGATACGTTGTGTCATCAGGCTTGCAGGGATGATGGGCTTCCTCCCCGTTCATTCGGGAGCGGGTGGCGATGGCCAGTTCGGTATCGACATGTGACAAAGGGCCTTTGCGGATCAATTCCACGATTTCCGCCACATGAAGATTATCGAAGATCCCATCGCTGGCCAGCAGCACCGTATCGTGCTGCTTGAGATGAACTACCGACCCCACCTCGATACGCATATTCGGCGAGCCGACGATATTTGACACCACATGCCGATCCGTGTGATGAATCGCCTCTTTTTCGTCCAGCAGACCCGCTTCAACCGCATAGCCCACGGGGGAATGCGGGACGGTCTGATGGAGGATTTTTCCCCGTTGACCGACAATGAGGATCATCGAATCACCCACATGGTATGGACGGACGGTTGAGCCTTCGATTTCGACCGCCGCGAGGGTGGTGGCGGCACCGATCCCGAGTTCAGATACCCTGGTATTGGCTTGCTCAATACCCTCGATGATTACATCGCGCAGGATTCTGTTCCCGTCTCCGGCCTTCCGGGCGCATTCCGCGAGTGTTTGCAATGTCAGTTCCGCGGCGGCGGCGC
>JADFSH010000167.1 GCA_022560875.1 Planctomycetota bacterium | reverse complement strand
TCCCCCGCGCGACGCGAAAAAAGCGAAGCGCGGAGCTGCTGGAAACCGTGGGTATGAAAGAGTGGGGAGATAAGAAGGTAGGCACCTACTCCAAGGGCATGATGCAGCGGATCGGTCTCGGCCAGGCATTGATGAACGATCCGGACCTCATCGTGCTCGATGAGCCGACGGACGGCGTCGACCCGGTCGGGCGGCGGGAGATCCGCGATGTGCTTCTCCGTATGAAGGATGAGGGCAAGACGATTTTTCTCAACAGCCACCTGCTCAGCGAACTGGAGATGGTCTGCGACCGGGTCGCGATCCTCGTGCAGGGGACGGTGTCGATGCAGGGCACGCTGGATGAGTTGACCGTGGACAGTCAGCGTTACGAAATAACGATCAAGGGCGATGCCCCCGGATGGGCGGTCGGCGACGAGGCGATCCGCATCGAAGCGATCAATTCCGCGACCCGTCTGATTCTGATGGGCACGGAGACCGATCCCATTCAGCCGCTCATTGACAAGCTGCGAGCCGAAGGCATAACGATCATCGCGATCAAGCCCGTACGGGAAACCCTGGAGGATCTGTTCATGCGGGCGATCGTCGATCCGGCCACGGGCAAGCAACTCAAGCTCGGAGCCGCCCCCGGAAGCGCACGTAACGGGTCGCGCTCCGCCGGGGCGGCGCGACCATGAGACAGTTCTCCGCAATGATGCTCGATGCCTACCGGGAGCTGAACGCGCGAAAGCTCTTCTGGATAGTCATGGCCTTGTCCAGTCTGGTGGTGCTGGCATTCCTCATCGTCAATATCAACGATGATAAGACCTTGAAGATTCTGATCTGGGACACCCCCATCCCCGTCGGGGCCTTTGTCTCCCAGGAAACCTTCTACAAACTCATGTTTACCGAATTCGGGGTCAATATCTGGCTGACCTGGGTGGCCACCGTTCTTGCCCTGGTCTCAACCGCGGGCATCTTTCCTGATTTCATCGGCAGCGGCTCGATCGAACTCGTCCTGGCCAAGCCCATCGGAAGATTGCGCCTGTTCCTGTTAAAATACATTTCCGGGCTTCTGTTCGTAACGTTACAGGTTGCAGTCTTCAGCTTTGTTTCCTTTTTCGTCATCGGGATCAAGGGCGGGGCCTGGGAACCAGCCGTGTTTCTTGCCGTGCCTCTGGTCGTCTGCTTTTTCAGTTATCTCTTTGCTTTCTGCGTGCTGATCGGCATGATCACGCGCTCGACCATTCCCGCCCTGCTCCTGACGATCGTCTTCTGGTTTGTCATTTTCGGGGTCCATGCCACCGAATCAATCTTGTATCAGACATCTGTGGTCGCAGAACTGCGGGTTGAGTCGATTGAGAAAGAACTCCCTATCCGCTCGAAGTATCTTGAAGATCTCAAACACGAAGATCCCCCTCCGAAGGAATCTCGAATCACCCGCCTGGAGGAAATCCTTTCCAAGCGTGAGTCCTTGGTGCCGGAACTCAAGGAAAGCGCCTTGAAGCTTCAGCGCTATCATCGGTACAGCATCTACACCAAAGCCTTACTCCCCAAGACCTCCGAGACCATCGATCTGTTGGAACGGTGGCTCGTTGACCTGGCCGATCTTCCGGATCTGATGGATCAGAACGATGCCGATCAAGGTATTGATTTTTCAGCTTTGCAGGCCACGGAGCGAGTGCGTATCGATGAAACTGAACTTCAAAGAAGAGTCATCGAGGAGCAGCGCGGCAGATCCGTCTTCTGGATCTTGGGAACATCGCTGATCTTCGAGTTCATCATCCTTTCGCTGGCGGCGTGGATCTTTTGCCGCCGCGATTTCTGAGTGTTCCGGAGATGAGGGTACTGTCTATTCACCCCTGATCAAGTTCGATCCCGCGGTCGCGAGCGGCGGTGAGCGCCTCGCCAATGATCCCCGGCATCTCCCGCTGGAGCATCACCTTCAGTGCCGCTTCCGTCGTGCCCTTGGGACTGGTCACGGCGCTGCGCAACGCTTCCGGTGATTGATCAGATTGACGGAGTAGCTTTCCCGCCCCGAGGATGGTCTGGTTGACGAGCAGCGCGGCCTTCTCCGGTTCGAGGCCGAGGTTGATCGCCGCTTCCTGCATCGCCTCGGCGAGCAGAAAAACATACGCCGGACCTGAGCCGCTGGTGGCCGTCACTGCGTACATCTGTTCCTCGCGCACGCGGACCGTTTCGCCCAACGCGGAAAAGAGTTTCATGGCCAGTTCGTCATCGCCCTCCTTCGCCCCTTCGCCCAGGGCGATCGCGGACATCCCCGCCCCGACCTGGCACGGGGTGTTGGGCATGACCCGTACGATCCGGGCATTTTCTCCCAGAGCAGCGCGGATGTTGCGACTGCTCAGGCCCGCCATGATCGAGATCACGATTTTCGACTCCACCAGAGGTGCCAGACGCTCGGCAACGACGGGAAAGACCTGCGGCTTGACGGCCAGCATGATCTGTTCCGCATCGGAAGCGTCAGCAGGATTATCAGAGACCTTGCATCCGAGCGCCTCGGCTTCAGCCCGCTTCGCCTCGTCTATATCAACGACGATGATGCGATCCGCCGGGATCACCCCCGGACCAACCGCCCCCGGACCAACCGCCCCCGAACCCATCGCCCCCTCACCGATCGCCCCCCGCATGATCGCAGCCCCCATGTTTCCCCCGCCGATGATGCCGAGTGAGTGGATCATGGGCGGAAGGATACCATCGGGCGCAGGCAATGCGTCAAGGTGATCATGCTTTCTGCTGGAGAAGACAGTTCATTCCGCGGCGGGGTTGTCGCAGGCCCATTGGTGGGCAACGAGCGATTGACCAAGATGTTGAGCATCAATCTCATCGCTGAGCCGGGACACAAGTCGCTTCAGGTCATTTCCCCTGTCCTTGAGTTCGCAGACAGTTGCTTGCAGCGCTGTCTGTGAATCATCAGGATTGACCAGTGCCCGCGGCACAACCAGCAGGTCATTCTCGATGTCCACCCCGGGAACTGCCGCGAACAATCCCTTGAGCAGCGTGAAAAATTCCCGGCCATAAAACTTGAATGCGCGATAGTCGCTTTTTCGTTCGATCCGCTGGTTCGCGCAGCACGCCTCGATACGGACCACATCGCATTCATCATCCCCGAGGAAGCGGACCACGCTCTGCAGGGTCTCGATCGGGGTTTCGATGAGATCGGTGTAATTCAGAATAAGCCGACGCGGCACCGGATCGAGCACCCACTTTCGGTAGAACCGCGACCAGAACGAAGCACTCTGCAGTGCGAAGTTGACCCACTGATCCGCCGAATTGTCAATCTCGCCCCGAGCCTGCTTGAGCTTGAACCAGGAGACAAGGCTTTCAATCGGATACCTGATCTGAACGAGGTATTGACGGTCGGGGTGGATCGTCGTTTCCAGGTCAAGATCGTGGTTCTTCTGAAAATTCGTCGCACCGTCCACCCCAATACGCTTTTCCACCTCCGTGTACATCTCACAGTAATGGAAACGTTGTTCGCCGAAATAGTCGTTCAGGAGCCGGCCCAGCAGGCTGTGTCCGGACCGGGGAAAGGTCATGCATTCGGTGATGTGCAGTTCGGTGGTCATGGAGACGGGATTCTCTCACGGCGTGGGTCCTGAACTAGGATCGTTACGAAGACGGGGGCGACTTGAATTTGATTGGTCGGTATGTTCACCCTTTCTCCTCACATTCCCCCTTATAGGCTCGGACAGGGCGATTTCCTGTTCCCGCCGACGACGTGTCGATACACTGTATTCTCATGAGTCTGATTTTAGATTGAATCCTGGATTCCCTCGGCATGGCCCAAACCAACGGCACAAGTTCAATCAGCGCCCTTGCCTTTGAGCAACCGGTGATTGAACTGGAAAAACAGATCGAAGCTCTTGAGCAGCGTGAAGACGCAGAGGCTTTCGCCGAGGAAAGGGAAAGCCTGCGGAAAAATCGAGACAGCCTGCTCGCCAAGGTCTATGCCAACCTGAGTCCGATGGACATCGTGAAAGTCGCTCGTCACCCGGACCGTCCGCAAACTTCGGATTACATTGAGATGATCTGCCGCGACTTCCACGAGCTGCACGGTGATCGCTGCTTCGGGGACGACCCGGCGATCATCGCCGGATTCGGACGCATCGGTACCCATAAGGTGATGCTCATCGGCCATCAGAAGGGCAAGACCGTCCGGGAACGGATCGCCTGCAACTTCGGCTGCGCCCATCCCGAGGGATATCGCAAGGCGCTGATCAAGATGAAACTGGCGGCAAAGTTCGGGTTGCCCATCGTCACGCTCATCGACACCCAGGGTGCTTATCCCGGCATCAAGGCCGAGGAAAGAGGCCAGGCGCAGGCGATCGCGAAAAACCTTTTTGAAATGAGCCGGCTCGCCACCCCGATTGTCTGCGTGATCATCGGCGAGGGCGGTTCCGGGGGCGCGCTTGGCATCGGGGTGGGCGACAGTGTGGCCATGATGCAATACGCCTGGTATTCGGTGATCAGTCCCGAAGGATGCGCGGCCATTCTCTGGAAGGAAGCCAACGAGCAGACCAATATTGCCGCGGCTTCCGCCCTGGCTCTGACCGCCGAGGCAAACCTGAAAAATAAATTGATCGATGAAATCATTCCCGAACCCCTTGGCGGTGCTCATCGCGACTCGAAGGCCGCAGCGGATAATCTCCAGTCATGGCTGGAGGATCGCATTCGAGAGCTCAAGCGGTTCAAACCTCGGACGCTGGTGCAGAGGCGATACCAGAAATACCGGAAGATAGCGGCCCTCAAAAACGGCTAGCGCTCCTCCGCTTCCCGAAGAGCGTAAGAGAGATCGGCATGAGCCGAGCGGTAAACCCAATGACTTCACGGCTTCGATTCTGACCTCCCCGATCACTGCGATTGAACGGATATGGCCATCTCCATCTGTTGTGGGGGAATCCGCTCGATAATTGACGCAACGGAAATTCTATCATACGATAATCTGATTCGAGATCTCGAATCGGTCATAAACTCATTGCCACCATTGACTTATGCACGCAACCGGGTTTAAAGGGACTGGCCGTGGCCAAGAAGAAAACCACCAGGACATCTGCCAAGAAGACCGCTTCGACCCGAAAGTCGTCGGCGTCCAGGAAATCTGCATCCACAACGAAGAAGCTCAAGACCAGCCCGAAAAAGTCCGCTTCGACCGGGAAGAAGACCACCACGCGGATTTCAAAAAAGAAAACCGTCACCAGGAAGAAATCAGCCTCCAAATCGAAGGGATCAAGCTCGAAGGTGAAGAAAAAAGTCACCGAGAAGAAAGCTCCGACGCCCACAGTCGAGAAAAAGAAGAAAACGGTCAAACCAAAGAAACCGACCTTGAAGCCGGGCCAGGTGAAAATCACCAAGGGCCGATCTGTTCTGGAGGTCGCAACCGGGGCCATCGCTGATGAACATGGTTACGTCATGGTCAATGGACGACGAGTACGCATGATCTCGACCAAGGGTTTCATCGCACCATCCAAAAAAAGTCGTAGCAAAAAAATGACGGAAGTGGAAATCATCCAGAAGCCAACGCCGCCAAAACCAATCAAAACCAAGCTCAGCAAGAAGGAACTCAACCATTACAAGAACCTCCTGCTGATCAAACGAGCCGAACTCGTAGGTGATCTCAGCTCAATCGAGGCCGAGGCTCTCCGCTCCAATGATGGCGACCTGTCCAACATGCCCATTCACATGGCTGACATCGGGTCCGACACGTATGAACAGGATTTCATGCTGGGCATGGCGGAATCCGAACGACAGCGTCTGCGCGAGATCGACGAAGCTCTCCTGCGAATCCAGAACCGCACCTACGGCGTCTGCCAGATGACGGGGAAGACGATTCCCACTGCTCGACTCGAAGCCAAGCCCTGGGCCAAATACACCATTGAATCCGCACGCCAGCTTGAGGGCCAGTGAGGCGCGTGATAAGCGTCACAGACAACCCGCCAAAACCAGGAAACGCTCGCGCTTTTCATTCACCCCAAGCGTGGCTGTTGCTGCTCATGATACTGGGGGGAGGGCTCGCCGCCGATCTCACGTCTAAATCATGGACCTTCAGCAACGTTGCCGACGAGCCGGTCGTGCTCGACCAATTCCGGCTCCTTGATGATCCCTTTTACAACCCCATCCCCCGCCATGAGAGCAAGTCCATTCTCCCCTGGGATCTCCTGCATCTCCAGTTGGTGATCAATCGCGGCGCGGTCTTCGGTCTCGGCTCCGACAAACGTATCTTCTTTATTGTGTTTACGATCGTCGCCATCTTTGCCGGCCTGTTCGTCTTCGGCCGATTCACCCAACTGCGTCATCGCCTGGCCCACATCGCACTGGGACTGATCCTCGCCGGCGGTCTGGGGAATCTCTACGACCGCATCATGTACGGCGTCGTACGCGATTTTTTTCACATGCTGCCCGAGTGGAAACTCCCCTTTTCCTGGCGCTGGCCGGGAGGCGCGCCCAGCGTTTTTCCCTGGGTTTTCAATGTCGCCGACGTGCTGCTGCTCATCGGCATCGGCCTGCTCATGATCCACATCAACCGCGTGGAAAAAGATCGCCACGCCAAGGATACCGGCAAGACTGAAACCGATCAGGACGTGACCACCATCGCCGAAGCCGCAAGCCCCGTCTCCACCGAAGGCGATTCGCAAAGCGACACCACTTGACCCCCCCGATATTGTCCGTCATCAAGCTCCCCCATCCCCTTGGCGAACCATCTCCAGGCCGACATCAATCGT
>JADFSH010000166.1 GCA_022560875.1 Planctomycetota bacterium | reverse complement strand
AGCGGTGATTGCTTAAGGCCACCTGCCTGGAGCTGCACTCCAGACTTCGACACCGATACCCATGGAATTGCAGGTCGTTCATGCAATTATTGTTATTGATTATTGAATAGTTAGTTTAATCTGATTTACAATGAGAGTGCTGTCTGATTGACAATGAGAGTATTGTCTGACTTACCATGAGAGAGCTGTCTGTTTGATGAATGGTCGGTACAAACGATGCTCGCCCCGGGTCGGCGTGAGCGAGACCGTGACGGTCGACATTGCCGGCACGCCCAGCACGCCCGAGACCCCCGACACGGCAGACACGGCAGACACGCCCGGCACACCAGACACACCCGACATGGCCGACACTGCCGACTCGCCAGACATGGCCGGAACTGCCGGTACGCCCAGCACTGCCGACACGCCCGATACTGCCGACACGCCCGGCACTGCCGACACGCCCGATACTGCCGACACGCCCGATACTGCCGGTACGCCCAGCACTGCCGACACGCCCGATACTGCCGACACGCCCGATACTGCCGACACGTCCGGCACTGCCGGCATGACCGATGAGATCAGCAAGTTCAAGCAGGTTAAGTAAACTATTCAAAGACCAATAGAATAGACCGGAACGAGTGCATCCACTTGTTCCGGTCTTTGTGTGCAGCGAGGGTCTCGCAGCTTTTTCTGTAGCCCGACCCTATTGACTGATCAGAACATCCAGGGCTACCCCCATCTCCTCGAGGGACTGGCTCGATAAGAATGTATCGACGTGCTGTTTGCTTTTCCGATCGATGATAAGGATTCTCCCCGTGATATTGGGGTTGTTGCGCCACATATCGCCCAGGCCCAGGACCCCGGCGAGGAACTCGGATTGCTTGCGGTCACTTGGCTCGGTGAAGTCGAAGGTGAGGAAAAGGATTGACTTCTCCTCGAAGCGTTCTTTCAGGGCATCGAAGGTCGGGGTCAGCTTCGAGCAAGAGCCGCACCAGTCTGCGTGATACCGCAGGGCTATCAACTGCGGCATTTCGGCAGTCTTGGTGTCCAGCATGTTCCGAGCGGCGACGGTACTGATAAGAATGAGGGAGAGCAGCAGAGCCGCACTCGTGATGGTCTGGAATTTGTGGGTCACTTTCATGGTCATGTTTCCTTTCCGGGTGTGATCGGCGCGCACCGATCGAGCAATCTCCGGTATTCATCCGGTTCGGGGCGCGACAAGTTTTATGTAGATCTTTCTGCTCGTGCTTTACGGTTTGTCACTCAGCATGGGATCAGGAATTGCCGTCTCGTTCGGCCAGGGCGTCGGCGAGCGCGAGGTTCATCTGCTCATATTCGTTCTCGGCGTTGAAGCTCGTTATGATTTCCCGGGTTGATGCATCCACGTACAGCAACTCTCCGGTGATGCCTCCATGCTTGTTCCAGACATCTTCGATTCCCAGCGCCGAAACGAGATACTTCGATTGGGCCAGGGACTCGTCGTCGGTGAGGTTGAGATTGATGAAAAGTACGTCTTGCACCTCGAACTTGCGTTTGAGTTCGGCGTACATCGGTGAAATGACCAGGCTCGGGCGGCACCAGTCCGCATGGAATTTGAGAACGATAATGTCGGCGGCGGGCAGTAATTCGTGATGATTCGCCTCGACGGACCCCTGAACCGCAGGCTTGAACAGCGTGCTCAAGGGGCGATGGTCGCGTTCGTAGAACAGAACGGATGTGATCGTCAGCAGGAAGGCTGCCGCTGCGGAAAGAATCGGCGCGAGTCGAAGCATGCTCCTGCTTTGCGGGACTGACGTGTCATCCAGGTGGTTTGCCGGGGTGACGAGTTGCTGAATATTCGCTACGCACTCCGGGGGAAGGCGCTTCGCTTCATAGAATTCGGACAGGAGTTTCGTGGTGTTTTGTTCGTTCATGATCGAACCTCGATCTGTTTGGTAGACATCAACCGGATCAGCTTCTTGCGGCTCCGGCTGAGGAGACTGAGCATGGACCCGCGGCTCCGCCCGACGTGACGAGCGATGTGGCGGACGCTCAGGTTCAATACTCCGGAAAGATAAAGCACTTCCCGTTCTTCGGGTTTGAGTCGGGCCAGCGCATCCGACAGGGCGGAGAGTTCATCACTGGTTTCAGTTTCAGAATAAACGGTCAGGCGGGTGGTGACGGGTGTCGATTCGCCGTTCGGGCTAGGTCCGAAAATCGGCCTGGAAGTACGGAGACGGCCAACGTCGATGAATCGTGAACGGACGGCGGTGAACAGATATGCCCGGGTCCAGGGCCCCCGAGCCTTGAGGATCGCGAGGCACGCCTCTTGCACGAGGTCCTCTGCTTCCGCCGCCGAATTCGTCAAGGCGATGGCGTACCGATACGCCTCATGAAGCAAAGATTCAAACATGTCCTGAGATTGATCCATATGCGCTGCTTCACATTGCGAAAAACCACTGGTTTGGTTTCCCGCTCCATATGAATAAACGTGTGGCAGGCCGACTGATGGCAATAATCCGGTGAAAACGAAAAATTCGCGTGCTTGAATACCGGGAGTGCTTCAGATTGATATTGGGATATGATGCCCGTCCCATGCATGTTCAACTGGTCAAATCCTTCACCTTTGAGGCGGCGCATTACCTGCCGAGCTTTCCCGAGGGTCACAAGTGTCGCCGGATGCACGGCCATTCGTTTCGCATAGAGATCAAGGTCGCAGGCGAGGTTCCCGAGGGCGATTATCACCTGATCGACTACGGCGAAATCATGGGCATCGTCGAGCCGCTGAGAAAGCGGCTGGATCATTACTGCCTCAACGAGATTGAAGGGCTGGAAAACCCCACCAGCGAGATGATCGCCAAGTGGCTCTGGGACCGGCTCCAAGGCGACCTGTCATTGCTCGATGAGATCGTGGTTGATGAAACCTGCACCAGTCGTTGCGTGTACCGGGGTTCGTAAATCCGCATGAACATCCACGTTGAATACGATGCCGCCACCCTGGTCACGCTTGGCCTCACGCCATATCCCGCGTGTGACGGCGTGATCCTCAAGCAGGGCGCACCGGATTCGGTGTTGGCTTCGAGGGTGCAAAGCAATCCATTAGCAGACGGCTGGCTGGCGGATCTGACCGCCCCCGGCCGTCGCATCGTCTGCTGGTCCGGAACCCTGGCCCCGGAACTCTTCGATGCTCATCCCATGACGTGGCTCCGCCCCGGACGGGAGGCCTTTGCGACATTCTGTGATGACATATCCGAGCAACTCGAAAAGAGCGGCAAGCGACTCTGTTTTCATCCGCATTGTCGTCACGTTCTCTCCGACCCCGCTTCCTGCGTGACCTTTTGCAATCAGCGGGAGGGGGAGCCGTTTGAGATCGCCCTGGCCCCGGCCAATCTTTTCGAGCCGGTGATGCTGGAGGACATCGAGGATCACCTGACGCGGGCCTTCGAGGCGCTGGGTTCATGCTGCAGCATGGTCATGCTGAGCGATGTGGAAGTCAGCGATGAGCAGTCCGGCGAAGAATCGTGTTGCGCCGTGCCGCTGGGGCAGGGGAGCATGCCCCGCGATCACGTCCGGAAGCTGATGGAAGAATGCCTTCCCCCGGACGTGCCGATTGTGCTCATGCCCCAGGATATGAGTGCCCAGCTTGCCTGGCTGGGGTCGTGATTCGGAGACAAGATGAGAGAAAACCGCCCGGCGACTTGTCCGGAGAGGACAAATCGTATTGAATGTCGCCTCCGCTACTAGGAGAGATTGCTTTTATGACCTCCTCGATTACCGATCATCCCACGCTCTCACGCGTCAAGGCGGCGTTTCCCGATACGACGTTCAAAGCGTCTGAGTTTCGCGGCGATACGTCATTAATCGTGCCGGCCGCGAAGCTGCATGAAGTGATGCGGTTCCTCCGTGACGATCCGGATTGCGAATACAATTTTCTCAGCGATGTCCTGGGGGTGGATTATCTCGGTTACCCGGTCAAGACCGAGGGACGATTCGCGGTGGTGTATCTGCTGATGAGCTATCCGAACGAACGCCGGCTGACCGTGAAAACTTTTCTCGATCCTTCGATTGACACCTCGGGCATCGAGCCGGACCCCGCCCTTGAAGTCGATTCCGTGACGGATATCTGGCCCGGGGCCGAGTGGCGCGAGCGGGAGTGCTATGACATGTTCGGCATCCGCTTCCGCAATCACCCCGACCTGCGTCGGATCCTCACCTGGGAGAAATATCCCGCTCATCCCCTGCGGAAGGACTACCCCCTGCGGGGTCGGGGCGAACGCGAAACCTATCGAGTGGTCGAACGCGAGGATGCCTGAGTCATTATTACGGTTTCCCCGGGTGCCATCTATGAGCAAGCCGTTGTCAAGGGGGTGCGGGTGTATCATCCGCTGAACGCGGGGTTTCACAGCCTTTGTGCCGCAGATTGCGCAACTCTGTAGCACGTCCGAAGGGGCCTCAGCCACAGGCACCCATTGGAATCAAGTCATGGTAATTACCGTCCCGTTGTTCCCGAACCCCGCCTCACTTCAATACGATCGGTGACCATGTTCCAGTCGATCCGATCGGCATACACCGGATTCGGCTGGTTGCGGGTCTTGATGATGACCCGGCCCCCCGGAGCGGCCGTGGCGTGAGCAAGGTTGGTGGCAAGGTTGTATTCAAATGTGTGGCACGACACATCCCGGGTGGGAGTGCGGATGAAAATCGCCCCGACGCCCCGGACGTTCCTTAAAGTCAGGTCCGATCCGACCAGCAGCGAACCTGAATGGTCCTTGCTTTGTTCGATGACTTCAGTCCTGGTGACTTCGGCGGAAATCTGATCGCCCGTTATGGTGGCGCTTTGACCCTCAAGATTGAGATGCAGACCCTCCACATCGCCGCTCATCACAATCTCGAAATACTCATCGACGAGATGTGTCATCTCCAGACGCTCCTGCCACTTGAAGGACGTGGTACCCTTGCTGCTGAATGGCCCGCTGCCTGTACCCCGGTCGGCATCGGGAAGCAGGTCGCGCATGAGCAACTCGCCCGCCCCCGGCACCACCGCTTCAAAGTTGATGTCGTCATATTCGATGTGGTCACCGGCGATGTAGAACACCCGCGGCTTGACGTCGGGAGCGTTTTCATACGTGTGACGACTTTCGATGCGGGCATCGCCCCGCGCGATGAGCGTTTTCAGGCGACGTACTTTGCGATCAGAATCTTCCGGCTCTTTCGATACGCCGTTGGTTTTTACGGCGTCATCTTCGAAGTCCTGAGTGAACTGCAACTCAAGTTCATCCCCGGTCATGTTGGTGTAATCAAGCGGAGAGGGTGTTGATTGCGTATCCACTTTGCCGATGAGCAGAAGCTTGCCGGCGCCGTCGTTATAGAGGCTGTCGAAATGCAGTGAATCGTTCCACCGGGCGCGAAGTTGTCGGGGATTCTCGGGATCATCATTGGCGATCACCGGTCGCTTGATTCGCCGATCGGCGGACATGTCGAGGGGCCGGGTGAATATCCGGGCCTGACCCGGGCCGGGCCAGTCGGCGGTTCCTGACGATTTGATCAAATGGACTTTTGTGCCGTGCTCGATGAGGACCTGCCCGGAGACAAGAACGATATTCTCGCCGCGTAAGGTGATTTCCTCCTGCTCGGCATTCCCTTCCAGCAGATCAGCGAAGACCCGGGCCCCATCGGCCATCAACACCTGAACATCCCCCTCCGCTCTCAGGGTGCGGACCTGTGTTTTGCCGCCGAAGGGATTGGCGGTTTCGGTGGCGGGATTAGGTTCTTCCCCGACCTTTGATTCCATGAAGGTGACATGAACCATGTCGCTCCAGATGGTCTGGGTGTTGTGGTCCGGATCAATCTTTCCGATCGAGCGGAGGCGGGCATTGCCGGTGGCGGTCATCGTCTCGGGTATGGTTTCGCCCAGATCGTTCTGGGTGAAGGCAAGGTCGAGCGAATCGCTGTCGATGGTTCCTTCCTCGCTGCGCACACGAACATTTTCATGGAAGGTCGCTCGCTGGAGGGGACCGATTGCTTCCCCACGACCGCTTTCCCTGAATTTCAGATCGACGCCGCCATCCCAGTAAACCCGCAGTCGCTCCAGAGGATTGCCGGGGGCTTGTTTCTCGTCATCGTTGCGGGCAGGCTCGTCTGCGATCATCACCTCGGCCTGCACGCGACTGGCGAGCCAGCCGGGGCCTTCAAAACCCCCGGACCCTTCGGACTGATCGAGCCAGAGAAAATCACCCTCCGCGGCATAATCCGGACTCTCTATTGTCACCGGCTCATCGGGCATGCGGGTCAGTTGCAGACGGCGATTTTCGGTGTTGTAGATAAAGGAACCACACAGGGCCTCCGTGTCAGTCACAAGATCGCGCATGACTACCGGGGAACCCGTCACGGTTATCCTCATATCGGTGGATGAGGCGGGACGATCGGCGGGATCGGGAAGCGGAATCATCTTCAGCGGCCCGTCACAGGTCAGAAGCGTTTCGCCTTCCTTTGGCACGGGGATTCCATCATCCTCAAACCCTGCCAGGGCCAGGCTGGCCAGCCAGGCGGTGCGCGTCAGGGGCTCGGAGGCTGCATACCCCGGGTCCAAATCGAGCTCTCGCCGAACGTCGTTTATCGCGAACATGTTGCCGAGTCCCTGGCTCTTGAAGGAAAAGACCACCGAAAGCTCATCGCCGGTGATGATCCGACCTGTCGCCGGATCGTTCTGCACGATGCGAATGTTTTCCGTAAGGGTAAGAAGATAAAACTGCTCGCGATTGAGTGAGTCGTCAGTCGTCGGGGAAGCCGGAGCACCGGGGGGGGCAGTCTGCGAGAGAGCACCGG